>JAHIRQ010000039.1 GCA_018818645.1 Bacillota bacterium
AATTTCTTCACCAATTGTCATCCATATGGTTGTAGACAAAACGTATTCAACCAAATTCAACAAGCTAAAACCTTTGATTCATTCAAAGGACCTAAAAATGTATTAATTATCGGTGGTTCCTCAGGGTATGGACTGGCATCACGAATTGCATTAGCATTCGGTGCTGGATCAAACACGCTCAATGTATCTTATGAATCTGCACCTAAAGCTAAAAAGACTGGTACTTCAGGCTGGTGGAATAATATTTATTTCCAAGAATTTGCTAAAGAAACAGGTAACATTCATAAAGACTTTATTGGAGATGCTTTCTCCAAAGAAATGAAAGAGAATGTAGTTGACTTCGCTAAGAAGCATATGGGGAAATTCGATTTAGTCATTTATTCTCTAGCCTCTGGTGGAAGACTGAATTATGAAACCAATGAAATTATCAAATCTCACATAAAAACAATTGGTGAGGAAGCTCAAGGTAAAACAATTGATATACTCGATTTAGAAGTCAAGGAATTAACTGTCACTTCAGCAACAGAGCAGGAAGTTAAAGATACAGTTTATGTCATGGGTGGTTCTGATTGGCATGATTGGATATGGATGCTTAATCAACATGATTTACTAAACCCTCAAGCAAAGACTATTTCTTATACCTATGTAGGTGGACCTACTACAGAAAAAATATATCGTGGTGGAACTGTTGGTAAAGCAAAAGAAGATCTAGAACATCACGCAGTGTTGATGAATGAACTTATGCAAAAAAAATACCAAGGGGAAGCACTCATCTCATCTAGTAAAGCAGTAGCAACTAAAGCAAGCGTGTATATTCCTTCAATGACAAATTATATATCATGTTTATATGATGTGATGGTACGAAAAGGAGTACATGAGTCTATTCTTGAACATAAATATAGATTATTTAGAGACATGATTTATGGAAATAAACGTATTGTTGATAGTCAAAATCGTATTCGTGTGGATCATCTTGAAATGGAAGAGAATATTCAAAAAGAAACTGTGCATATGATGGAAACTATTTCTAATGAAGACTTACTAAAATTAAAGGGAACTAAACTATTCTTAAAGGATATCTATCAAATCAATGGGTTTGAATTTGATAATATTGACTATGATGAAGATGTCGATATAGATGCATTGGCTGAACTTCAGCCTGAATAAAAACAATTAGGCAAAACCATTTTATTTGGTCTTGTCTTTTTTATTATGTTTATAGATAGTTTATGAAATTGTTTACTTATTAAACGAATTGAAATAAATCATGAAAAGGAATGAAAGAATATATGCAAAAAGAGTTGAACATCAAAGTAATTGTAGTAAGATAATAGTAATTACTTTTTTAAAGTAAGGAAATAACCCTATCTTTATCATATTTTATGAAAACAAAAATGCACTGTTACATACTTACAGTGGGAAAAATATAAAGTGTAGTTGATGAATACTACAAAAATAAAAAAGGAGAATTATGATGATCAAAGAAAGAAAAAGCACTAAAGTTTTGAAAGCTTTAAACCATAATGTTTCAAAAGCATACCATTCTAATCTTTATATAAGTACAAACTCATGAGCAAGAAAAGTTTCCCTAGAATTATCCAAGGTGGCATGGGTGTAGGTATCTCAAGTTGGAAGTTAGCAAGAACTGTTTCTATGGAAGGTGAACTTGGAGTCATTTCAGGCACAGCAGTTGCTTTAACGCTAGCGAGAAGAATTATGGAAAAAGTGGATGAAGACGATGTGAATCGCGCACTAGATGCCTTTCCATTTCCAAAAATGATAGAACGTATTCGTACAAAATATGCGCCATCTCCAGATGAAAAACTAAATAAAGACCGATTTAAAGCAGTATCAATGCCTACTATTGAGTATTCAAAGGATTTGCTTGAACTTACTGTGGTGGCATGTTTCGTTGAAGTTTATATGGCTAAATATGGACACGATGGAGTTGTAGGAATGAATTTATTAGAAAAGATTCAAACACCAACACTACCTTCCATATACGGTGCACTATTAGCAAATGTTGACTATATTCTTATGGGTGCAGGTATACCAATTCGGATACCAAAAGTAATTGATGAGCTCTCCAATCATCAGAATTCAAGTCTTCCAATCAAAGTACTAGAAGATGATGGAAATGAGACAGTTTATTCTAAATTCTCACCAGTGGAGTTTGCTGAAGGTGAAGCATTACCTCAATTAAAGAGACCTAGATTTTTAGCGATTGTAAGTTCTGCACCTCTTGCTCTTCATTTATCACGTTCACAATATGGTAGTCCAGATGGTTTCATTGTAGAAATGCCTATTGCAGGTGGACATAATGCTCCTCCTCGTGGGAAGCTTCAACTAAGTGAACTTGGAGAACCTATTTATGGAGTAAGGGATGAAGTTGACTTCAAAGCTATCCAAGATATTGGACTTCCATTCTACCTTGCTGGTGGATATGGTTCACATGAGCAATACATCATGGCAACCAATCTTGGAGCTTCAGGCATTCAAGTTGGTACTGCATTCGCATTCTGTGAAGAATCAGGTATGGAAAAATCATTGAAGAGACGTATTATAGAAGCTGTTAAAAAAGGGTTAGGAAGAGTTAGAACAGATCCCTTAGCATCTCCAACCGGATTTCCATTTAAAGTTGTTGAAATTGAAGATACGAATGGAATTCATGAGACTGCTGAAAAGCGTCAAAGAATTTGTGACTTAGGATATTTAAGAGAAGCGTATCGTAAAGAAAATGGAAACATAGGGTATCGTTGTCCTTCTGAACCTGTAGATGATTATGTTAAAAAAGGTGGAAAACTAGAAGATACCGTAGGTAGAAGATGCTTATGTAATGGATTAGTTTCTACGATGGGATTGGGTCAAAAGAGAAGAAATGGAACAGAAGAAATTCCTTTGGTAACTGCAGGTGATGATCTAAAGTATGTACTTCGCTTTTTAAAGCCAGGACAATTGAGCTATACAGCTAAAGATGTTCTCGAAATTCTTTTAGGGAAAAATTTGAATAAAGCGAGTTAAAAAAGTATAGTCATAGGTATATATAGAAAAAGCAATGCCAACGCATTGCTTTTGTTCTATAATTCTTTAGATTTAACTGCTTTATAACCTAATCTCGCAACTTGATTGACAATCAGTTTATCATCCACTGCATTCTCATCATAGGTAATGAAGACTTTGCTATTTCCAAGTTCGACATTGACTTCGGATACACCTTTTGTTTTTTTGAGAATATTTGAAATTCCCATTGAACAACTTACACAGTGCATACCTAAAACATCGTATTCTGCTTTTTTCATTTTTTTACTCCTCCTTGATAGTCTATTCATATAATCTACTTCTATAACACAACTTTTTTGATGATAAGTCAAATTATACGCCTCCATTTGACTTTTATTTTTCACATTATAATGTAGAAATCAAACAAGTCATATATAATAATAGTAAGGCATTTTGGAGGAAAACATGAAACGAGCAATTTACTTATTTATTATATTTTTCTTTATCCAAGGTATAGTTCATAATTTAGGGCATCCTGTAACTCCGGCATTCGTTAGAGGACTAGAAATACCTGATTTTATGTTTGGTGTTTTTTTTGCAGCAATGAGTCTTGGATTAATGATAGGATCTCCAATATGGGGCATATTAGGGGATCAGGGAAGAAGAAAATTATATATTGCTCTTGGTCTATCCATATATAGTATTGGCCAGTTCTTTTTTGCCTATGCAGGAAATGCGACACTGATGGTCATTTTTAGATTTATTGCAGGTTTTGGAGTTGGTAGTGCATTAACGATTATGACATCTCAAATTATTTTATTATCTGAGCTAAAAGACCGTGCTAAGCATTTAGCATTTGCTGCTGCATCCTCTACACTAGGTGCTTCCTTAGGATATTGGATTGGAGGATTCTTATCGACCAATCCAACCATGGTTAATTTTCTAGGAACATCAGATTTAAGAATTATATTTGTCATTCAAGTCATTCTAAATATTTTATATACTATTTCAACAGTTATTTTGATTCAAGGACAGGAAAAAATGGTTTCATCGATGAAGAAGCCCTCGATGATTGCAGGATTAAAGGAAATCACTAAAATTGATAAATCCTTACTCATCTTTTTGATATCACTCACTTTTATGACGATAGGCAGTATCAATGTATCTAAATATCTGGATGTCTATTTTGATCAATTACTTTATAACCCACAACAATTAGGGACATTTGTAATGGTTACAGGCATTGTTTCGTTAATTTCGAGTATTTTCTTAGTTCCATACTTCGCAAGGTTTAAAAAACAATTACTTTTGATCGGTGTGATTCATTTAATAAGTGCAGGGATTATTTTCTATTCATTTAGAGCAAGCAACTTTCTACTGATTATGTATACAGTCTTTATGATCTATGTCGTGCTAAAAACAATCTATCAACCACTTGAACAAAGCTATATTGCAAAACACGCGACAAATAATAAATACGGTAGTATTATGGGTCTTAGACAATCCTTTGTATCTTTTGGGATGGTACTTGGCCCACTTTTAGGTGGATACCTTTACAGCTTAAAACCACTTGTATTATTTGATTTCAGTGGAATATCATTTATCATAGGTGTCTTATTATTGATTTGGGTATTTGCTTTAGAACAAAAAAAGAAGATAGAAAAAGATGTTAATCAAGGGGTTTTAGTTTAAAAAACAATTTAAGGGTGAATTACATGAAAAAAATCGGACTAGTTAAAAAGATATTTATTGCTTTATTATTAATCTATGTTGTATTGGTTTTATTACCAAAGCCAGATAATGCAAATGGAGATAATCCGTTAAAGATTGAATCAGGAGAAAGACCTTATTTAATTGCTCATGGTGGTGGTAATCACGAGTTTCCAGATAATACTTTGGAAGCTTTTTATCATGCATATTCAATAGATTCAAATGTGATGATGGAAACCGATGTGAGCTTAACAAAAGATGGAGTCATTATTTTGTCTCACGATACCACACTTGATCGAAAAACAACATTAACCAATGCTTTAATTATTGAAACCAACTATAGTGATTTAGTCAATCAAGAAATAGATTTTAGTTATCATAATGATGTTTCTCCCAATTCAAATGGTTTTAATGTTTCAGGAATATTAAAGCCATATAAAAATTATATAGGTGAAAGTGTGACTCCTTTAGATATAACTTATCCGGATGGAGTTACACCGAGACATGATTCCAAATTCTTAGTCACAACATTAGAAGAATTGATAACATCATTTCCTAATAACTTCATCAATGTTGAAATTAAACAATATGATGAAATTGGAATTGATGCATTATTAAAAGTTGTTGAGCTGATGGACCTACTTGATGATGACTATAACACTTTTGGAAGAATTGTATTAGCATCATTTCATGAAGAGATTTTTCAAAAAATGTTGGAAATCAAGGAAAATGAATACAAAGAACTCATGGTTTCTCCAGAAACCAAATCAGTGATTGAGTATTATGCGCTCTATTTAACTGGACTTAGTTTTTTCTATAGGGATCAAGTACATGTCTTACAATTACCAGTTGAACAATATGGCCTTAGTCTTTCTACAAAAAGGCTCATAAAAAACGCACATCGACATAATATTGCAGTTCATTACTGGACCATTGATGATCCGGATGAAATGAGACGATTAATCCATAATGGTGCAGATGGCATCATGACCAATCGACCAACTTTGTTAAAAGAAGTACTAGATGATTTATATCCATAATCAAAGTGAGAAATTCTCACTTTTTTTGTTAACTTTAGATAAAAATGTAATTTTTTATAAAAATTATGATAAGATTATTGCAATAAAGGGGTGGAACGATGAAAAAATCTTTATGGATAATTTTTTTATTACTAGGAGTTATATTCATTTCTGGATGTCAGTCAGAAACGAGTTTTGTTTCGCATCCTGTTGGCTATGGATTGGTGGATGAAGATCATGTTGCTCAAGGTTCATTTGATTACTTAAGCTCTTCACCAAACAATCCTAACTCATTTTTCCTAACAGTTTATGCCTTGCCAAGCATATGGGCAGAGGTCAATGTTTATGATGAGTTTGATGAAGATAATCCAAATATTGAAAAGCTAGTGGATGGTGAATGGGTTAGATATTATGCTAAATATATTCTAATAGGAAACGAGTTTTTTACTTTAGTTGTTGATGAAACAACGAATCCAAAAGAAGTTAGCTATCAAAATATAGAGGGTACAGACATTATAGTTTTACTAGAATCTGAGGAACAATCGAAATGGTATATTGAGCAAGTCAATTTAAATAGTATTTATATTACTGATCATGAGCGAATTCCTTATGAGGCATACAAAAGCATTCTATATGACGTGAATAAAATCCATTTTATATCAACTCAAAGTACTGGAATCTTTATTTCTTATGTTGGAGAAAATGAAACGATGCCTGACTTCAGCGAAAATTTTCAATATTATGACCATGATTTAATCAATCAACTATTCAATAGAGCTTTAAATAAAGCATTTGATCCAGAATTTAAGGTATCACAGTCCAATTAAACAATCATTAATTTCAATTCTACTTCTAAAAAACATGAGAAAATTCATGTTTTTTTTGATTTCTTTAACTTGCTATAAAAGCGCTTTCATGTTACAATGAAAATAGTCAAGCATTACTCGTTTCTTATCTGTTTTTTAGTATGTCATACTACCTTATCAATGGTATAAAATCACCAAAATGGGGAAAACAAATTCGATGATGTTTCAATTCGAGAATAAATTATTACCAATTGAATCAACGAAAATCTACATAAAGCTCTAGGAAAGGAAAAGGGAGTTATTTTTATGCCTCTAAACGAGAAACAAAAGCCAATTCATTTACCAGAAATGCTACTTCCAAAAAGGTCTATTGATCTTTCAAAGTGGGCAGTCGTTGCTTGTGACCAGTTCACAAGTCAACCATCATATTGGAAGGAACTGAAGCGCTATATTGACGATGCGCCATCGACTTACAATATGATTTTACCTGAAGTCTATCTTGAACAAATGGACGATCAGATGATTGAAACGATCAATTACACAATGAATCACTATTTATCTAGTGATGTGTTGGAATCGATTGGAAAGTCGATGATGCTAATTGAAAGATCTATCGATTTAAAAAACAGAAGGTTGGGTTTAATTTTAGCAATTGATTTAGAAAATTATGATTATAAAGAAGGTTCCAAACCACTGATTCGTACAACAGAAAAAACGATTATTGAGCGTATTCCACCTCGCGTGAGAATAAGAAAAAATGCACCACTTGAGCTTTCTCATGTGATGTTACTCATGAATGATGATAAGCATCATATCATCGAAAGATTATTTGAAAAGAAAGATTCTTTTGTAAAAAAATATGATTTTGTATTGAATATGATGGGGGGACATCTAAGAGGCTACCAAATCAAAGATTGTGATGAAATCATTGAAGAATTTTATAAGTTAATCGAAGATACAAACGATCCTATGCTTTTTATCGTTGGAGATGGTAATCATAGTCTTGCAACTGCAAAAGCGCATTGGCAAGAATTAAAAGTTAATCTTTCAATCGCTGATCAAGACAATCATCCTGCACGTTATGCAATGGTTGAAGTTGTTAACATTTATGATCCAGGTTTACAATTTGAAGGAATCCATCGTGTTCTATTCAATTCTGATAAGAGTTTTTTAATAGATTTGTTTCATGCAGTCGATAAAGAAAAAGATACTTGGGTATACACAAGTGAGATTGGTGAGCAGCAGTTTTTTATTCCAAAAAATACAGCTGATGCATATGAGCAAATTCAATCATTTATCGATGATTATTTATCAAAGCATAAAAAAACGACAATCGATTACATTCATGGTGAGGAAGAATTGATTCAAGTTTGCAATAGCAATCCAGGAAGCATAGGAATCAAAATGCCTACAATTGAAAAGAAGGATTTATTTCCATTTGTGCAATCTGGCAAAGTACTACCTAGAAAATCATTTTCGATGGGATGTGCTACTGCGAAACGATATTATTTAGAATCAAGATTTATAACAATTCAAAAACCGAAAGGAGATTTAAAAATATGAAAAGAGTATATAATTTCTCAGCAGGACCAGCGATATTACCTGAGGATGTCTTAAAAGAGGCGGCAGCAGAAATGCTTGATTACCAAAATAGTGGTATGTCAGTGATGGAAATGAGTCATCGATCAAAAACATATCAAACCATTATTGATGATGCAGAAAGTGATTTAAGAAAGCTATTAAACATCCCAGAAAACTACAAGGTATTATTTCTACAAGGTGGTGCAACTACCCAATTTTCAATGATTCCCATGAACTTAATGAAAAATAAAACTGCAGATTACATTATCTCAGGACATTGGGCTAAAAAGGCAGCAGAGGAAGCAGAAAAATATGGTAAGGTGAATCGAATTGCTTCATCTGAAGATAAGATGTTTTCCTATATTCCTGATGTTTCTAATCTTAAGATTACACCTGAAGCAGACTATGTGTTCATGTGTGACAACAATACCATTTATGGAACTAAGTTTTATGATTTACCAAATACTAAAGGTAAGGTTTTAGTTTCTGATGCATCCTCATGCTTTCTTTCTGAACCAATTGATGTCACTCAGTATGGAATCATTTTTGCTGGTGCTCAAAAAAATGTTGGACCAGCTGGAACTGTTATTGTTATTATTCGTGAAGATTTAATAACAAAAGATTTAGAAAATTATGTGCCAATTATGCTAAGATATGACATTCATGCTGAAAATCAATCCATGTATAACACTCCTCCTACCTATGGAATATATCTATGTGGTAAGGTCTTTAAATGGTTGTTAAATTTAGGAGGATTAGAAGCTATTCATAAAATCAATATTCATAAAGCGAACCTAATCTATGACTATTTAGATCAAAGTCAAATGTTTTTTGGTACAGTTGAAAAGAAATCTAGATCACTGATGAACGTTTGTTTCAAATCAACATCTCCTGAATTAGATGAGAAATTTATCAAAGAAGCAAAAGCTTTAGGTTTTGATAATCTAAAGGGTCACCGTTCTGTAGGTGGGATGAGAGCATCCATTTATAATGCAATGCCTACTGAAGGTATAGCAGCATTGGTTCATTTCATGAAGGATTTTGAAGAGAGAAATAGGGTTTAATCATGAGAAAAATACATTGCCTAAATCCTATATCAAAAGCTGGTCTAAATGTACTACCCACTCATTATGAACTATGCGCAGATATCAGTCAAGCAGATGCGGTATTAGTTAGAAGTGCTTCAATGCATGAAATAGAACTCAGTGATTCAGTTTTAGCTGTTGCAAGAGCAGGTGCAGGAGTCAATAACATACCTTTAGATGATTATGCAAAAAAGGGTGTTGTCTGCTTTAATACACCAGGGGCAAATGCAAATGCAGTTAAAGAATTATCGATTGCTGGCATGCTTCTAGCATCTAGAGATATAAAGGGTGGTATGAGCTGGATCGATGCTAATCAAGATACACCTGAGATTGCAAAAACCGTTGAAAAGGTTAAAGCACAATTTGGTGGTACTGAAATATTCAATAAAACCATAGGTATTATCGGTCTTGGAGCGATTGGTATTATGCTTGCGAAAGCATGTCATGCACTTGGAATGAAGGTTTATGGAACCAAAAGAAATTTAGAATCTTTAAAAGATGAAAATCTTCCAAAAGACATGATTTTAGTTCAAACAAAAGAAGAATTATATCCACATTGTGATTTTATTAGCTTAAACTTACCACTATCTCCTGACACAAAGCAGATGATCAATAAAGAAGCTTTCAATCAAATGAAAGATGGAGTTATTATCATCAACTTTGCAAGAGATGCTTTAGTAAATGACAACGATTTAAAAGATGCAATTGCATCCAAAAAAGTAAGGAAATATGTAACTGATTTTCCAAATGATGTTACAGCGAAGATGGATGGAGTTATCGCTATTCCTCATCTTGGTGCGTCGACTGAAGAAGCTGAAGAAAATTGTGCCTTCATGGCAGCTAACCAAATCGTTGATTTTATTGAAAATGGAAATATCGTAAATTCCGTTAACTTTCCAGATTTAAGTGTCGGAAGTAAAAAGGGTAGTCAAAGAGTAACCATTTTATATGATGCAAAAATAGATTTGCATGATAAACTTCATCCCTATTTTGCCAAAAAAGATGTAATGCAATGTATGGATCGAAAAAACTTAAAATATGGATATACCATTGTCGACCTACGTGATGAACTCACTAAAGAAATGATGGAATCCATTCAAAATATGGATGGTATTATTCGAATTCGTGTTATATAAAAAATGGTTTCACGATTTTGCTTTTGTAAAATCGTGACCATTTTCTTTAATGAAAATCAAAATCATTGTATAATAAACATAAGTTATGTATTTTGGAGGTATTATGAACTCGAATTTCCTCCCTAAAACAAAATATAGCATATTATCAACGATGCTGATTGGAGTCTGCATACTTTATTTAATGCTTATTGCTTTTCTAGATGAGATTTACGTGAATCTTGACTTTCTTGTGCGGTGGTTTTATATATCGCTTTCAATTATGATTGGTGTAGGATGGATATCATCATTTATCGGGACAATAATTGGGTTATATACAATCATTTGGAAAAGAGAGTTCACACTGATTCATCTGATGTGTATGTTCATTGGTATCACATTTACGATTACTGGAATTAAAGAGTTGTTCTTTAACTTTGACATGTACTTTTAATCAAAAAAACGGAGGGTATATTATGATTTTTGTCACAGATTCTTGTTCAGATTTACCAAATGATTTTGTTTTAGCAATGGATTTAAAAATTGTACCACTATCAGTAGAAATTGAAGGTAAATCTTACCTACATTACCCAGATGAAAGAGAATTAAAAATTAAAGATTTTTATCAAATGCTAAGAAACAAAAAAATCGCGAAAACATCCTTAGTCAATGTAGGAACTTTTCTAGAGTTTTTTGAGCCTTATGCCAAATCTGGGGAAGAAGTTCTTTATATCGCATTTTCATCCGCACTCAGTGGAACCTATCAATCGTCTTTGGTTGCCTCAGAGGAATTGAAGGAACAATATCCAAATTCAAACATTCATGTCGTTGATACACTTGCTGCATCGATGGGACAAGGTCTTTTGATTTGGTATGCAGATCAAATGAGAAAAAAAGGTTCAACGATAGAAGAGATTAAAAAATGGTTAAATGATAATAAACTAAAGCTTTGTCACCTATTTACTGTGGATGATCTAGGCACTTTAAAGCGTGGTGGACGCTTAAGTGATACACAAGCATTCCTTGGTTCACTCTTGAAGATTAAACCAATCCTTCATGTATCAGATGAAGGTAAGTTAGTACCTCTCAAAAAAGCTCGTGGAAGAGAATTTTCGTTAGAATCTATGGTTGAATTAGTGAAAGAAAAAATCACTGAACCAGAAAAACAGACACTATTTATTTCACATGGTGATTGTTTAGAGGAAGCTAAAAAAGTTGGGACACTGATTCAAGAAAAATATAAGGTTAAAGAAATTATATACAATACCATTGGACCAGTTATTGGTGCACATTCAGGACCAGGAACGATTGCAGTTTTCTTTATGGGAAACAAAAGATAAAAAAAGGACTCAGTCCTTTTTTCTTTAGTATCATATTATTTTTTACTTGTCTTTATGACTTCTGTGTAAGCCATAATGAGAGGTCCTACCCCTTTTGCATCGTTTTCTACGATAGGTTCTGATATATAATACTCGAATGTTCCATCGCGTCTTAGATTATGCTCTGGTCCAAGACCTGCAACTAGACAAATGCCACCAAGATTTAAATCACCATTTTTTTCAGTTAGATATTTTTTTGTTATTCCATCAAATATTTCTAGTCCAATACGCTCATAGGAAGAGTCAAGTAAACCGAGTCTAGTTCCTTTAAGAATTGCGTAACTAACAAGTGCACTACCAGATGCTTCTAGATAGTTTTCTGATCTATTTCCTAAATCGACGACTTGATAGAAAAGCTTGGATTCTTGATCTTGATATTGGAGAAGTCCATTTATAATCTCTTGAAGCAGTGGGGAGAAGAATTCTTTTTTAGCTGCGTCATCTTTCATATAGCTTGCTACATCTACGATTGCTACAACAAACCATCCAATTGCTCTTAACCAAAAGTTTTTAGATAAACCTGTTTCTTTATTTGCCCAAAATATTGTTCTTTTAGAATCATATCCATGATAATAAAGTTTTTTATCTTCGTTAAACATGAATTTTCTAACATTGTTGAATTGGTTGATGATATCGTCGTAATTCTTTTTGTGATTGAGTTCTGTTTCATATCTTGTGTAAAAGGGCTGTGCCATAAAGAGTCCATCTAACCAAACCTGGTTTGGATAGATTTTTTTATGCCAAAAATTACCATCATCAGTTCTTGGTTGTGTTTGGATATGGGTATAGGTAAATTCAATAGCTTTTAAATATTTCTCATCCTTTGTTATATTGTACAAATCAAATAGAACTCTACTTTCGCATATATCATCGACATTATAATTGTTGATATCATATCCTCGAATTGTACCATCTTCAAAAACATAATAATCTAGAAATTGATGGACAAAATCGATATATTTTGAATCATTAGTTTCTTTATAAAGTTCAATTAATGAGGTCATCATACACCCATCTATATAGTTCCAATGGGGTTCCTTTCCTGCTTTAATGGATTCAATATTCCAAATGGGTTCTTGAGGAGTAGAAAAAGTAATCAGTTTATGGATAAAGCGGTCAATAAGTATATTCAAGGATAAAACCTCCTGTCCAAAATGATTATACATGAAATAATTATGATATTCAATTCAATTCTTGCGAGACTACTGTTTGCTGATGATGAATTCAATTTGAAACGATTGGTTCACTATTTGTTATATCTAAACAATGCGTACGTTTTCAAGCTAAAATCCACTTTAAAGAGAAGCATGCTAGGAAGCTAAAACAAGTCTACATGCTAAACTATATGTGAGGTGTAATGATGAATAAATATGAAAAAAGAAAATATAATGTGTTCGAACACATTCCAATAGTCTATCGAGCTGCTTTAGGCTTTCTAACACTGAAGAGTTTAAAAAAGAAGAAAGCAATGAACTTCAAACTCAAAGAAAGAATCATGCTTGCTGTTACCGAAGTCAATGGTTGTGTGCTCTGTTCTTATGTACATACAAAATTAGCTTTGAATGGTGGAATGACAGATATTGAAATCAAAGAATTACTTGCAGGAGATTTAGAAAATGTTCCAGCTGAGGAAAGTATAGCAGTCCTTTTTGCTAAAGATTATGCATTTAATAAAGAGAAAATAGATCCGGAGTTTTACAATAAGCTAATTGAGAAGTATGGAAAGTATAAAGCAAAGGCTATTTTATCTGCTTGTGAAGTCATCACAATGACCAATTCGATGGGAATATCCTTAGGCTTGCTTAAAGAGACTTTAACGTTTAAACACGTTAAAAAGAGTAATATCTTAAATGAGATTTTAATTCCTCTTTTGACAATGATACTCTACCCAATCTTTTTATTACTAGGATTATTCATCCTACCATTTAGATTGCATAAACTTAAAAAAAGCTAACAAAAAGACTTCCGCAGAAGTCTTATTTTTTTTAGTAGGATGCGATTGTACCATCAGCTCTTTTTTCTGTACCACCAGTATAAACTCCAGTTATAGGATTTCTTAAAATGATTTGTCCTCTACCGAAGGTTCCTCTATTTGGCTCAACAACGATTTCATGACCTTTCTTGATTAAGCCTTGAACTATCTTATGAGGTATTTCGGGTTCGACTAAAACTTTTTTGCCCTCAATCCATTGCCATCTTGGTGCATCTAATGCTTCTTGAGGATCTAATCCGAAATCAAGCATATTCATAATGACCTGCAAGTGACCTTGTGGCTGCATAAAACCACCCATTACACCAAATGGTCCAATGGCTTCTCTACCTTTAGTTAAAAAGCCTGGAATGATGGTGTGAAATGGTTTTTTATTGGGTGCGAGTGCATTGACTGAAGTAGAATCTAGTGAAAAATTATGTCCTCGATTGTGTAATGCTATTCCTGTATGAGGAACGACAAGTCCGGATCCAAATCCCATGTAGTTACTTTGAATCATTGAGACCATATTACCATCTTCATCAGCGGTTGCTAAATAAACAGTGCCACTACCAATCGGTTTTCCACATTTAGGATCCATTGCATCCTTAGTGATTTCTTTAGATCGTTTCCAAGCATAGGTTTTAGAGAGTAAAGATTGAGTCGATGTTTTCATATTTTTGATATCACCAACATATTGAAAACCATCTGCAAATGCAAGCTTTAATGCTTCAATTTGTGTATGATAAGTAGAAATCAATTCTTTATCCTTGAAAGAAAAGTTCTCAGCAATATTTAAAGCCATTAAGGCAACGATACCCTGCCCATTGGGTGGAATTTCCCATACGTTATATCCTCTATAGCTACTAGAAATAGGTTCGACCCATTCAGGCTTAAAGGATTCTAAATCGGATTTTCTAATAAAGCCATCATATTTTTTCGAATATGCATCAATTTCATCAGCGATTCGACCTCTATAAAATGATTGGCCAATAGTTTCACCAATTTCTTCAAGTGTATAAGCGTGGTCTTTGAAAGTCCAAATATCACCTGCTTTTGGTATGGATAAATCTTTAGTAAACGTATCGAACCAATATTGAAACATCTCATGTTTAAATTGTTTTTGATAGATTTGATTTGCAGCTTTCCAATAATATGCAACGGTTTTTGAAACTGCAAATCCATTTCTTGCATAATCGATTGCTGGCTTTAAGCAATCCTTTAAGGATAGTTTTCCAAATCTTCTAGACATTTCAGCCCAACCTGCAACTGCACCTGGAACAGTAATTGGAATAAATCCATATTTAGGTATTTCCTTAACTCCTCTTTTCTTGAGTTCAGAAAGTGAGAGTAGATTTGGTGCATGACCACTTGAGTTTAATCCATGAAGCTTATGGTTATGCCAGATCAATGCAAAATTATCGCCACCAATTCCATTTGATGTCGGTTCAGTTACTGTTAAGCAAGCAGCAACAGCAATTGCAGCATCAATGGCATTACCACCCTTTTTTAGGATATCTAGTCCTGCTTGCGCTGCTTGAGGTTCAGAGGTAGCTATCATTCCATGTTTGGCGTAGATTACATTTCGAATTGATGTATAATTTTGTTTTTCCATATCGACACATCCTTTAAAGTATTACCTATATTTTACCATTTAGAATGTAAAAAATATAATAAGCTTACATTATTTCTTATTTCTTTGACTAGCTCGAACTGCTAAAATGATTATTCCAGCAATGATACCAGTAAAAATAGAAAGTATTCCAAAGAGCATATAGATGACATCAAGAAAGCCACCACCAGTATCTACACTTTGTGAAAGTAGAATCATTAATAAACCGAATAAAACAAAAACTAAAGTTGGTAATAAGTATTTTTTGTTTGACTTTATCAAATAGTAAAATAAAAATACTGAAAGTAAAGAACCGAAAATAAGTAATAGAATCATTAAAGTGTCCATAAGAAATAACCTCCATTTAAATATGATTATAGTTCTTTTACTTTGAAAGTCAAATAAAATAGAGTAAAATAGTTTTAAGTCATTATTAAGATTGAATCATTCAACTTTTCTTATTTGTACATGATATAATTATCATGATGAAAGAGGTTTATATGAAAGTCATCAAATATCATCAAAATTCAGATGCTGTTCGCTATCTAATCAAAAAGGATCCGATACTAGAAAAACTATTTGCTAGAAAAGAAGAGATCAGCGTTCCAATTGAGGAGAACTATTTTCAGTCCCTTGCTGGTGTAATTATCGCTCAGCAGTTGTCATCTAAGGTAGCAGCTGTTATTT
This sequence comes from Bacillota bacterium, assembly GCA_018818645.1. Classification (GTDB taxonomy): domain Bacteria; phylum Bacillota_I; class Bacilli_A; order Acholeplasmatales; family Acholeplasmataceae; genus Peloplasma. Next base: position 15,961 of record JAHIRQ010000039.1, read on the forward strand.
ATAAGAGACTATTAATACTTTTCTTGGATGAAATCACACCAGAAAAAATTAAAAGTGCAGATGAGGTTGAGCTGAGAGGGATTGGACTTTCCTATCCAAAAATAAAGTACCTAAAGTCTTTAGCTGAATGTGTGATATCAAAGACTGTTGACCTTTCGGATTTAGATCATCTATCCAATGAAAAGATTATTGAGATGCTCGTTCAAATTAAAGGAATTGGCGTTTGGAGCGCGCAAATGTTTTTAATGTTTTCATTAGGTAGAGAAGATGTATTTTCAGTTCTAGATTTAGGATTAAGGAATGCAGTCAAAAAAGTATATGAATTACCAGATTTAACCAATCAAGAGATTGAGGAAATTAGTTTAAATTGGAGTCCTTATCGCTCCATTGTTGCTCATTTTTTATGGCATGCTTGGGATAATCAATCTTAAATATTTAAAGGAGAAAAAAACAATGAAAATTAAACTTATAGGTCTTGGCAAAATGGGTACGAACATCGCGTTAAATTTGACTGATCATGGTCATGAAGTATTAGGATACGATGTGAGCGAAAAAGCAAGATTAGAATTTGAATCGAATGGATTGAAGTCAATTGATAATTTGTCTGATTTTTTGAAGCGTGATGGCAATGAAAGATTAGTCGTTTTATTATTTATTCCAAACCAAGTTGTGGATTCTGTGATTGAGCAAGTCTTACCACATTTGATTCCTACGGATATCATTGTTGATGCAGGAAACTCAAATTTCAATATATCCATCAAAAGATTTCATTTACTCAAGGGTAAAGGAATTGATTTTATTGATTTAGGAACTAGCGGTGGTACCTATGGTGCTAGACATGGAGCATGCTTAATGGCTGGTGGAGATAAGGATGTTGTTCGTTATCTTGAACCATTATTTTTAGACTTATCAGTTAAAGATGGCTATTCTTATGTAGGTAAACCTGGTTCTGGTCATTTTGTTAAAATGGTTCATAATGGCATTGAATATGGAATGATGCAAGCGATTGGAGAAGGATTTGATTTATTAGAAGCATCTCCATTTGAACTCGATTACGAGAAGATTGCGAAAATGTGGAACCACGGTTCTATCATTGAATCTGCATTAATAGGCTATATTCATCACGCATTCTCAAATGATCCTAAGCTTTCTACAATTCAAGGAAGAGTCGATGATTCAGGTGAAGGAATGTGGATGATTGAAGAAGCGCTCAAATACAAAGTCTCACTACCAGTCATCACACAAGCTTTATATGCTAGATACAAATCTAAAGATGAGCATTTGTTTGGTGAAAAGGTTGTTGCAGCGATGAGAAAGGAATTCGGTGGTCACGCCGTTTATAAAAAATAATGAAGGATCTAATAATAACCATCTTTGGGGCTACTGGTGATTTGACTTCTAGAAAATTACTACCAGCGCTAGCAAAGCTATATAAAAGAAAAAAAATCACAGATCAGATGATGATTGTAGCGCTTGGAAGAAGAGACTATGATACCAATTCTTATCTTGAATATATGAAGGAAACATCATCAGCAAAACTGGATGTAAAGACTTTAGAAAAGATTGTTGAATATCATCAAATAGAAATCACAAATTTAAGTGATTATAAAGAGTTGGTTGAGAAAATAAAATGTCATAAGCATGAAAATACTAGGGAACTTTTTTATCTTGCTATCGGACCCGAATTGTTTCCTATCGTTTCTAAAAATATCAATGAATCCAAGCTTGTAACGATTGGAAATATCAATCAATCGATTATCTTTGAAAAACCATTTGGGCATGACTTAGAAAGTGCTAAAAATATTAGTGAAATGCTTTGGAACTACTTTGATGAAAAGCAAATTTATCGAATCGATCATTATCTTGGAAAAGAAATGATTCAAAATATCATGATGGTTAGATTTGCAAATCGTATTTTTGAAGAAATCTGGCATAATCGCTCGATTAAAAGTGTCAAAATTATTGCTAAGGAAACAGACGGTATTTTAGGTCGCGCAGGTTATTATGATACATCAGGTGCCTTAAAGGATATGGTTCAATCTCATTTACTTCAAATGCTATCCATGATCGCCATGGAAGTGCCTTTAAGCTATCATTCAGATGATGTGAAAGACGAAAAGATTAAGGTATTAAAGCATTTGTCTTTTGATAGAGATTCACTCATATTTGCACAATATGATGGATATCTAGAAGAAAAAAATATCTCGAAAGATTCTAAAACTGAAACTTTCGTTTTCTTAAAAGCTTTCGTGAACACACCTAGATTTAAAGGCGTTCCATTCTATTTAATGACTGGGAAAAAACTGGATCAAAAGGAATCGATCATTATCATTGAATTTGAGGAAACCAGTGAACAACGAAAATGGAATCTTCCATTATCAACAAATAAACTCTATATTAAGATTGCACCTCTTGATGGTGTTGGTCTAGTTCTGAATAGTAAAGTACCTGGATTAAGAGATGATGTTGAAACTGTTGAACTAGAATACTGTATTGCATGTCATGCTGTTGGAAATATGTCTGAAGCATATGAAAAACTTCTACTTGAAGTCACTGAACATCATAAATCACTATTTACAAGATGGGATGAAATTGAGTTATCATGGCATTTTATTGATCAAATCAAAAAGTACCAAAAAGACCCAATTCAATATAAGGATTATGAAGATATAAAACCAATCATCTTTGAGATGACGAAAGAGGAAATGAAATGAAATTTTACGATGTATCGATGACAATTTCTAAAGATATTCAAGTTTATAAAAACAAACCAGAAAAAAAACCAACTTTTGAAATTGTTTCAGACTTTGATTATGCATCTGCTAGAGAAACGAATATGACTTTTAACCTTCATACAGGCACGCACATGGATTTTCCATTACATATGCTACCCAACGGAGATAATTCAGATTCACTGGATCTAGAAAAGCTGATTACGAGAGTTAAAGTCTATGATATGACACATCTAAAGACATATATCGAAGAAGATGATTTAAGAAGCCTTGATATTAAGAAAGGTGATTTTGTATTGTTTAAGACAAGAAACTCATTTGATGAAGAGTTCAATTTTGAATTTGTTTTTATCAATGCGTCAGCAAGTCTTTATTTAGCTGAACTTAAAGTAACTGGTGTTGGTGTTGATGGATTGGGTGTAGAAAGAGACCAAGAAGGTCACCCCACACATAAAAATTTATTTAAAGCAGGTATTACAATTATTGAAGGTCTAAGATTAAAAGAAATCAATGAAGGACAGTACATGATGTATGCACTGCCTATAAAAATCAAAGGAATGGATGCACTTCCATTATCAGTTATTTTAGTTGAGGATGAATATGATACGCAAAGCAACACTAATTGATTTAGATCAAATTTGGCAGTTAAGAGAAGAAACTAGAATTTTATTAAAAGAACGTGGGATTGACCAATGGCAACATACCAATCCTTCTTTGGAGACCTTTAAAAATGATATTCACTTAGGTGAATTTTATGTCTATGAAAAAGAAAAAACAATCGTAGGAATGATTGCTATAAAAGGCGGAATAGAAAGAACATATAATATCATTTATGATGGAAAATGGGGTTATGATTTACCTTATTTGACAATACACCGATTGGCAGTTAAAAAGAATTATTTAGGAAGTCATATCGCAAAAGAGTTGTTAAAGTTTGCAGATCAGCTAGCTATACAAATGGGACTCAATTACATTCGAATTGATACCTATTACACCAATAAATACGCAATAAGACTTTTCGAAGAGTTTGGCTATATTTTACGTGGTTGGATATGGCTTGAGCCTGGTGAGGGAGATTTGAAACGTTTGGCTTTTGATAAATTGATATAGGAGGATTCATCATATGAAGATTTGGTTAGATACATGGACACTCAAGGAAAAGTACTATAAAGAGTTGTTTGAACGGTTTCCTGAGCATCAATTTTCGACTATTTTAGAAGAATCCTATGACGCAGATATTATTATATCCATGCCTGGATTTATTACCAAAGAAAATTTAGATTTATTTCCAAAATTGAAATGGGTTCAACTACTCACTGCAGGATACAACTCGATTGATTTGGAATACCTTAAAAACAGAAATATTTTATTGACTTACGCTAAGGATGTTTTTAGTATTCAAATTGCAGAAGATGTTTTCTCAAAAATTCTTTATTTCAATCGAAATTTAGGTGTTTATCATGAGCAAATTAAAACTAAAGAATGGAAACATACACCAGTTTTATATGAAATATGCCACTCAACGGTAGGTATCATCGGTGCAGGTTCAATCGGAACTGAGATTGCGAAAAGAATGAGAGCATTTGGAGCTAAAGTCATTGGTTTTCGCAGAACCAAATTCATGAGTGAAAATTATGATGTGATGTATCATAATCGTCAAGGGTTAGAAAAATTACTTAAAACAAGTGACTATGTCATCGTCTCTATTCCTCTGAATCCGGAAACACATCATTTAATAAGCAAAAATGAGTTCAAACTTATGAAGCCAACTGCAGTTTTAATCAATGTTGCAAGAGGTGAAATTGTTGATCAAGACGCACTGATTGAGGCATTAAAACAAAAAGTGATTCGTGGTGCCGGACTGGATGTTACCACTCCAGAACCACTCCCCTCCTCTAATCTCTTATGGAATGCTCCTAATCTTTTCATCACTCCACACAATGCATCAGCAAGTCCATATGTTCATCAAAGATTAATAGATGAAGTTAGTAGTACACTCGATCATTATTTTAATCATTTAGAATTGGATAATAAAGTTAGACTATAAGACCTATGAGATACTCATAGGTTTTTTATTTGTCATGAGTAAACCGCTTACATTCTTAAATTTGTTGACTTCATGTAAATATGTGATAGAATAAACTCAAGGTATTCTTTGAATTTCAAAACATTTGAGGTTCAATCGAAGGGAGTGTTGCTCTGACCAAAGGGATAGGTATTCGAATCATTGAAAAATTAAATGCATTTTGAAACACATTTCAATGACGAATGGTTATCTGAATCAAACATCTTAAGGATTATCTTGCATGACAAAAAGTACATGCAGCAAAAGATAGACTTTCGGTGCCGACAAATAGTTTTAAAAAATACAAATGAAAAGTGAAACGGTAAATATATGACAATTAAAGAAATACAAAGTATCATCAAGGATTTTGAGAGTTCATCCTTGATGTCTCTTGAACTTGAAATGGATACGTTCAAATTAAGACTTTCCAAGAATAAGACCAATGAAGTTATTGTAAAGGAAGACCATAAAGAAGAAACTAAACCACAGCAAACACATGCTACAACTGCTCAAAAAGCAGATACAAATAATCATACAATGATCAAATCACCACTCGTGGGAACTTTTTACGCTGCATCAACACCGACTGGAAAACCATTTGTTGAAGTCGGATCGCACGTTAAAAAAGGACAAGTCGTGTGCATTATTGAAGCAATGAAAATCATGAACGAAATTACCTCTCCTTATGAAGGAACTGTAAAAGAGGTTTTTGTGCGTAATGGTGACGTTGTTGGCTTCAATCATGGACTGATACGAATTGGTGATGCCAATGAAAAATAAAATCTTAGTTGCTAACCGTGGTGAGATCGCGGTTCGTGTGATTCGCGCTGCAAAAGAACTCGGCATCGAAACCGTTGCTGTTTACTCACTTGCAGATGAAAGTAGTTTACATGTGAAGCTTGCGGATGAAGCAATTTGCATTGGTGGAAATCAGAGTAAAGAAAGCTATTTAAACATGAATAGCGTTTTATCTGCTGCAATTTCAACCGGATGTAATGCAATTCATCCTGGTTATGGTTTTTTATCTGAAAACAGTGAATTTGTTGAGATGGTTGAACGTTGTAACATTCAATTTATTGGACCAAGTTCAAAAACGATTGCGATGATTGGCGATAAATCATCAGCTAGAGAAATTGCTAAAAATAATGGAGTACCTATTGTTGAAGGCAGTGATGGAATTATTGAAAATGCCCAAGAAGGCTTAAAGATAGCTAAAAAGATCGGTTATCCTGTCATGATTAAAGCGTCAAGTGGTGGTGGTGGTCGTGGAATCAGTATTGTTCGCTCAGATGAAGAATTCCTGAGTGCTTTTGAGCGTACATCAATGGAAGCTGAAATCAGTTTTGGTGACAAGTCTCTTTATATTGAAAAATTTATTGAATCACCAAGACATATTGAGATTCAAATCATCGCAGATACAAAAGGAAATGTTGTTCATCTTTTTGAAAGAGACTGCTCCATGCAGCGAAGAAATCAAAAAATGATTGAAGAGACACCCTCTCCAGTTCTAAATGATATATTAAGACGAAAGATAGGAGCTGCTGCGATTAAGTTAGCGAAAGCGATTCAATATGTCAATGCAGGTACGATAGAATTTCTAGTTGATCCAAAAGGAAATTTTTATTTTATTGAAATGAATACTAGAATTCAAGTTGAACATCCAATTACAGAAGCAATCACAGGTATTGATCTTGTTAAGGAACAAATCAAGATTGCCTATGGTAAGGAGTTATCATTTAAACAAAGAGATGTCAAAATCAATGGTCACGCGATTGAATGTAGAATCAATGCAGAAAACGCAATGAAGGGATTCATCCCGACTCCAGGTAAGATTACGAATATTTTATTTCCAGGAGGAATTGGTATTCGAATTGATACCCATATTTACCCTGGGTATGAAGTTCCACCATTTTATGATTCAATGCTTGCCAAACTCATCGTCCATGCACCAACAAGAAGAGAAGCAATTAAGAAAATGCGCGTTGCTTTAGAACAATTTGTTGTTGAAGGGATATCCACAAATATTGAGTACCAATATTTGATTATGCATAATCCAGATTTCATTAAAGGCGTATACGATACAGGATTTATTGCTCGCTTCAACACGCTTGTGGAGGCACAAAATCGTGAATGATTTCTTAAATGAGAGAAAAATAAAACTAGAAGACTTCAAGAAAAATGTTCGCAAGAAAACAACAACCTATGAACCAATCGATATTCCGGATGGTCTTTTCATCAAGTGTGATCAATGCGGTGCAGCCATTTATGAAAAAAATCTTGAACTCAATCATTTAATCTGCCCTTACTGTGAATTTCATTTTAGAATGGGTGCGCATAAAAGATTAGATGTAACCATCGATCATGGAAGTTTTATAGAACTCAATGAAAAAATAACATCAACAAACCCATTGGGGATGCCTGATTACTCAGAAAAGATGAAGATTGGGAAGAAACTTTCCAAAATGAATGAAGCTTTTTTGAGTGGTACAGCAACAATTGTTGGTATAAAGGTAGCAATAGGCGTATTAGATAGTAATTTTATGATGGGATCTATGGGGAGTGCAGTCGGTGAAAAAGTAACAAGACTTATTGAACACGCGACTCAACATAAGCTACCACTCATCATTTTTTCAGCATCAGGTGGAGCACGTATGCAAGAGGGGATCCTATCCTTAATGCAAATGGCGAAAACCAGTGCAGCACTTCATTATTTCGATCAAGAAGGATTACTTTACATTAGCGTGATGACAAACCCAACAACTGGTGGGGTTGCAGCAAGCTTTGCATCGTTAGGCGATATCAATATCGCCGAAAAGTCCTCACTTATAGGCTTTGCCGGCGCAAGAGTCATTAAACAGACCATTCGCCAGGACTTGCCAGAAGGCTTTCAAACCGACCAATTTCAATTAGAACATGGTCAGGTTGATTTAGTCATCCACCGCAAGGACATGAGAAAAACGTTATATAAATTATTACAACTGCATACAGGAAGAAGGGATTAGCATGAGCGATAATCAAGCATGGGATAAAGTCAGACTCGCTCGTCACCCAAAAAGACCAACGAGCAGTTATCTGATCAAAGAATTATTCCCAGATTTTATTGAATTACACGGAGATAGAGGTTTTGCTGATGATCAGTCAATCATCGGAGGCATCGGAACGCTAAATGGTATTCCAATGACTGTGATTGCTGAAGAAAAAGGCGTAACCACGGAAGAAAAAATCAAACATAATTTTGGAATGCCTCATCCTGAGGGATATCGTAAAGCAATTCGCTTAATGAAACAAGCAGAAAAATTTAAGCGTCCAATTTTATGTATCATTGATACCCCAGGTGCATACCCAGGTATTGGTGCTGAAGAACGTGGTCAAGCCCAAGCCATCGCCTTTAATTTGAAGACGATGATGGGTTTAAAAACTCAAGTTATTATTTTAGTGTTAAGTGAGGGTGGCTCTGGTGGAGCACTCGCTATTGGTGTTGGTGATTATGTTATGATGTTTGAAAACAGTATTTATGCAATACTTTCACCAGAAGGATTCGCATCGATCATTTATAAAGATTCAACGAAGGCAGATCATGCTGCAAGCTTAATGAAATTGACTGCAGAAGATCTCCTACATTTTAATGTGATAGATACTATCATCAAAGAAGGTGAAGGATTGCATGTCAATCCTGACTTTGGTTTGAGTGAACTCAAAAAAGAATTATCAAAAACAATGAAGAAACTTACCTCTCTTTCAACAACTAAACTTTTAAGTAACCGCTATAATAAATTTAGAAAGATGGGTGTGTTTGTCGAACAAGGAGAAAACAATGAAAATGAATCAACCAATGATTAAGGTTGTATCCAGTGGAAAATACGTACCCAATACATTAATAACAAATGAGGATTTAGAAAAACTAGTTGAAACATCTGATGAATGGATTATGACCCGTACGGGCATAAAAACTAGACATAAGGCTGTTGATGAACTCACAAGTGATATGGCAGTCAAAGCAGCACAAAATGCAATTGAACGTGTGAATTACGATGTATCTAAAATTGATTTGATTATTATGGCAACGATAACTGGTGATCAGATGACACCTTCAACAGCTAACTTTGTTCAAGCAAAACTTGGTATTAACCATGAAGCAATGAGCTTTGATATCAATGCAGCTTGTACCGGTTTTGTTTATGGATTAGAAGTTGCAGCATCACTTTTGCAAACAGGTAGATTTAAAGCAGCACTTGTTATCGGTGGTGAAACACTCACAAAGATTGTGGATTATACAGATCGAAATACTTGTGTACTTTTCGGCGATGGAGCTGGAGCGATGATTATTGAACCAGCATCATTAGAAAGAAATAAAGCCTATTTTTTTAATGCTGCAAGAGGTGACTTAAACAATACATTAACAGTTGTAAGTAAGATTAAAATGGATGGTAAAAAAGTTTATCAATTTGCAGTAGATGCAATGGAACAAGCAATCCAAAAGGTTTTAGATGATGCAGGATTATTAATCGAAGATATTGATGTCATTATTCCTCATCAGGCAAATGAAAGAATTATTCAATCGGTTTCCAAATCTATGGGTATTCCTATGGAAAAATTTATGTTAAACTTAAGTGAGTATGGTAATACTTCAGCAGCAAGTATCCCAATTACGATTTCCGAATATTATGACCAAAATGAAACCAAAAACAAGAAAATTCTTCTAGTAGGTTTTGGTGGTGGTTTTACATGGGGTAGTGCTATTCTGCAGTTATAATCATCAAATATTAAGAAATGGAAGTTATTTTATGCATAAATTAGCATTAGTATTTGCAGGACAAGGTAGCCAGTATCAAAGGATGGGTCTGGATTATATAGAAAATAACCCAATGTTTAAAGAAAAAGAGTTGACTGCATCCCAAATTTTGGGATTTGATATGAAAGAGATTTTAGAATCAGCTGATGCTAGATTCAATGAAACTCAATATGCTCAACCATTAATTTTGTTTTCGTCGATTCTTGGATATGAAACGTTTAAAACGCTAGGTGTTAAACCAGATGCTGTTTTAGGGTTTAGCTTAGGTGAATACACTGCACTTTATGCTGCAAATGTTTTTTCTTATGAGAACACGATGAAAATCATCTCAAAAAGATCTTTATTGATGCAGGAATGTGCATCCAAGAATCCTGGTAAAATGGCAGCTATTTTAGGATTGTCAAAAGAAGTAGTCGATAATCTATGTAAAGTGGCATCTCGTGATGGTGTTGTCGTTGCTGCCAATTATAATTCACCCATACAAGTCGTGATTAGTGGTGAAAGTATTGCACTATATCAAGCAATGGAGCTTGCTAAAGAACTAGGTGCTAAAAGAGTCGTTGAGCTCAATGTGAGTGGTGCATTTCATTCACCATTGATGAGCGAAGCCGCTAATAATTTATATGAATATGTGAAAACAATTCCATATAATGAACCTAAGTACCCTATTTACATGAATACAACAGCACTTCCATTGGTAGCTAATAATCTCTACCTTGAAATGAAGAAACAAGTAGAGTCTTCAGTCTATTTCGAACAATCCATCCAACAGATGGTTCAAGATGGGATTACCCATTTTATAGAAATAGGACCTGGCAAGGTTTTGTCAGGACTCATTAAAAAAATAGATATCAATTGTGAGGTCACAAACTTAGATAAGTATAGTGATCTTGATAATTTGAAGGGATGGTTAATTGAACATGGATTTACAAAATAAAGTAGCAATCGTTACAGGTGGTGCAGCAGGTATTGGTAGATATATTTCTCTAGAACTTGCAAAAAGAGGCGCAAAAGTTGTCTTAAATTACAATAGAAGTGCTGAGGCTGCAGAAAGTCTGGTTAAAGAAATAGAAAGCTTTGGAGGTGTTGCTTTTGCAGTGCAAGCAGATATATCTAAATTTGCTGATGCAGAGCGTTTGGTCCAAGAAACAGTTTCAAAATTTGGTACACTCAATATCTTAGTCAACAATGCAGGGATTACAGATGATGCACTAATTCTTAGAATGAGTGAAGATCAATTTGACCGTGTAATCAATACCAATTTAAAGGGTGTATGGAATGTAACGAAGCATGCTGCTAAAACTTTACTGAAATCAGGCTACGGTAGAATCATTAATATTTCAAGTGTCTCTGGAGTCATGGGTAATGCTGGTCAAACCAATTACAGTGCTGCGAAGGCAGGAGTTATTGGCTTAACAAAAGCACTTGCTCGCGAGTTTGCAGGTCGTGGAGTTACAGTAAATGCAGTTGCACCAGGCTTTATTGAAACAGAGATGACTAAAAAATTGTCTCCAGAAATTACAGAAGCATGGAGTCAACAAATTCCACTGAAAAGATTTGGTCAGTCGACCGAAGTTGCTTATGCAGTTGCATTTTTAGCAAGTGAACAAGCAAGTTATATAACTGGCCATACCCTTGAGGTTGATGGCGGATTGGTAATGTAGGTGAAGAAATGAAAAGAAGAGTTGTAGTTACTGGAATGGGTTTACTATCTCCAGTTGGAAATACTGTAGAAGAATCATTTAATAATTTAGTAGCTGGTAAAAACGGTGTCGATTTTATCACGCTTCACGATGCTACTGACTGGAAAGTTAAAATTGCTGGTGAAATCAAAAATTTGAATCTTGAAGATTATTTAGATAAAAAAGAAATCAAGAGAGCTGACCGCGTAACCAATATTGCAATGGTCGCAGCTCAAGAAGCGGTTGCTCAGTCTAATTTCTTAAATCATACCTATAATCCATTTCGTGTAGGAACCTTTGTTGGTAGTGGAATTGGTGGTTTAAATACCATTTTTGATGAAACCAAGGTATCTGTTTTACGTGGACAAGATAGAATATCTCCATTTTTCATTCCAAATTCGATTATCAATCTAATTGGAGCAAGAATTGGTATTAAATATCAAGCTAAAGGTGCAAATATGCCTCAGGTTACTGCATGTTCTGCAGCAACAAACTCAATAGGCGAAGCATTTAGAAATATTAGAGATGGTTATTTGGATGCAGCAATTACTGGGGGTTCAGAAGCTCCGATTAATGAATTAGGAGTTGGTGGATTTTCTAGCTTAAAAGCACTCAATTTTACAAATGATCCTGAAATTGCATCTGTTCCTTTTGATACAAGAAGAACAGGATTTGTGATTGCAGAAGCAGCAGGGATTTTAATATTGGAAGAATATGAAGCAGCAGTTAAAAGAAATGCTCCAATTCTTGCAGAAATGGTTGGTTATGGAACGACATCTGATGCGTTTCACATGACAGCTCCAGATGATGAAGCTAGCGGGATAACTGAATGTATTCGACTTGCATTAGAGGATGCACATATCAAGCCAGAGCAATTGGGATATATCAATGCACACGGAACATCAACAGTCTTAAATGATAAGCTCGAAACCTTAGGTATTAAAAAAGCTTTAGGTGATGCGGCATATTTAGTAAATATCAGTTCAACGAAGTCAATGACAGGTCATGCTTTAGGTGCTGCAGGAGCTATTGAAACAATTGCAGTCATTAAAGCATTGGAAACTGGAAAAATACCTCCTACCATACACTTAAATTCACCAGACCCTGAATGTGATCTCAATTACACACCAAATGTGATGGTGGAACGTGATATAGAATATGCAATGAACATCAACATTGGATTTGGTGGACAAAATGCAGCAATTATATTTAAGAAGGTGAAGTAATGGAACTTACTAGAGAGCAAATCAAAGGAATTATTCCCCATCGCGATCCCTTTTTATTCCTAGATGAAATCAAGGGTCTTGAAGTCTTAAAAAAAGCGATTGGTATCAAATATGTCAAAGAAGATGATTATTTTTTCAAAGGTCATTTTCCAGGAAAGCCTGTTATGCCAGGTGTACTCATTATTGAATCTCTTGCACAAGTTGGTGCTGTGATTTTACTTTCACATCCCGACTATGAAGGAAGAATTGTTTATTTTACTGGTATTTCAAATGCGAAATTTAGAAGAAGTGTATTACCAGGTGATACGCTAGAACTACATTGTGAACTCACGAAAATAAGAAGAGGATTTGGCTTTGGTTTAGCAAAGGCATATGTAGGCGGAGAACTTGCATGTGAAGCTGAAATTTCATTCGCTATTGGTCAATAAATGATTCCATATACATTGCTTGAATTTGATACGTTAAACTCAACGAGTGATTTCTTGAAAGAGAATCACTCATATTTTCCGCATATGACCATGATTCGTACCAATTATCAAACAAAAGGAAGAGGTCAGTTTGACCGTTTATGGCTATCCAATAAAAATGAAAATATCATGTTTTCAATATTACTTAAGGATGTAGATATTAATCGAGTAGGAAATGTAAAACTTTGGATTTTAGAATCCATAATTACATTCATCAATTTATATCAAATTAATTGCTATTTCAAAGAACCAAACGATATCTATGTTGATGATAAAAAGATTTGTGGCATTTTAATTGAGACTCAAACATTAGAGACTATCTACGATTATGTTGTTGTAGGTATTGGACTCAATATCAATCAAGAAAGTTTTGACGGTTTACCTGCAACGTCATTTAGAACTATTTTAAAGACCAAACAGGATATAAAAAAACTTTTTTCTAAGCTAGTCAATATCTTAATTAAAGATTATGAGAAGTATCAAATATGAAACTTAAACAGGTAACAAGAATTTCATTATTTGCTGCAATGATTGCAGTAAGTGTGTATCTGATACCACCTATTTCTGTTCCGTTAATCAATGTATCATTTACACTTCAAACTTTATTCATTATACTTATAGGATTTATACTCTCACCGCTAGAAGCCTTTCTATCGGTTTTTGTCTATGTCTTTGTTGGTGCTTTAGGATTTCCAGTATTTAGTGGCTATCGTGGAGGATTATCAGCTTTATTTGGCCCAACTGGTGGATTTATCATAATGTTTCCAGTAATGAGTCTTTTGATTTCTATTTTTAAATCAAAGGAAAAGAAACATATATACAATTTACTCGTAGGGTTTTTAGTTGGAGTCGTTTTACTCTATTTAGTCGCAAACCTTTGGTTATCCTACTCATTATCTATAAACTATTTTCAATCATTAGCAGGATTGTTAATTTTTATTCCATTCGATATATTGAAGTTAATATTGGCTTATTTTATTTATTTGAGATTACCAAAAGAGATTTTTAATTCATGACATCATAATCAATTTCACATGATATAATGAATTGAACAAGTCGTGAAATGGGGAATGTATATGTCGAAAAAATATCAAAGTATGCTTATTTTATTGGTTTTGTATTTGATAGCAATTATTGTAGGTATCATTCTTTTTCTGAATCTAGAGTCATTAACGCTCATCCCTAGGTTACTCATCGCTGATATTGCAGCAACTCTAGTTATTTGGATATTCTCACTCATCATTAAAAATGCAAGTGCGTATGATCCATATTGGAGTGTTATCCCTCCTATAATCTTGATCCTTGTATTTTTTCATCTTGAATTATCCTCATCATTTCCTATCTATCTAATGATTGCAGGATTATCGATTTGGAGCTTAAGATTAACATACAATTGGGCTGCAAATTGGGAAGGTTTTCATGAGCAGGACTGGAGATATACCATCATGTATCAAAAGTCTCCTAAACTTTTCTTTTTATCTAATTTATTTGGTATTCAATTATTTCCAACATTGATTGTATTCATTCAATTGATTGGTGCAGTAACCTTCATGAGTGTAGATCCATCTTTATCTATGTTCACATGGTTAGGATTCGGTATTATGGTTATTTCAGCATTGATTCAGTTTATAGCTGATGGTCAAATGAGATCCTTTAAACAAAGAACGAAAGGACAAAAACTGTGTATCGAAGAAGGCTTGTGGAAGTATTCAAGACATCCTAATTATTTCGGTGAAGTGATGGTATGGTGGGGACTTTATGTTATATATTTTGGTTCTGTCATGAGACTTGATTTATTGATACTTGCTCCAATTGCAATGACATCACTCTTTCTTTTTATCAGTATTCCTTGGATGGAAAAAAAGATTATCAAAACTAGACCTGAATATGTTGGTTATCAAAAAAGGGTATCCATGCTCATTCCATTCTTTAGAAAAGAAGAAGAAAACCATAAGATACAAGAAAATGCTTGACAATTTATTGAATCTCCTTATAATCAAACATGGGAATGAACGTCTCCCAAAGTCAATGACTTAAACCGCAAACAGCTGATGACTTCTACAACATTTTTGTTGTAGAAGTCTTTTTCATAGGAGGAAATATGTTACTTTCAGCAGCTCTAATTATACTAACTAGTTTAATACTTTCACAAATCTTTATAAAATTAAAACTTCCTGGATTGATTGGAATGCTATTAACCGGGATAATATTAGGACCATTCGTTCTGAATCTCATTGACGATAGTATTTTGAATTTGTCAACAGATTTAAGACAGATTTCATTAATTGTAATCCTTGTTCGAGCAGGATTATCTTTAGATCTTGAGGACTTAAAAAAGGTTGGTAGACCTGCTATTCTAATGGCTTTCATTCCCGCAACTGTAGAACTTTTAGCAATCTCACTGCTTGCTCCTATATTTTTTGATATTACATATCTTGAGGCATTAATATTAGGTGCTATCGTTGCTGCAGTATCTCCTGCAGTGGTTGTACCTAGAATGATAAAGCTCATGGAATCTAAATATGGTACAGAAAAAAAGGTACCACATCTCATTTTAGCTGGAGCATCGATTGATGATGTTTATGTCATTGTTTTGTTTGCATCTTTTATACAAGCATATCAAACACAATCATTTCATGTTGCAAGCATTCTACTTATTCCCATTTCTATTTTATTAGGGGGGGTAATAGGAGTTTTATCTGGTATATTTTTAGTTTGGTTGTTTAAGGTTCTACATATCAGAGATACCCTTAAGGTTTTAATTATTTTCTCAGTTTCATTTTTATTTATTGTTTTGGAGCAATCCATTGCTCCTTATGTTCCAATTTCAGGATTAGTGGGAGTGATTATTCTAGGTGGAACCATCTTGAAGAAGTATGATTTACTCGCTAAAAGATTAGTCAGTAAATTTGAAAAAATTTGGGTAATTGCTGAGATCATGCTATTTGTTTTAGTCGGTGCTGCAGTTGATATTAGAGTTCTTGTCAATGTAGGTCTTTTATCGATAATCCTTATATTTCTTGCATTAATATTTAGAATGATTGGGGTTTGGATTGCTTTAATACATACCAATTTCAATAAAAAGGAAAAGTTATTTATCAGTATATCTTATACTCCAAAAGCTACCGTTCAAGCTGCAATTGGAGCAATTCCATTATCACTAGGAATTGCAAGTGGTAATTTGATCTTAACAATAGCTGTCCTTGCAATCGTCATTACTGCACCATTTGGGGCTATCCTTATGGATAAAACTTATAAAAAACTACTTGTTCTAGAGAAATGACTTCAAATTATCGATAAAAAAGTGTACAATATGAATATGGTATTCTTTTTTTTGAATACATAATCACATTTTGGTGATAGAATATTTAAGGTGTTTTCATTCTTTTACAATCAAAGATATAGACACAAGGAGAATTACTATGAAAAGAAATAAGTTTGTTGTGATTGGTTCAGGACGATTAGGAGCGAACATCGCAACTAAAATGTCAGAACTTGGCGAAGATGTAATTATTATAGATGCTACTGAAGATTCATTTAGGAAGCTTCAAGAAACTTTTTCAGGCTATCAAGTCGTTGGTGATGCAACTGACTTATCCGTGCTTGAAAATTCCTATATCAAGCACGCAAAAGCAGTAGTTATAACAACCGACAGCGATAATGTTAATATTTTCTTATCTCATATTTGCTATTATGTTTATAATGTACCTAAAATATTCGTCCGTTTGGCTGATACAGATAAAGGTCGTCTTTTAGAAGGCACTTATATAAAAGCTATCTATCCATTCACTTTATCTTTAAATGAATTTATGAATTTAAGCGAAGTGGAGGAAGAATAAGATGAAAATAGTCATTACTGGCGGAAAGCATGAAGCAGACTTTATTGTAAAAATGCTTCAAGAAGAGCATCATCAATTAATCATCATCAATCAAGATCGTGAATTCGCTGAATATATTAGTTCACATAATGATATAGCAGTATTTCCTGGTGACCCTACGAAAGCTTATACTTTATCAGATGCAGAAGCTCATAATGCTGATGTACTTTTAGCATTATCTGATAGTGACACAGATAACTATATTACTTGCATCACAGGAAAAAGATTATTCAATATCAAAAAAACTGTTTCTAAGGTTAGAAACCCTAAAAACGTAGAATTATTCAAAAAATTAGGGGTTGACTCAGTCATTTCATCAACTTATTTACTAGCACAGACAATCCTAAATGAGTCATCAATTGAAAATATGATCAAGACACTTTCGATTGAAGACGAAAAGATTGTAATGATAGAACTTGGTGTTGAAAGTGATTTTGCTTTAGTCAATAAACGAATCATGGATATTCACTTTCCAAAAAATATTAATATTAGCTGTATTTTTAGAGATCCACACGTCATTATTCCAAACGGGAATACAGTTATTAAAGCTATGGACAAACTTATCATCATCTCAACTCCAAATGAGAAAGATGAAATAATCGAATTCATTCAAAAGAAAAGATAACTATGAACAAGAAAATTATTTCAGGATATCCATTAATCATCAATTACTTAGGGATTTTTGCAATCCTTATTGGGTTGATCAATTTAATGCCACTGATTTTAATCCCATTTCGAATGGAAGATATTAGTGATGCATACCTTTTTCTATATCCTGGTGGCATCAGTATTTTCATCGGGTTTCTTATTGTTATGTACTTTAGGGGACGAGAAAAAGGGAAGCTTGAAAGAAACCAAGATGCTATTTTAGTTGTTAATATATGGATTATGGCGATTTTTGTTTCATCAATGCCATTCATTTTAACTGGGGATTATAATTTCACACAAGCAATATTTGAAGCAACAAGTGGTTATTCAACAACTGGATTAACAGTAGTCAATGTGACTTCGGCACCAAAAGCATTACTATTATTTAGAAGTCTCTTACAATTTTTTGGTGGAATTGGTCTTGTTTTAGTTTTAACATCAGCCATTTCTGATAAATTTGGAATGAGATTATATAGTGCTGAAGGTCATAGCGATAAACTAATGCCTAATCTAATTCGTTCAGGAAGAACAATATTATCCATATATGTTGGCTATATAACAATTGGGGTCATCTTTTATGTAATATTTGGAATGCCTATATTTGATGCAATCAATCATGCCATTTGTGCAGTTGCAACTGGTGGATTCTCTACACAACCCATGAGTATAGGTTATTATAACAGTGTACCCATTGAAATTGTGACCATAGTATTAATGATTTTAGGTGGTACAAACTTCTTTGTTCATTTAATGCTATTACGTGGAAAAATGAAAAATGTATTTGGGCACGTGGAAATAAAACTACTTGGAATTCTACTTTTAATTGGTATTCCATTATTTACCTTGAACTTAATGACTGTATATGATGGAAACATTTTGCAATCACTACGTGTTGGAACATTTCAATTTTTTTCAGCTGTTACAGGTACAGGTTACCAAACTGTTGAATCCTTTATTGGAGTACTCACACCAAGCTTTTTCTTCTTTGGACTGATTATCTTAATGGTGTTAGGTGCTGGGATGGGTTCTACAGCAGGTGGTATGAAGCAATATCGTGTCGCACTTGCTTTTAAGAGTATGTATTGGAATATTAAAGAGCAACTTTCACATAAAAAAACAATTCGCACTCACTTTATCAATAAGATAGGTACGAAGACAATAGTAGATCGAGAAGATATTATATTCAATCATTCTTTCTTAATGATATATCTTGTTGTTTTAGTTTCAGGAACTTTAATTATTGCAAGTTTTGGATATTCACTAGAAAATTCACTATTTGAATTTGCATCAGCTTTAGGTACAGTTGGATTATCTGTTGGGATAACCGGTTATTCAGCTCACCCGGTGATTTTGTGGACATCAACAATTGGTATGTTTTTAGGAAGACTAGAATTCTATGTCATCTTTGTAGCAATTGCTAAAATCTATATGGATATCACTAAAAAGAGAAATAATGAGAAAAAGACAAGCTAAAATCGATGATTTTGGCTTTTTCTTTTTCAGATGTAAACGCATTTTAATGTGATAAAATAGAGGTAATCATGCAAGACATCGTCGATATTTGCATCTTATCCTTAAACCCTTTTTTTATGAAAGATGAAGTACTATACTGTAGATGGGAGGAACTCCTGGATGTTAAAAATCATTTGGAATAAAGATGATTTCAAAAGACTAGAATCGAAATTGTCTACTGAATATCATCTAGTCATTACCGATGATCCAAATGAAGTACCGGAAAATAAAGTTGGAATAATTGTTGATGAAAGTAACATGGATCAAGTTAGACCCATCCTAGAATTGATGGCAAGACAAAAATCACAAATTATGTTGCAAACAGTTTCAGGATGGATTCAGGTACATACAGAAGAGATTACCTATCTTGAAGCATTTGGAGATGAGATTTATATGCATCGGAATCATGACTCATCTCAAATCATCAAACAACCACTTTATCAATTAGAAGAATTGCTCAAAACACATCATTTTGTTAGAATTGGAAAATCTTATATAGTCAATATTACTAAAATTCGCTATATTAGAACAACATTCAATGCAAAACTAGATTTAGAGCTTACTAACGGTACTCACCTTGAGGTTTCACGTTCCTTCGTCAAAGATTTCAAGAATGCTCTAGGCATTCAAAAAAAGGAGGATTAGTATGACCTTAATCGGATGGTTAATCGTATCAGTATTATCAGCATTAGGTGTTTTCTTTGGTATCCAATTAATCAGGGATATCCTATGGAATAAAAAACTAGGCACATATAACAAATCAAGTGGTATTATTATACCCAAAATACCGAAAATCTATTGGTTGAAACGATCATATGGGTTTATTTTGACGTCTATGTTTGTAGCAACTACAGTTTTTTCAGGTGTATTTAGTGTTCCAATTATGCTTGGTGAGAAAGTGTTACTTAACGCAACCCCTGTTGGAAGTGCTGACACAATTCGAAGTTTGATGGAGAGTCAACAAGGAAATTCATTTTGGGATTTCTTTATAGGTGGCGATCGTGTTATGGACGATATGGTTCCTGAAGCGAATCAAGCACCAGTAGCAGGAACAAAGAAAGATTTCATTGATACCAATGTACAAGTTGAAGGTGTCGATGAAGCAGATATTGTTAAAACAGATGGAGATACCATATATTATGCTGCAAGATATCAAAACATAGTTCGTGTGCTAACTGTAAATGACAATGGATTGGTAACCCAAGAAGGCAATTTAGATTTAGGCTTACTTTATACAGATGCACTTTACTTAACAGAAACGCAATTGATTGTAATCGGTTATATTTATGACTATAGACCTTATCAGTATATTGATGGTTCAGGTGTTTATGACTATATGTATACTGCATTTACAGGTGCGATTCGTATTTATGATAAAGAAACACTAGAACTTGAATATACTTTAGAAACAGATTCAAATTTTTATGAACATCGATTGATTGGTAATGCACTTTTCTTAATTTCAAATAAATCACTATACAATGATGAATTAAGACCAATGTTTAAAGAGACAGTAGATGGAGATACAGTAACTAGCTATCTGGGCTATGATGATATTTACTATTTTGATGGTGTTCCTGTTTATGGAATGACCGTCTTAACTGGCATCAACTTGGAAACCTTTGAAGTTAGCTCACAAGCATTTTTAGGTTATGTATCTGATATATACGCTTCAACAACTTCTTTATATACTGTTCAAAACTATTCTACCTATACGCTTGGTCAATACCAAAGTAAGGTTCAAGTCATTAAGTATAGTCTAGATACAGAAAATGCGAAAGTTACTTATGTTGGACAAAAAGAATTGTCCGGATATGTTAGCGATCAATACTGGATGGATGAATATGATGAACATTTTAGAATTGTAACAAGTTCATGGAGTCCAATTCATAATGAACTACATATTCTAAAAGAAAATCCAGAAACTGATGAACTTGATTTAGTTGGATCCATAACTCAAGGCTTAGGTCTAGAAAATGAAACAGTTAAGTCTGTAAGATTTAGTGGGGATAGAGGCTTTGTTGTAACATTTGAACAAACAGACCCACTTTATACAATCGATTTATCAGATCCTAAAAATCCAGAAATCATATCGATTGAAAAAGAACCAGGATTTTCAACTTATCTACATGTTTGGAATGATGAAAAGACAAACCTTATTGGATTTGGATTTAATGCAGATGAAAATGGTTGGGTCAATGGTTTAAGACTATCAGCGTTTATGATTAGTGGAACAACAGAAGTTAAGAGTGATTCAGATGCAGTAGATTCCTATATACTAAGTTCAGAGGACGAAGATGGAATTTATTCATACTCATATTCTGAGGCATCCTATAACCCGAAAGCAATGATTGTCTCTCCAGATCATAACATCATCGCATTTCCAGTCATGAGCTGGAAATATGATAGCTCTTGGAATTACACTTATGTCAGTCAATTCTTAGTTTTCTATATTGATTTTGATGCAGAAGATCCAAGTGATATTATCAGTGATCCAATTGTTATCAGTCATGATGAATATGATTACTATTCTGGAATTGATCGTGGTGTTTATATTGATGTATTTGGTAATTCAAAAGGCGTAATCTACACGCTTTCATTTAGTCAAATGGTTAGCTATGACCTAGCAACCAACGAAGTCATCGAAAGCATCTTGTTTGAAACGAATTTTGATGATGATGATAAATAGATAATCTGACTGAAAAAGCCGTCAAGGCTTTTTCTTTTACAGTCTCATCTATGATATAATCATATATGGATTCTTTCAGTTAATTCTGTTATCCGTTTCGTATCAATCCATAGAAAAGAGAATAAGATGAAAAAAATAAGCTACATCGTCATATCAATCCTAATCTTAATTATACTTGCTGCATGTGATTATGTAGTGATCCCAAAAGATCCTGTCCCATTACCAGAAGCAGAAGTAATAGATTTTGAAAGATTATTTAATGATGATATTGAAAAGTCAATCACGATTGTGATTTCACAAAATGAGTGGGATAACCTAGATGATGTCATGAAAGCATATAACAGTCAGTTTGGAAATTATAGAACTGATTTTTATGCGCAAGCTGATTTCATATATAAGGATTTAGAAGGAGAATTTAGGATTCCTGATGTGGGATTTCGGACACGAGGGAATTTATCTAGAACTCGCATTCAAAATGATGATGATTCCTTAAATCTTTCACACTTTAAAGTTAAATTTAATAAAGATTTTAATCCACTCAATGACAAAAGAAAGGTGTTTGAAGTTGAAGAACTGGACATGAAATTTAACCGTAACGGTGATGATACCTATTTAACAGAGAAATTTTCAATGGATCTTTTTAATAAGATGGGAGTTTTCGCAGCAAAAACAACTCTTGCAAAATTCTATATTCAAATCGGTACTACGACTCACTTTTATGGTATTTACACAATTTTCGAACCGATTGATCAAGAGTTTATAGAGCGTCGATTAGAAAAAGTAGAATCTGATGGTAATTTGTATAAGTCGCTCTGGCAACAATTTGGACCAGCAAATTTAGGATTAAACTATTCTGAAAATGCAATCGGAATCAAGGATGAATCGATCAATTATAGACCGGCATATGATTTAAAAACCAATAAAAAGATCAATGATCATACTGATTTAATACTTTTTATACAAGAAATCAATCAAAGAACAGGTTCTAATTTCAAGCAATATATAGAGGATCATTTTGATGTCTCAATGTTTTTGAAATACCTTGCAGTAGGTGTATTATTAGGAAACCCTGATGATTACCGTGCAATGGGGAATAATTATTATCTCTATCACAATAACGTTGCAAACATCTGGACGATGATACCTTATGATTACGATCATGGACTCGCTCAAGGTTGGGATGGTTCACCTGTATTCACCAATTGGACAATCAGTGCTGACATTTATCATTGGGGGAATTTAAACGAATCCATTCTTAATATCCAAGATTACCCGCATCCTTTAGTAGATAAAATTCTTCAATTCTCAGAATATCAAGAAGAATATGAAGGATATTTAAAGGAACTTATTGATCCAGCTAACGAATTGTTTTCATTTGAGTCGTTTAACGACCTCTATGAAAAACAAAAGGCTCTCTATAATGATGATGTTAACGATGCAATGATGGATAAACCTTTTGGTTTAAGAAATGTAGAATGGTATTTTAATCAAAAGATTTTAGATATTCAAAGTCAACTGGATTACTATGAATCTAATCCTAGCTTACGAGGAACTTAAAGACCAAATGGTCTTTTTTTCTATATTGATTAGAAAAAATGTAGTTTATTAATCGAAATAAAAAATGAAAACACTTTCTTTATTTTTTGAACTTCAAAGTATCTCGACATTGAGATTAAATTATGGTAAACTTTTATCATTACAAAAGAAAGTATAGGTGTTTATAATGATCTATGATCTAGTCATCATTGGTGCAGGTCCTGCTGGTTTATATGCAGCAACATGTGCAGCAATGAATAAAATAAAAAGTGTTATTATTGAGTCCTCATCAGAATATGGTGGACAGCTGACTTTGTACCGTGAAAAAACAATTTATGATATGCCAGGGTTTGCTAGAATTAACGCAAATGATTTGGCTAACAATCTATATTTGCAGTACAAAGAATATGAAGATGAAGTACCCTTGCATATGAATACACAAGCAACTGGTTTAGAAGAACATGACGATCACTATGTGCTTCATACAAACCAAGGTTTATTTATTACAAAAACGATATTGCTAGCAAACGGTGGAGGCATGTTTCAACCAAAAAAACTTGAAATTCCTAAAGCGGATTTCATGGATAATATTCATTACTTTATTAAGGATACAACTCAGTTTAAAGGAAAGGATGTTGTTGTCTTAGGTGGAGGGGATTCTGCTGTTGACTGGGCACTTACGTTGATCGATATCGCAAAATCAGTGACTTTAGTACACAGAAGAAATGATTTTAGAGCACATCAACACAATGTGGATGATGCACGAAAAAGATTGAATGTATTGACACCCTATGTTGCAAAAGATGTAGATGGTGAAGAAAGTGCTTCAGGATTGATTTTAGAAAATACTGAGACTAAAGAAGTTGTAACTTTACAAACTGATGCGATCCTTGTTTTTTATGGTGTAACTCCTGTAAAATCTAAAATGGATCAATGGTTAGTTGATATTAAGGATAATTCAATACTTGTAACACCAAATATGCAAACCTCAAGACATGGTATCTATGCAGTTGGAAATAGTGTTTTTTATGAGGGTAAATTGAGAATGATTGTAACAGCCCTAGGGGAAGCAGCAACTGCCATCGGAGCGATTACTAAGTTCTTTTATCCTGAGAAAACACTAACTTATAAGCATTAGATTCTATATGGTAATTATCAACTCAAATTTCATGTTAAAATGAAGTAGGAGGAGGTGTTTTACATGGATGCTTCAGTTTTTGGCAAAATGCGCGTAAAACCAGGAACTCCTGGTGTCTTTCTATATGCTCCATTCGCCTATCAAGAAATGGCTAAAAAACAAGATATTGTAGATTTTGATAGTCAAGAAAAGCCCAAATTCATACATTTGTTCGTAGAATCTATTCAAGATTATGAGAATAGGATTAAAGATGTCTTATCCATGATGGATACGGGCACAAGACTATGGATCTCTTATAAAAAATCAAACCATCAAAATAAATATGATATCAATAGAGATTCATTTTTCATCTTAGGGAAAAGAGATGGATTGACTCCAAACGCAAATATTGCTTTAGATGAAGAATGGTCATGTGTCGGATTTAAAAAATCGTTATCATAAGCCTTGTATTCTTGTTTCTTAATGTTATAATATATGAGGTGATGAATCATGTTTGAATCTATATGGAATTTTTTAACTTCAGTACCTATTTGGGAACTAGCCTTAATCTTTTTTTCTAAGATTATCGAAGTTGCTATTGGTACAATGCGTATCATTTTAATCAGTAAAGGATATAAGAAGCCAGGAAGCATTTTAGCTTTCTTTGAGGTTCTTTTATGGATTTTTGTAGCCTCTACAGTCATTATGGGAATGACAGATGCACCACTCAAGGGTATCATCTACGCACTTGGTTTCGCAATAGGTGTTTATATTGGTTCAATTATTGAAAATAAGGTTGCAGTCGGAAAGATTTTAATTCATGTCATTTCAAGTAAAGAAACATCAGTAGATATTATTTCAGTACTGCGTCAATCAGGTCATGGTGTAACCAGCCTAGATGCACATGGTAAGGATTCAGATCGTGTTGTTTTAATGATTTTCGCCAATCGAAAGAATAAACAAACCATTATTGATTTAATTGAAAGTATTAATAGTAAGGCAGTTATTGTAGCAAATGAAGTTTCTATTGTTTCTGGTGGATATGTAAGTCCATGGAGAAAAATAGCAAAGTGATATAATCATTGATTATATGAATAAAAGTATGTATAATAGAAATTGGTCGGAGTTATAGCTCAGCGGGAGAGCACTTCCTTGACGTGGAAGGGGTCGTAGGTTCAATCCCTACTAACTTCACCATCTATGAAAATAAATTCAATACATCGCGTATTGAATTTTTTGATAAAAGCCTTAAAAAGTAAGGAGATGAACTACCAAATGGATCAAAAAAAACAACAACCACCACATGATAGATACGTCTTGAGTGCATTGGATGGTAAGAAAATAATGGATCAAGAAGAAGGCACTATTTTACTGGATGTAAGAACAGAAATGGAATATCAATCAATACGTATACCAAATGCTTTTTTACTTCCTGTGGATGACGTCATCGATTTGGTAGAAGATTTATATCCCAATAAGGATTTGATCTATATTATTTATTGTCGAAGTGGTGTAAGAAGTGCATATGCAAGAAGAGTTATGAAGCATCTAGGCTATCATCATGTCTATGACATGGGAGGTATTATCGATTGGCCTTATGAAAAAATATCTGGTTGAACTCAAACAAAGGTCAAATTGACCTTTTTCTTTTAAATGTTTTCAGGTTATAGAAAAAATTGTATAATAGAACTATGAATTAAGGTAGGTGAAACCATGAGTGAAAAGGAAAAAATGCTGGATGGAAAGCTTTATATTGCAGATGATATTGAACTCAGACAAATGTCGATTGAAGCAAAGCGAGTGATGTATGAGTATAATCGAACAGGTGAATATGATGATCTATACCGAAAAAAATTAATCAAAACTATTTTCAAATCTACTGGAGAGAATTTTAAAATTCAACCACCGATTTATATCGACTATGGAAAGCATATTTCGATAGGAGAAAACTTTTATGCGAATCATGATTGTATATTTTTAGATGTCAATGAAATCGAGATTAAAGATAATGTCATGTTTGGTCCAAGAGTATCCATTTTTACAGCAGGACATCCAATAGATGCAGCAGTTCGAAGAGAACAACTTGAATTTGGACTCAAGGTCACTATTGGTCATGATAGTTGGATAGGTGGAAATGTTGTTATCAATCCTGGTGTTACGATTGGTGATCGAACTGTGATTGGTTCTGGATCGGTAGTTACAAAAGATATACCAAGTGATGTAATAGCATTTGGCAATCCATGTAAAGTTATTCGAAAAATTACTGCTGAAGATCAAAAGATTTGGGAAGACAAAAAAAAGGAATATCATTTATCAAAATAGGGGTAATCCATGCTAGAGACAGAATTATTTCAACCCATTAAAGAATTTTTAGAAAACCAAGGATATCAAGTCAAAGGTGAAATCGGTGCAATCGATTGTTTTGCGATGAAAAATAATGAATCGATAGCGGTAGAACTAAAGACTTCAATCACTTTAAAACTCATTTATCAGGCTGTAGAAAGACAAAAAATAGCGGATTCTGTATATGTTGCAATACCAAAGAGTGCAATTGCTAGTCATAGAAGTCAATACAAGTCATTTCTATTACTTTTAAGAAGACTTTCAGTAGGACTCTTAATTGTCTCTAGTTCAGGAGTTGAAGTGCTTCTAGA
>JAHIRQ010000040.1 GCA_018818645.1 Bacillota bacterium
AATTGCTTCACCCTTACCACCAGCGATACCGATATCAGCATGACTAGCTTCACCAGGACCATTAACTGCACATCCCATGATTGCTACATTGATTGTTTTATTGATTTTTAATAGATACTCTTCGATTCTTTTTGCAATATCGATCATATCGTATTGAATTCTGCCACATGTAGGGCAGGATATTAGATTTGGTACTTTATCCTTCAAACCTAAATTCTTTAAGATTTCTTTTGCTGCTTGAATCTCTAAGACTGGATTATCAGTTAATGATACACGAATAGTGTTTCCAATTCCTTCAGCAAGTAAGATGCCGATACCCATCGCGCTTTTTATTGCTCCACTAAATGCTGTTCCGGCTTCAGTTACACCTAAATGTAAGGGATAAGGGAATGTTTTAGCAGCTAACCGGTATGCCTCAATCATGAGCTTCATGTCAGTAGCCTTTAAGGATAATGCGATATCATAGAAACCCATCGATTCTAGGATCTCAACATGATGTCTAGCAGTTTCCACCATATTTTCAGCTGTTGGTGCCATTCTATTGGGTAGCGAACCTGAATTCACACCAATGCGAATCGGTATATTTTTCTTTTTACATGCCTCAACAACTTCCATCACGTGTTCACGCTTTGGAATGTTACCTGGATTGAGTCTAATTTTATCGACTCCCTGATGGATAGCTTCAAGAGCGAGTCTATAATCAAAATGGATATCTGCAACTAAAGGTATCTTGATTTGCTTTTTAATCTCACCTAAAGATTTCGCATCTACCATATCTAAAACTGCAACTCGAATAATCTCACAACCAGCTTCTTCAAGAGCTTTGATTTGTTTAACGGTTGCTTCAACATCCTTTGTATGCGTGTTGGTCATACTTTGTATGTATACCTTATTATTTCCACCAAGTTGGTAGGGTCCTACCTGAACTTGTCTAGATTGTTCTCTAATTAACATTTTTCATCACCTACATAGATTATATAGTAGATTGTGTGAAATTGGTAGGTGAAACGCTTGAATGTATGATGAATTCGATGGTTTTACACTACATAAAAAAAATAATATTTTAAATGATTGAAAAAAGCATATTGTTTTGTTATAATGTATTCGTACGTTTGGAGGGAATATCATGCGAGACCTAGTCAAATTGGTTTGTACAGAATGTGGCGAAGAAAACTATCATACTACCAAGAATAAAAAAGCTCATCCTGAGCGCTTGGAAATGAAGAAGTACTGCCCACGTGAAAGAAAAGCTACAACCCATAAAGAAAAGAAATAAGCTATTCTTGGAATAGTTTTTTTTCTATAAGAAAATATGAATACATTTAAAGAAAAAAACGATTTTGCCCACGGATATTTGATTTGTAGATTTGATTCTTGTCTATTAATTGATCCTTCGCATGACTATGAGGACATTCAAGCATCCTTAATGGGTAGAACACTACATGGAATATTACTAACACACGCGCATCAGGATCATATCCATTTGATTGGAGAATTTGATGTTCCTATTTATATGCACGTTGATGATGCACATCTCTTATTCGAAGATCAATATAACGGGTATGCACCTCAAACACATCCTTACAAAAGAAAAAATCTGAATTTCAACTATGTAAAGCATTTAGATAAAATTCCATTAGCGGATCAATATGTTGAAGTTTATCATACTCCAGGTCACACCAAAGGAAGCTTATGTTTCCTCTATGAACAACGATTATTTACAGGAGATACACTTTTTAAGGATTCTGTAGGTCGGCATGACCTATATTCAGGAAATTTGGTAGATTTGAGAAAAAGTATATTAATGCTTTGTAGTTTGCCTGGAAATATTAGAGTTTATCCAGGGCATGATGAAATCACAACGATTCGTAATGAAACTAAAAATAATCCCTTTTATTTAAAATGGGTAAAGCAGTCTCATAAATAAGACACTAAAGTGTCTTTTATTTTTTTGTGGAAAATAGCACATAATACTTGACAGTGCCAATCAATTATAATACAATAAAGTTGGCACAAAACCCAAATGAGTGCTAAATGAGGTGTATGAATGATTACCAGCAGACAGAAACTGATACTGAAAGCAATCATTGAAGCTTATGTCAAGGATGCTCAACCAGTAGGATCAAAAGCACTCACCCAGATGCCCTATCTGAAGTTTTCTAGTGCAACCTTAAGATATGATATGGCACAACTTGAAGAATTAGGTTATTTAGAAAAAACGCACACATCCAGCGGACGTGTTCCATCAGAGATGGGTTATCGTTATTATGTTGAGCATTTAGTCACAAGAGATTCTGATGTGATGGAAAAGTTTCCATTGATTGATGAAATCTTTATCAAAAACAAACTTGGTAGAGAACAAGCAGTTGAAGAAGCAATTCATTTACTCTCAGAGCTTACTAACTATACTGCAATGGCAGTTGGTCCGACACAACAAATGTCAACCATTAAAAAAATTGATTTTATCCCTCTAGGGGATCACGATGCAGTTATCTTAATTGTTACCGATCAAGGTCATGTGCAGCATCAAAACATTACGATCCCAGAGAACATGAAAATTAATGATTTAAAAGAAGTCATTAAGACACTAGATGATCTATTAAGGGATCGATTAATCACAGACGCTAAAGAGATTTTAGAAGCTGAATTCGCTAAATCTGAAATTGAGTCATTCATCGAATATCAAACTCAGCTTGTACACTCATTTATTCATGCATTTTCGAAATTTGCTGAAGAAAACTTTTATTTATCTGGTGTAACCAATGTATTTGAACAACCTGAATTCCATAATGTAAGACATATAAAGAATTTTGTTGAAATGCTAGATCGAAGGGAACTCGTTAAATTAATTGGAGATCATGAAGGCTTAAGCATCAGGTTTGGCAGTGAACTCCAGCTGATACCGATGGAAAACTGCACCATGATTTCGATTCCATATCGTATTAGTGATTTAGAGCATGGTACAATTGCTGTCTTAGGTCCGACTCGAATGGAATATAGTAAGGTCATCCCTTTAGTGGAATACATAGCAAGTAATATTGGCAAATTATATAAAAAGTAAAGGATGATAAAAATGGACGAAAAAAAAGAAACAAAGCTCATGGAAGATGAAATAGTTCATGATGACCACGAGTTAAAAAAAGAAAAGAAGAATAAACATAAGGAACAAGTTGAAAAACTAGAAAAAGAAGTTTATGAGTTAAAGGATAAATTGTTAAGAAATGC
>JAHIRQ010000041.1 GCA_018818645.1 Bacillota bacterium
GCAAGTGTATAGTCGATATAATAGAATGGTGCCTGAAAAATATGACCTTGTCTAAACCAGAATGTTCCCTTTTCTAGGAAAGAGTCATCACCGTAATCCTTAAATGGCATGTACTTCTTCTCTAGCTTTCTCCATGTAGCTTTTCTCTCAGCTGGAGTCATCTCTGGAGATTCATAGATATGATGTTGGAAATCATCAACTAGCACTCCATATGGAAGAAAGGATACAGCACTTGCTAAATGGTTAAATTTGTATTTCGCAGTATCTTCTAGGAAGAATTGGTCAATCCATGGCCATGCAAGAAATTCCATACTCATCGAGTGAATTTCTGCAGCTTCCATGGTTGGCCAACGATAATCAGGAATCAAATCTCTTGATTGATAAACCTGAAAAGCATGTCCTGCTTCATGTGTTAAGACATCAACATCATGAGATGTACCATTGAAGTTTGCGAAAATGAATGGTGCTTTATAATCAGGAAGATATGTACAATATCCTCCAGCTTGTTTACCTGGTTTTGAGTCTAATTCTAGTAATTCACGGTCTAGCATAAAATTAAAGAATTCAGAGGTTTCAGGAGACATTTCGTTATACATCTTAGTTGCTCTTTCAACCTGCCAAGCACGATCACCCTTAGGTGTTGGATTACCAGATAAGAATGATAATGCAAGATCATAGGATTTAGGATTTTCAATTCCTAAGCGTAATGCTTTACGATCTGTTAATTCTGATACGAGTGGAACGATGTCTTGATAGATTTGGTCTCTATAGGTCTTCACATCGGATGCATTATAATCTGTTCTACCGAAACGATCATAACCTAGTTGGACAAAGTTATCGTAACCTAATTTTTTAGCAATCTCATGTCTAGTCTTCACCATTTCATCATAGATACGATCAAAAGCTTCTTCATTCTTACTAAAGAATTCTGATACAGCAAGCTGAGCTTGATGTCTGACTTCTCTTTCTACATTTTGAATGAATGGTGCCATTTGAGATAGATTATAAGTTCCACCTTGGAATTCAATCTTAGCTGAAGCAATCAATTTACCATACTCAGTGGCAAGCTTGTTTTCCTTTTGAAGATCACCAATGATTTCTGGTTTAAAAGTCTTTTGAGCAAGCTCACCGCGTAAGAAAATGAGTTTGCCATACTTCTTCTCTAAACCTTCTCTATTCTTTGAAGCTAAAGCCTTCATGAATAGTTCTTGTTCATACTGTTGAAGCACTGGTCTTTGTTCATCAAAGAATTCTTGTTCCTTTTCATAGAACTCATCAGTTGTGTCCACTGAGTTTCTAATAGCAACCAAAGTTCCCATTGTGTTTAATTTGTCGAAAATTTCAAAAAGATTGTCAATCGCTTTGATTTCTGTTTCTAAATCATGTCCTGCATTGATTAAAGCTATTTCTTTTTCTAAATCCTTTTTAGCTTGATCAACATCAGGTCTTTCATACTTAAATTCACTAAATTTCATCACTTTATACCTCTTTCCCTAAAACTAATTATACTATCTTTTGATTAACCTTTCAAGAACAAGAAAAAAGGAGTAGAAATCTACTCCAAAAGATTTAGTTATTTTTCTTGATAAAGATATATCCAATCACCACATTATCACCAGATTCAAGTGTATATCCTAGAATCAGTGTCGTACGACTAGGAAGCTTAACGAACTGATCTTCAATATAGTCTTTGTCTATGGTAACTGAATTTCCTGATATGGAGTAGTCACTTTCTGTTATCTCATTCCCTGATAGAGAAAGCACTTCACCACCAAAGAGTTCATAGGTGACCACTACGTCTTCATTAAAGTTTGTAAATATTTCACTACTTGTTATCATATAGGGTCTAGTAGTGTTTGTTATATTAATTTTGAACTCATGATTTCCAAAGTTTGTTTCAAGAATAAAAATGTGATTTCCAACCAAAAGTGTTGATAGATACTCTGATTTAAAGAATATCGTATGATCAACAACTAAGAAGTTAGATAATGCTACAGGTTCTTCCATGATGTCAGTTACTGATAATACTTCAGCGTTATTCTCAAATGTCTTGAGTTCAAGATTAAAGGCTGACTGCTTAGAGTAATTTTTTGTAGTCGAAGATAGCACTGTCATACTATTGGAAGCATAAATCGATGGTGAATATTCGGATACTCCAAGTCTAAAAATAGCTCTAACCTTAATCTCAATTCTATAAAAATTTGTTAAGGATAATGATTTATTGGTGTCAGCAGTCGTATATCGATCACTGCCCACAGAAATTTCATAATGAATAGCATGTGGGACCGAATCCCAAAATAAGATTCCATCGACATAATATAAAAAGCTTTTTCATTGGTAATAGGTTCTATATACTTTTCTTGATTGAGTGAGCATCTGACTGCACTCAATACTTCTAGAATGGTATCTTTCATTTGAACCTCCGTAAACGTATGATGAGTGGCTTTAACAATAAATGTCTTTTAACATGCTTTATATAGATTTTATCACTACTATAGGTTGTTATTCCATTCATCTCAAAGGATTCTACGATACCAATGATATCGTCAACTTTAATCATCTCTTTAGAAAGTAGAGCGTCACCGCTAGCAACGATATACTCTTCATTCATTTGAATAATCCTATGGAGTTTATATGAACCTTGATATCTAAATAAAATAACGTCATATTGACGAACAGCTTTTTCTTTCTTAACGACAGTTACTGAGGTTTCTTCATGCTTAAAAAAAGGCATCATACTACTACCAGTTACCTTGAAGGTTGCTTTTTGGTTGTTGTTGATGGTCTCAACAACAACTCGCATTAAGTCCTTAGTCGTTACAACTTCCTTCTTCACCTAAATGATTCCTTTGCTCTTTAGCTTATTCACGAATGCATTGACGTCATTTTTAGCTGTTTCTTCATCAATATCATATTTCACAAGCATCAGCTGAACGAGTTGAATCATTTCAACATCCTTTTGAAGTGCTTCAAATAACATCTTCCCGCTAGAATTCAGTGTGATTAAACCGTTAAAATTAACCGCTTCTTCACCGACAGGTACAACTATATTTTTACCTGCTACATTCTTAAGCATAAATCCTTCTTTAATTTTCATAGTAATCTCCCTTATAAATCATGTCGTGTACTGCTATGGCTGCTTCTATTTCCATGGTTGCTTCAATTTGATAAATTGGTATTTGGTGCATGAGCTTTGCTATCTTATCCAAGACCTGATCCCATAGATCTGCATCATCTGGTCTTAATATATTTCTCATTAAATTTTCTATTTTCCCTTCCTCTGTCATTGGGGAAACGATATTGGTTAGTCCTTGTCTTAAAAAGATAATCGACTTTAATGGTGCATGTCTATTTTGGTTGATTGATGTCTTACCAGAAAATGGTGAGCTATAAACAATAATTTGATTGTCTACCAATTTTAGAAGTGGTTTATCATCGTTTAAAAGTTCGGCTCCTTCAAAATTATTCACCCAAATTTTCGCGTGTGTGGATTTCCCTGTTTGAGATGGTGCAGAAAATAGTATTGCTTCATCTCTATATAGAATAGCTGCTGCGTGAATCGGCAAAAATCCACATCTTAATGCAATCTCTAAAAATGTTACCCCGAGCATGACATATTCTACTTCTGCAGGATTTTTAAGTAAGCTTGGGTTCATCTCAATCTTCGTATACCTGTAGTCATTAGAATGTGTAATCAATTCCTTAACATCGCCATTCGCGTTTAGTGCATAAATTATTCTTTGTTTTTCTCCAAAAATAATATAAGGATTCATTTTTGAATTCGTAGAGCCCTCTGGTTTTTCGATTTCATCACGCAAAAAAACCTGAATCTCGTAGTCACAAGCTTCATCTTCATGCATGAGATAGGACTCAATATTCCCTTTTAGGAAATCATCATAATGATAATTGAGTTCGATTTTAATTCCAGCGATGTTATACTTTTTTTTCATCGTGACCTCTTCTTTTTTAGATAACTCTATTATAACATAGGTAAAATACCCACAACCCACCATTAAATGAAACTTTGATAAAAAATTCATGTTAAAATAGAACCAATGAGGGATCACATGAAAAAGAATTTGACAATCACTTGGTTACGCACAAAAAATAAACATTTAAAATATCCAATTCTTATTTTATCGCTTTTAAGCTTAGTCCTAAGCTTGACTGCGATTCTTTTCGCATTCTTTTCTAAAGAAACTATTGATAGCGCAATTGCAGGTAATGATTCACTCTTCTTAATCAGTGCTATTATTATTTCAGGAATCATATTCATCCAAATTATTGCTCAAGGATTTAATGCTTATTTAAAAACCTATTATCAAGGTCAGACAAATATTAAATTTAAGGATCAGCTCTTTGAGAAAGTTTTAAAATCTAAGTTTAAAGACACATCAAAGATTCATTCTGGAGTCATGATGAATTATCT
This sequence comes from Bacillota bacterium, assembly GCA_018818645.1. Taxonomy (GTDB): domain Bacteria; phylum Bacillota_I; class Bacilli_A; order Acholeplasmatales; family Acholeplasmataceae; genus Peloplasma. The sequence goes on from JAHIRQ010000041.1 coordinate 4,430, forward strand.
AAATAGTGATGTTGAAAATGTGAGTGATGGTTTACTCGATGTTATTCCAAAGCTGATTTTCTTTACCGTAAGATTTTTGGGTGCGTTTATTTTACTCTTTTTACTCGATCCTATGTTTGCATTATTTTTTGCAGGTTTCGGATTATTACTTCTACTGGGTAGTAGAATCATGAGTCACGAAATGAAGAAAAGACATCATCAGCTTCAGGATGCTGAAGCGAACCTCAAGTCCTTTATGCAAGAATCACTAGAAAATATCTCTGTGATTAAATCCTTTGAATCTGAGAACTTAATGTCAAGAAAATTGTCATCACTTCAAGCCTTACACTTTAAAGCACTTCGAAGTAAACAAAAGCTATCCATCTTCGCTTCTTCAGGGATGAATATATTCTTTGGATTTGGCTATGCATTCGCGATTATATTTGGAGCATTTAGATTAAAGGACGGCTTCATTACCTTTGGTTCACTCATGGCACTTATCCAACTCGTCCAACATATTCAATCACCCTTTTCTGGACTATCTCATCTTCTACCTAAATACTACACGATGATGGCTTCAGCAGAACGTTTAATGATGATTGATGCCTTCGAACCAGAAACACCTAGTATTACAAAAAGACATACTGATTTTGATACATTAACCATTGAAAAACTAACATTCAAATATGATACAAATGCTGTAATGAACAGATTAAACTTTAAAATAAACTTTGGTGAATTTATCCACATTCACGGTGAATCCGGAAAGGGTAAAACAACACTATTTAAATTACTACTTGGTCTCTATCAGCCACAGGAAGGCTTTATCTTCTTCACCTTAAAACGAAGTAAATTCTTATGTGACGCTTCAACTAGAAACCTATTCTCCTATGTTCCTCAAGGTAACTTTATTCTATCCGGAACAATTAGGGAGAACCTAGAAATATATCAAAAATCAACAGACGATGAAATCTATAATGCACTAAAAATAGCCTGTCTTTATGATGATGTAAAGGCCTTAGAAAATGAACTGGATACCAGACTTGGTGAAAAGGGTCTAGGCTTATCAGAGGGTCAAATACAGCGTCTAGCGATTGCTCGTGCATTACTGAAGAATGCTCCTATCATGTTGCTAGATGAAATCACCTCAGCACTAGATGCTGAAAC
>JAHIRQ010000042.1 GCA_018818645.1 Bacillota bacterium
CTGATTTAATACTGCTTTGAATGCTGCACGCAGTGCGACTTCAGTTTTACCAAAGCCTACATCACCACAAATAAGTCTATCCATTGGACGCTCGGATTCCATATCATGCTTGGTTTCTATAATTGCTTTTTCTTGATCTCTAGTCGTCTCATAGATAAAATCTCTTTCAAATGCTTTTTGCATTTCATTATCTGTATTGAATGCAAAGCCAACACTTTGTTGACGCTGTGCATAAAGCGCAATCAAGCGATCGCTTAAATCTTTAATACGCATTCTGACACTTGCTTTAGTTTTCGACCATTGCTTTCCACCAAGCTTACTAAGCTTTGGATGCATGCCATCATGACTGCTATACTTAAGTACCATGTCTATTTGATCCATTGGTACATATAGCACTTCATCATTTGCATAGATGATATGAAGATAATCTCTTTTTTCGCCTGAAAGTTCCATAGTCTTTAAACCAACATATTGCCCAATACCATAGTCATAATGAACAACAAAATCACCAACTGTTAGATCTTCAATACGTCTTATTTTTGTAGATTGATTGAGTACACTTCTATATCGAATGGCTGGTCGAATACGGTAAGAAAAAAGTTGAGACTCATCAATGATTAACAGTTTGTCATTCTTCGAAAGAAAGGAGCCATGACTGGATTGATCTAAGAGAAATACACCTGAGTTCTCACTTAGAGTCTTTGAAAACTCTATTTTTTTATCTGCTAAAAAAGCTTCAAACTCACTATAGTAATGCTTAGAGGTTACACAAAAAATGATTTGATAATTCTTTGGAATATCTTTAATGTCTAGATGCATCAATTGAAGATTGCCTTGATAATTATTGACTGTCGAAACTCCTAGGTCGTATGCATCTATGGGACTATTTAACCCAAAATTATCAATTTCAATATGTTTTTGTTTTAATTGTTTTGCTAGTGGGACTCGAAAAGGAATCTTTAAAAAGTGATCTCCATTCATCGTCGTTGCATAGGTTTGTAAATCACTTTCGATTGCATCTTCATTGACTCTCATCTTATGAACATCAATCATATAAATCTTTTTATTGGTAGAAAAATCTAATAAGGTGGTTTCTTCGGGGTTAAAAAATGGCATGTATATAGTTAATCCATCCAGTTTCGTTCTCATTTCTATTGACTCAATATCACGGTTCAATTTTTCCTGCTCTCTATCAGAGAGTGTCATTTTAGCAAAGAATGAAGTGATTTTTGAAATCGCCTCTTCCTTCATTGAGTCAGTATAAAACAATTCGTTCATCGGTGCTATTTCAATAGATTCTAGGCTTGCAAAGGAACGTTGGGTCTCTACATCAAAAACCTTGATTTGATCCAAAATATTATCAAAAAAATCAAGTCGATATGGTTGACTGTTGTTTAATGTAAAGATATCCAGTATATGACCACGCAAGCTAAACTCGCCAGGTTTCTCAACTGTATAGGCTCTTGCATACCCACTGTAAACTAGGAACTGAACCAGTTTATTGATCTCGTAAGTTGAATCTTTATCTAATCTCTTTACACTATTTAGATAATCTTTTGCTGTGAGTTGTCTTTGACATAGTCCTTGAAGTGTTGTGACAACAATAAATGGCTTTTCTGTCATTAACATCTTTAAAGTGTATAGTCTCTCACTTTTAAATTCTGGGCTTCCTAGTGCCATGATTGAGGTTAATGTTTGATCTGCAGGATAGAATAAAACGTCTTCTGAGTCTACAATTTGACTGATTGCATCGTAATACTTCTGAGCTTCATAAAGATTAGGTGTAACTACAAAAACCGTATTCCTGTTTTCTAAAAAGTCTACTATGCTTAAGTAAACATTATACGTATCGGTTGAAGACTTAAAAAACATCGCCTTCGATGTTTTTTTAATTAACTTCAATAAATTAGGTTTTTGTCTTAAAAAATCTATCATATTACCTACCTAGATAGTAAAACCCAAACCTACGTTTGGGTATTATACTTTGTCATAATATCCTTATAGGATACATCTTTAATGAATAAACTAATAATTTCTGTTGACTGGTGAATTGCTTTATGAAGTATTGATAACTGATCTTGAGTAAATTGACCTAATACATATTGATCCAATGGCATCACAGGATTGTTATCGATTCCAATTCTAACACGTTTAAAATTCTCAGTGTGAATAAGACCTATGATATTTCTTAAGCCATTATGACCGCCGTGTCCACCAGTTTCTCTTAATCTTAACTTGCCAGTTTCGAAGTTGACATCATCAACAATAACCAATAATTCTTCAACTGGTATATCATAGTATTTCATGATTTTCGAGATGGCTTCTCCAGACAAGTTCATGAATGTTGAAGGTTTTGCAAAACATACTTTTTGCCCATTCATATTAATAATCGCGACTTCTGCGTTAAATTTAGAATCAAATTTTGCTTGTTCTCCATTCATTCTCAATACTTCATCAATAACCATAAAGCCAATATTATGTCTCGTTTTTTGGTATTTTAAACCCGGATTACCCAATCCAACGACTAGTTTCATTCGTCCTTCTCGTGATGTGTGATTTTATCGAAAATTTGGCTTATTGGTTCGTCTTTAACAATATGGAGAATTGATTGTCCTAAAAGTGGCCCAATCGAAAGTTGTGTAATTTTTGGTGATTTCTTGTCATCGGGTAATTGAATTGTGTCTGTTACGACAATTTCACAGATGACGGAATCATTTAGTCTTTCAATTGCTGGACCAGAAAAAACAGCATGTGTTGCTGCTGCATAAACCTTGACTGCACCAGCTTCAATTAATGCTTGAGCTGCTGCAACTAGAGTGCCTGCAGTATCGATGATATCATCAACCATAATAGCGACCTTTCCTGCAACATCCCCAATAATATTTTGAACTTCTGCCTTATTAGGTTCAGGGCGACGCTTATCAATAATTGCAAGAGGAGCATCTAGGATACGTGCAAATATTCTTGCTCTTGTAACTCCACCGTGATCAGGTGATACTACAACAACATTACTTAATTTCTTTGTGTATAAAAAGTAGTCAGCTAATAGTGGTGATGCTGGGAAATTATCTATTGGTATATTAAAGAATCCTTGAATCTGTGCTGCGTGTAAATCAATACAAATAACACGATCTGTTCCTGCTACTTGAAGCATATCAGCAATTAATTTTGCAGTAATTGGTTGTCTTGACTTCGCTTTTCTATCCTGTCTTGAATATCCATAATAGGGCATTAGAACTGTAATTGTTTTAGCAGATGCTCGTTTTAATGCATCAACCATAATTAATAATTCCATAACATGCTCATTTGCTGGTGCTGATGTCGATTGTATTACAAATACATCGTGTCCACGCACACTATCCTCAATATTGACAGATATCTCACCATCTGCAAATCTAACGACCTCTGCTGAACTGAGTTCGATGTTGGATGCTTTAGCAACTTCTTGTGCTAATGCCTTATTTGAACTCAATGCAAACAACTTTACCTTTTTTCCATCAACAATTGACATGTAATTCACTACTCCTTCGATTTCTCTCGTTTTCATTATACATGAAAAGGAGTCTATTATCACGGTTTTTCCTCAAAAAAAAATCTTTTTGCACGGATGTACAAAAAAGATTTTTATTCATTCATTTTTCACTTAAGTCAGTCTATTCTTCATCCGTAGAAGATGGGTTAGCAAGTGCTTCATTATATGCAACAACAATTGCATCTTCGATCACTTTACGCATCTCGCCATGAATTGGGTGAGCAATATCTCTGAAGGTTCCATTAGGTGTCTTTTTGCTAGGCATCGCTACAAAGATGCCATTTTCACCCTCAATGATACGAATGTCATGCACAACAAAACTTTCATCGAAAGTAATAGTTGCTACTCCCCTAAGTCTGCTTTCGCTGCTAACAAGTTTTACTCTTACATCAGTAATCTTCATTTTGCCCTCCAAGACGTCCTTTATTTATAAATAAATTATAGCATACTCATTGAATTTATTAAAGTTTTTTTATGTTTTTGGCTTAGTTTTGATGATTTCAAGCCCAGAATTAATAATTTTGGCTCTTAAAGGTTCATCATTCTTGTTAAAAGATAATATATAGATTGCAGAACCACTTCCAGTCATGAATGCGCTAGAATCAATACGTTGAATAGCTTTATATTGTTTTTTAAGTTCTGGATAGCATTTCAGTGTTGTTTTGAGTAGATGGTTATATGTCTTTTTAAAGAATAAATCATATTGGTGGTTTAGATAGTGGATATATACACGATTGAATCGTTTTTTGCGATGACTTATACGAAGATTTTGAAAAACCGTTTTAGTGGACACATTTACTGCTGATGGAAAGAGATATATGGATTCTATTTTTGGAGAGTCAACATAAAACATACTCTCTCCTCTACCATAAACAAATGCTGGTTTATTGTATAAGCAAAATAGTGTATCCGACCCAAGACTGAGCGCTATTTCTTCCATCTGGCTATTTTCAAGATTCAGATTCCAGAGGTTATTTAACCCTCTAATGGTAGCAGCAATATCAGCAGATCCTCCACCCAATCCAGAACCTATAGGTATGACTTTATTTAAAGTGATTTTCGCTCCAGATTTGACGTCAAATTTTTCTTTCATCTGATTTGCTGTTTTGATGATTGAATTGTTTTCAATTTCAATGTTCGATTCAAGAACAATATCTTCATTGGTCTCAAAGGTTAAGACGTCGTGTAGTTCTATAGGAATCATGATCATTTTTAAATCGTGATACCCATCCGCTCTCTTCTTCTCTACATCTAGTAGTAGGTTAATTTTGGCGTAAGCGAATTCTTTAATCATATTTCCACATCCCAACAAGCTTAATAAAATCTTTTATCGATAGTGCCTCTGCTCTAATATCAGTTCTATATCCATTATCGATTAAAAAGGATTCAAGGCTTTCTTTTGGTATATTAAATCCTTGATGCCAATTGTTGACAAGTGTCTTTCTTTTTTGTGTAAATGCTTCTTTAACCATTCTAATAAATAATTCTTCTTTTCCTGAATCTATTAGAGATTCTTTTCTCTTTACAATGCGAATTACAGCACTATCTACATTGGGAACAGGAAAGAACATGTGTCTTTTCACATCCATCATTTTAGATGCTTCAGCATGGTATTGAAGGATGATTGATAAAGCATTATATTGCTTGCTGTTAGGGACAGCCAATAATCTCTCACA
>JAHIRQ010000043.1 GCA_018818645.1 Bacillota bacterium
AGAAGCTGTTATCTTCCATCTTGTCATTCTTAATCTTCCCAGCTGTTCCTTCATAGTCCACATTGTAAGGTGGATCCGTAAAGATCATATCAATCTTTTGTCCATCCAGGAGTCTTTGAACATCTTGTTTCTTAGTTGAGTCACCACACATGACTCTGTGATTACCTAATAGATAGATATCACCTAATTCAGAATAAGGTGTTTCACTGATTTCATCTGAAGGATCAAAGTCATCATCACTCGCATTATCTGGGACATCTGACTCTAACTCTTCAAAACCAAATTGAAGCATGTCAATATCAATATTCGAGAGTTCTTCTTCAAGTTTACTGAAATCCCAAGTAGCAAGTTCCGCTGTCTTGTTATCTGCCAAACGAAAGGCCTTAATCTGCCCTTCTGTGAGGTCATCAGCAACAATGCAAGGAACAGTTGCTAATCCTAGTTTGAGGCTTGCTTTGAGCCTTGTGTGGCCAGCAATAATAACTAGATCCTTGGTGATAACAATTGGAACCTTGAATCCGAACTCTTTAATACTGTTAGCTACAGCGTCTACTGCAGCATCATTATTTCTTGGGTTGTTTTCGTATATTAACAACTCCGAGGGTTTCTTCATCACTATGTTCATTAATCCAAGTTTCCTCGCCTTTTTCTATGCGTTTAAGCATGATGTCTATTTCTTCTTTACGTTCGTTGTATTCACGTCCGAACTTAATTATTAATAAGTATTTGATAGCATTAAAATCGGGTAGAGCTTTCTTCTTGGTTTTCACAAGTCGCTTCTTTGTTCCCGATGATGTTTCTTCAATGATGGTTTGTACTTCCTCATACTCCATCCCAACAGCCCGTTGGAACAGGGCATCCATGAGCTTATACTTAAGTTCATCATCACCATTGATAAATGCTTGATTTAATCTGGGATGAGATCGTTTTAATTTAATGAGTGTGTTCTCACTTAGGTTCATGGCTTTGGCGATATCCTTTTGGATAATCCGCCTTGCTACCATGTCTTGAATACTTTTTATACGTTCATCAAGTACTCCATCAGCCTCCCATTGCTGATATGTATCCAGTACCTTTGGCACATCGATTCCAACCTTTCAGGGTTCAGTAAATTTATCAAAAACTGAAGTTATCCAAGGGTTGAATACTACATATTTCTCTGCAAAAGAAAAGAAACCCTCGTATTTGAGAGTTCCTATCTTCTAGGCTTCATCTAAAGCCAGTATTCCACGCTAATTGTAGTATATGAAATATGTCAATTTTTGTCTACATGCCAATGGCACAATAATCTAAGCAAAACCATACTTTTTAACGTTTTGTGTCATAGCACTTGAAGCATACTTGACAACTGCTTTAACCATACTTGTTTATATCTTGCCTTATAGTTGGCATTACTGTTCACAAGTATTACCGGTAACATAGGGTATATTAAATAAAAGTATTACATGATATAATTTATTTAAAACATAGGAGGAAACAAGAAATGCCATTAATACGAGCGCCTTATACTCTAATTTCAAGTACAAGAAGCAATATTAGAGACGAACTGATTAATTTATTTTTATTGGAAAACCCTGGGACAGGAAAGGGAACGAATTGCTCAAAATATGAGTACACAGTAGATTCATTCTCAGGATACAGCATAGTCCTAAATAGACCAGCAAGGTTTAATAAGGGTTTTGACTTTACCGTGTCTATACCAACAGCCAATTACTTATTTAAGAAAACCAATCGATATCACACTCCTAGCCATGACGATATCTTGCTCGCGTTGACTTACTCACAAGCAAACTATCCAACTCAATATCAATTGGTTAAGCAGCATCTTAATGACGTATACAACTGTATAAATATATCTTTTTCATCTGGATCAACACTCGGTTATTTTACTGATTATAATAATAATCTTCACCCTATAGAAATTATTATTCTATCTGCAAAATGGCTTTTCATTGAACAAGACATCACCTATTGGAACTGGTCAGGTAGGGCTATGCTATGGAATGAACTTGTCAAAAAAAATCTGGTTTAGAAAAGGATAAAACATATTATGCCAATAAATATATATGGTGGTGGAGCAACTACAAATCAAAATGGTCTTGCATTCGAACAAGAGACAAGCCTGAAAACAGCATTTGAAAATCAAGGCTACATTGTAGTAAATAATGAGGTTTTTTTGAATATGGATGTTAAAGGCATGATTACTTCTAAACATGGCTTATACAGAGATATACTTATTCCTAACAATATACTATGGAGTGAAATATTATCTAAGCAACTACTTCCTGATGAAGTTTTCTATAATTATTCGAATAGAACAATTTATATTATTGAGAAAAAATTTCAAGCTGCAGCTGGTTCAGTTGACGAAAAACTTCAAACTTGTGACTTCAAAAAACGTCAGTATCAAAAATTACTAAGGGATATGAATGTCACAGTTGAATATATTTATGTTATTAATGAATGGTTTGATCATCCGTCTTATAATGATGTTAAAGAGTATATATCTTTAGTAGGGTGTAGATATTTCACAAGAATATTGCCACTTGAAGCACTAGGATTACTTTAAGATATTTATTAAGAAAAACTAGGATACCTTCAGCTATCTGCCAAAGGTATCCTAGTTTTTTCTATTTTAATTTTTCAGCGAAAATACCACACTCTAAATCGTTAATGTTATACATATCTTCTAAGGTGTTAAAGGTTTCCTCAAGATTATATCTAGCAGAGTACCATCCTTGCCCATCGGTTATCCAAATAAATCGAAATCCTTGAATATTTTGTGATTCCGATGCAATCATTTTATAGCTTCTAGCAGTTTCATTTAATTTTGAACCTCCACCACCGTAAAAGTTGACCTCTATACCATATACTAAGTCGGGTGTTTTAACGACAAAATCAAATCTTTTATCTGCTTTTTCTTCACCGTTCAAGTTAGATAAATCAACCCCAAATAGTCTATTTATTTCTTTTGCAGTCATTTGAGAAAAATACGTTCTATTTTTTATGTACCCAAGCTTCACTAAATAGTTTTCAACAAAATTTTCCATTGCTTTGCCAGTTCTATTTTTTCTTGCATTAGAATCTAGACCGACCTCAACACCTTTTACGTAATCTGTTAAGTCTCTGATTATATGTCTTGAGATTAAGTCAAACAATCCTGTATTATTCATGAACAGCACGTATTCCTCAATAGAGTAGTTCGCATTCATAAAATTATAGATTCGATATCCTTCGGCATCAGTTATCTTTATTTCATATTCCCTTTTGGCTAAAAGGATAGGAATTACTCGCAGAACTTCTGGATATTTTGCTACTAAAACCCTGAAGTCTTGCTCGATATTAGTTGATCCAATTAAACTGTTTAATAGATTGAGTTCAAATTTAAGTATATCTACATTTTTATAAACTTTATCAAAATCAGTATAATACTTCCAGTCAGCAATGCTTTCTTTAAATGTCGATAGCCAATTGTTGAAATTTCTCTTCATTTTTATCACCCTTGTAACTATTATACCTTCTGATTGCTAAATCTAAATATGTTTTTTCAAAATCAATACCGATAAAGGAGCGATTATGAGTGGTTGCAGCAATGCCAGTGGTACCACTTCCAACAAAAGGGTCTAATATTACATCACCTGGTTTAGTCGATGATAGAACGATCCTTTCTAATAAGGCCATTGGTTTTTGTGTGGGATGTTTCCCCATCTTTTTTTCTGATGGTTTAGTAAGTGAAAAATCCCAAACATCTTTCATTTGTTTCCCACTATTTATGGATTTCATCAAATCGTAATTGAAAAGATGCTTTCCTTTTTTTGTTGGACTGATTATTTTACGTGCCCATAGAACAGTCTCTGTTGAGTGTGTAAATGCTCTTGTAGATATATTAGGTGGTGGATTTAATTTTCTCCATGTAATATTGTTAATTATGCTAAAGCCTTCTAATTCTAGTGCAACACCTATGAAGTATATGTTGTGCATCGTTCCACTTATCCAAATTGTTCCGTCCTTTTTCAATACATTCTTGCACAACTTAATCCATTTGCGATTGTAAGCTAATTTTTCAGGCGTTGAAAGACCTTTATCCCATTCTGCTTTGTCTACACTTACCATTTTTCCTGAGTGCACGGTAATACCACCATTGGATAAAAAATATGGAGGATCAGCAAAAATCATATCAATCGATTCTTTTTCTATTGAACGTAATAATTTAAAAGAATCCCCTTGTAAAAGAGTAAAACCTCCATCACTAAAATATGTACTTTTTTTAATTGATGTCGTCATATGTGTTTTCCAATGTATAATTAGTAATAATCACTTCTTCAACATTACCCCGCCCAGAAGATACTGAATTGATACTTCTTCTGGCATTAATTACCTTAATATTAAATTGGTTATATAAGTCACGAATGAACTCTGTATTATGATTACTAAGCATAACTTTTACACCACGACTATCAAGATCTTTGAATACATTTGCAAGTCTTTTCTGCTCATCTTTTCCAAATGCATTTTTAGTATATGTAGTGAAATTCTTCTTTTCATCAAATGTATCATATGGCGGATCAAAATACACAAAATCACCTTTTTTTGCTGATGCGACAGCCTTCTGGAAATCATCGTTTATAATTGAAATTGATTGAAGTGATAGATACTTAGACAAATTATTGTATAAAATCTCATCAAAAGCATTAACGGATGCATACTTTCCAGATGGAACATTAAAATATCCTTTTGAATTTACTCTATACAATCCATTGAAACACGATTTATTGAGATAAATCATTCTAGCTGCTCGCATGTGATTTGGCAAATTCGAAAACTCTGGTAGTTTATCCATCTCTCTTATTTGATAATAATATTCTTCAGAGTGATTCATTTGATGATTTAAGATCTCATTTACCATCAATTTAAACGAGTCCGCATCTTTAAAACAGTTATATGCTGTAATCAACTCCGAATTATAATCCGATAAAACAGCATTTATAGGTTTAAGCTGAAATAACAAGGCACCTCCACCTAAAAATGGCTCGAAATAAGTATTAAAAGAATTAGGAATCATTTTAAGAATTTCTGGAAGAATTTGTGTTTTTCCACCAGCCCATTTAACAAATGGTTTCAAAGAAAGATTTGATATTTCTTGTTGCTGACCAACTACATCAAAATCGAATAATTCTGACATTGTAATATTTAATGCCTCGCTTAATCTGAACACCGTTTCTAGAGTTGGGTTTATTTGTCCGTTCTCAATTCTAGAAATTTGTTCTCTCACAATTCCAGTGGTTTTCGCCAGTTTCGATTGTGGTATATTTTGCTTTTCTCGCAAGTATTTGATCCTATCACCAAATGTTGTAAGTATCATATTATCACCCACAACCATTATAACATGACTGTGCATTTTAATGCACATTTAAATGCGATTTCAACAACATTATTTTATTGAGTGATATTATAAAACAATGAGAACCATTTTCTAATTATACTCAGTCTTATTGTTTTTATTTTAATACTCATTGGCAATAAATCACTTCCTTCAGTGTTAAGCATATTTTTGATGAAAACTAATTTTTCATCATTATTCAAATCATTAAGAAATCTCGTTTTTTCGGATATTATTATCTGATTAGCAGTAATCTTTTGCTCTAGAGTTGATATCTTATCCAACCAAAACAATAACTCACTATCTCCCGATGAACGTGAACCAGATGATCCAATCCGGTCATAAGATACACCTTTGTAACCAATGAGCTTCATGTTGTAAAACTCTAACTTTTCTTGGAGTTCTTTTTCTTTTCTCATTGCTCTTCTAACATCATCAATCCACTTGTAAAAGGGTTCGTTTAATCCACGATTCGAATGATTCATTGGCAGTTTTCCTCCTATGTTCAAATTGCTTCAAGTTTGTTTGAACTGATTCTCTCATGAAAGCGAACTTATCTTCTATGGGTGGATTAGGGTTTTTAGAATACTTAACCACATAATCAACAGCTGATAAAACATCTTCAAAACCATACCCATGGATTAAATCTTCAAACAAGATGTTAAATTTGATGATGTCTAGAGATGACTCATCGATGTATTTGTTTTTGATTAAAGAATTGGTAATAAAATGTAATTTAGGGAGGCCGTACGGCCCTTTATCTTCTTTATCCTCTTTATCATTTTTTCTTTCTTTTTTCTTTTCTTTTTCTTTTTGTGTA
>JAHIRQ010000044.1 GCA_018818645.1 Bacillota bacterium
AGCCTCTGACTTTGAAGAGAAAGTCGATATTATTATTGATGGTGGTAAAGCACAAATTGGATTAGAATCAACAGTGCTTGATATCACTACACCAATACCGGTAATGCTAAGACCAGGATTTGTAACCAAGAAGATGATTGAAGATGCTTTAGGATTCAAAATTATAGACGCCACAGAATCTAAAATTGAAAATACACCGAAATCACCTGGAATGAAGTATACACATTACGCACCTAAAGGTAAAATGACTTTAGTTGAGGGAAATGAAAAGGATGTAGTTTATTTTATCAACAATGAGATTAAGAAGCATAAGAAGACAAAAGTAGCTGTTATAGGTGCAGAAGAGTATTTAAATCAAATTAATGCAGATTATAAGGCGAATTTGGGTCGTTTAAGGGATTTAAATGAAATCGGGTCTAACATATTTATAGCACTTAGACAAATGGATCAGCTAGGGATAGAGCATATCTATATGCATACACTTCCTAATAACGATTTGGGACAAGCGATTATGAATAGACTTTCAAAAGCAGCAGGATATAATTTAATCAAAATATAAAAAAAATCGCTGTCTGCGATTTTTTTCTTATGATTAAGTTTCAAATTCACTCATAATGGCTAGTGTATTTCCCTCTGAATCTTTAAAGAAAGCCATCCATGTCTCAACATTTCCCATCCTAGCAACCAAATGAGGACTTTGTAGAAATTCGACTTGATTACTCTTCATATCTTCAAACGCTTTAAGTATGTCTGAAACATTAAAGTAGAGGATAGAATTTGAGGCTTGAAGATCTAATGTTAAAAGGATTCTGACTTCACCACTTTTAAAAAATACTAAATCACCAGAAGAAAACAAATGTGTTAGTCCAAGTTTTTCTTGGTAAAATGATTTAGCTCTTTTAATATCTTTGACTGAAAAAGCGATTTGACCAATACCCAGTATATTTTTTTCCATGTTGATAATTTCTCCTTTTTTCAATTACTATAACATAAAGAATACTTGATACTATCTAGATTATAAAACTTTTTCTTAAGATTGTGAAATAATGTGTTCTGTTCAAATCATGTCAAGATATGACTACTAATTGACTAAGATGTTTAGATAAAGTATAATGTAGATAATCTATTTATGATTTTATTGGGGGTAATATAATGAAAGAGGCTTCTAGAGTATTGGGCTTAATAAGTTTATTCTTTGCGGTTAGTTTTTTAGCCTTATTTATTGAGTTTTTTATTTATTATACGAGAGTAGGCTTAGGTTTGGTAGGTTTGTATTATTTTGTTTGGTTTACAGTCATTTTGGGTATCCTTATCATTTTAACGATACCTTATTTGTTCATACTCATTAAATACAAATTTAAGAGTATGAAATTTTATGGGTTTTCTCACCTAGTATTCATTGTTTTTTTTGGAGTAGCAACTCTGCTTTATGTATTTGTCGATCCTGGTTACAGACCAATAGAAGAAGAACAAGTTCTAGTTGTTGGATCAGCAGAAATCAAAGGCGATTTCATGCCAGGGTTTAGTACGAATAAATCAGATATATGGGTTAGAGATTTAATATTCAATTATACGACTTACACCATAACACCTTATGGAAGAATAGTATTAAATGAAGCAGTAGTAAAAACAGTAACCACGAGCACAAACACAATAACTAGTGATAAGACTTATACTTTTGTAATTCATGATGATCTATTATGGTCTGATAATGAACCGATCATGGCTGATGATTTTGTATTTTCTATTCTCATACAAGCCTCAAAAGATTGGATAAATGTTGGAGCGACTTCTACAGTAGGTGAGTACTTATTGGGTTACGATGACTATCGAAGTGGAATAACTTCTGAAGGTGTTCGATTTATAGGTGTAAAACTGATCAATGACTATAGCTTCTCAGTAACTATAGATTCATCTAATCTACCATATTTTTATGAAGCATATTATGTTTCATTTAGTCCTCTTCCTATGCATACCTTGACTTTAGAAGACACATTGATTGATTCCAATGAGAATGGAGCAACTCTAAGCAGTTCAGGATTTCTATTGCTAGGTGATATCGTCAATGTCGGTGGGTATCGCTATGCTCCGATGGTTTCAGCTGGTCCATATAAATTTGTAAGTTTCATTGATCAAGTTGTAACACTTACAAAAGATGATAATTTTAAAGGGAATTACGAAGGAAAGACTCCGTCCATTCAGCATATTATAATCAAACGCGTTAATCAAACACTTGATGTAGATCTCGTCATCAATGGCGAAATAGATCTCGTAACAAATGTTATTGAGGGTTCCAAAATTGAAGAAGCTGAAGATGCTGCATCAACATCAACTTCGTTTCATACGCGTAATGGATATGCAATGATTAGTATAAAAACTGATTTTGGTCCAACAATGGATTACAAAGTACGACAAGCAATTGCTCATATGATTCATAAAGAATTGTTTGCTGATATCATTGTTGATGGATATGGAACAATTATCTCTTCAGAGTACAGTTTGAATCAATGGATGTATCAAGAATCAGAAGATTGGATCAATCAAAACATAAACACTTATCCATATTCCTTTTCAGATGCAAATATTATTTTAGACACAACACAGTGGATTTATGAATCTGATGGAGTTACTTTATTTGATGATAGTCAAGCCATTATAGATAGTGGTTATTATCGCCACAATGCACAAGGCGATATATTAGAAATAAATAGCTTTGGGACTGAAAGTGGTATGGTTCGACCTACAGGATATGAAAAGAGTTTATCAGATTACATGGAATTATCAGGTGTAAAATATGAAATGATGATTGGTAATTATGAAACACTTCTTAATCATTATTATTACTCTTATGATTTAGAACCTAGTGATAGAAAATATCATCTCTTTTTCATAGCAGATAACTTTGATGTAGCCTATGACCCTTATGAGGACTGGCACTCTGACTACATAGGTTCGTGGCAAAATGCAAACCAACTTGAAGATTCAGTGTCTAATCCGAATGCACCACTTGAAGAAGGAGAAAAAACATTAGATGAATTAACAGTTTTGATGAGAGAAGTAGAGACAGGTGATTTTGTAACGTATCTTTCTTTATGGAGAGCATATCAACTGCGCTTGAACAAATTAACTCCAGATATACCGATTTTTTCAAATCAGTATTATTATGTATTTGATGCAACACTTAAAGGTTGTGAAACGACATCGTTTTGGGACTGGACTGCACAAATTAATGATATGTATTTCGAAGGCTAAACTATAGATTTAAAAAATCGCTAGAATTAGCGATTTTTTTACATTTTAATATAGATTTAATTAGTTTTCGTAAATTGAGATTTGACCCTTACCATTTTTTTTAGCCTTATACATCGTTTGATCACTCAAATCAAGTAGAAGATTGTAGTCTCTTAAATCCTCAGTCATTTTAACGATACCAACAGAACAGCTTACACCTATCATTTTTCCTTCTTCGGTTAAGTTTTCGATGTCATGAATTATTTTTTTTGCTCGATTACACACTTGGTCAAGTGTATGATCTTTAACATAAACAAAAAATTCATCTCCACCAAGTCTATAATATAAAACATTGTGCTCCCACTCTGAAATGAAATGATCTGCAACTTTGATTATAAACGCATCTCCTTGATCATGACCGTAATAATCATTTATTTTTTTGAAATCATCAATATCGATATAAAGTCCATATGAATTTTCAGTAGTTCTCAAATAACTAATGTGTTTTTTTAATGTTTCTCTCGTAAATAGTCTCGTTAAAGCATCTTGATGTGTTTTTTGATAATAGATGATTTCATCAGGAGTGTCATTTAGCACTCGGATAACTTTTCCTAGAATAAGTTTTTGAGTATTCTTAATTTCAGAAATCACATGAAAGCTTATATAAAGCCACAATGGTTTATTTTCTTGTCGAATTGGAATATATAAGAAAAGTTCTTTATCGATTTTCTTGATTTTCTTTTTTAGGGTTTCAATAAAATTGTTTTTACCTTCAACTTCAGCGAGTTTGTTATCTGTCTCAACATAGCTTGTTAACTGACTGATACTAAAATTTTCCAAATTAGGTAATCCAATCTCCTTCATATCTCCAGAAATGATTGAGACTCTTCCAGAATAATCGAACAAATCAAAATAGAACGTAACTTTGTTTGTTAAGTCGAGAATTTTATCAGGGTAGAAATCTATACCATATTTTGTTTTTAAGGAATCTAAATTTTTTTGACTGTACACTTCATGTTACTCCTTGAGATTTGATATAATTTTAGCATGATTTAGATCATATTTTAATAAACATTTTCTTAAGAATTTCTTAAGATGAAGTCATTGTAAAGATTTGAAGGATTCTAAATTAGATAGTTAGTGTATTTATTCACTTATTTGATGTATAATTATTATAATTATTCGATTTCCAACAAGGGGGTAGTAGACTATGAAGCGAATCAGTCTCATTTTATTGGTTATTGCAACATCATTTGTATTTTTCTCATGTGTACCAAATGAAGAGACAGTTATAGAAGAAAAGACTTTAGTTATAGGTAGTCCAGAAATGGATGGGAACTTTTTGGATGGTTTTTCAAGAGGGAATCAATCAGGTTACAAACCTGATGTTTATGATGGATGGGCAAGACAACTCTTACATGGATATGAAACATATTCAATAGAAAAACATGGAAAAATCGTTCTCAATGAAACTGTCGTTGATGAGCTATTTACTGAAGTGGATGAGATCACAGGCAATAAAACATACACATTTAACCTCCACAATGACCTATATTGGTCAGATGGCGAAAATATAACTGCAAAAGATTATGTTTTCTCTTTGCTGATGCAAGCATCAATTGACTGGAAAAAATTGGGGTCATCCTATAAACTAGGTGACAAACTCTTAGGTTATGAAGAATACAGAAGTGGTGATAGTTCTGAAGGTGTTAAGTTTGAAGGTGTTGCACTTGTTGATGAATATACTTTTTCATTAACCATAGATAGTGAGTTCACCCCATTATTTTATGAAACACTATATATATCTTTAAAACCACTACCCTTCCACATCCTTACACCAGAAAATACTATAATTGATTCTGATTCTACAGGTTCGTGGATAGAAGCAGGTGGGTTTTCTCTCCTTGATCAAGCAGCATCAGTTAGTGGATACCGATACTTTCCTGAAGTTACATCTGGTCCTTATAAGTTTGTTAGTTTCATCAATAAGGAAATAATATTAGAAATAAACGATCAGTTCAAAGGCAATTTTGAAGGAAAAAAGCCTGTCATTGAGAATATTATTATCAAAGAGATTGATTTATATTATAATGGTGATTTAGTAATCAATGGTGAAATCGATTTAGTTAGCGAAATAATAGAGGAAACAATTATTGAAGCTGCTATTGAATCTCCTTATGCTTCAGTAGACTCATTCGAAAGAAATGGATACGGAATGCTCGCATTTGCAGCACATTTTGGACCAACAGTCGATTATAGAGTGCGTCAAGCAATAACACATGCGATATTTAAGGACGACTTCTTTGACTCCTATCCTGATTATTATAATCATGGTGTAGAATCAGAATACGGAAAAGAACAATGGATGGCAATTGAATCTGAGCAATGGATTGAAGATAATTTTTTCGATCATTTTCGAGGTCACTCATCGATTGGGAATGACATTTTAGATACAACTGAATGGATATATGAAGCGGATGGAGTGACGCCATTTGATCGTTCACTAGCTAGATACTATAGTGAATACTATCGCTATAATGCTGAAGGTGAAATGCTAGAAATACATCATTTTAGTAGTCTAAATTCAACAAATTATGATGATATCTACAATTCAATAAATAACTCACTACAAAGCATTGGTATAAATTATACTTTGACTTTTGATGAATATCAAGTCTATCTAGATCATTACTATTATTCATACGATCTATTACCAGAAGAAAAACAATTTCATATGTTCAATGCAGCATCCAATTTTACAATTGACTACGACCCATTTAAAAACTGGCATTCGAGTACAATTGGCACTTATTATAATCCAAATCAATTAGAAGATTCTATTACAAACCCGAATGCTCCACTTGAAGATGGAGAAAAGACATTAGATGAACTCACTGTTTTAATGAGAGAATTGGAACCTGGAGACTACGATACTTATCTATCTTTATGGAAAGAATATCAGCTGCGCTGGTATAAATTAGCACCAAATATTCCTACGTATACAAATCAGTATTTCACTGTATTTGATTCTAATCTAAAAGGAGTAGATACAA
>JAHIRQ010000045.1 GCA_018818645.1 Bacillota bacterium
AAGATTAATGCATTTCCTGGATATCAATTAGAGCTTGCTAAAAAGGTGAGTGAGTTAACAGGACTACCAGTGATTGGTGGAGGTTTAATTGCTGACTTAAGACTAGCAGATCACGCAGTAGCATCTAAAAAGTGTGATTTAGTCTATTTGGGAAGACTCTTGTTAAGAGATCCTTATGTAGTGATTAATTCAGCAAGTGAATTGGGAGTTGTTATGCCTTATCCAGTTCAGTATTTAAGAGGCAAAAAAGCATAAAAATATAGAAGGAAGGGATATAGTGAAAAAACTACTGATCAAAAGTTTATGCTTTGTAGTGATTACACTCACTCTTCTTTTTGATTATAGAATCCTTCAAGTGAAGGAAAATAGAGTTATGTTAGCCAATTTTGATAAGAGAAGTTCATGGAATGAGGTTTATGATGTCTTAGGTGATGTTAGAAACGCAGAGATATATCGAAAACCTTATAAGATGAATAGAAGCGATTATGATTATTACGTAGTGTTTTACACGAACTATAATCTTTACAACATCAAAGCAAGTGAGCTTGATTTGGAGAGAGTTGAAAATATGTTAAGGGTAGAACAGGTTGAAGTTGTTGAAGTGAAACCTATTGATTTGTGGTTTTATGGGTTATTATATGTGATGGTTATAGTGTTTCCGATTATGAGAAAAGTTGAGTGAAGTAATATGAGAAAAGAAAAACTTTTAAAACCTTTTGACATAATCGTTTATTTTAATATATTCATGTTTGTTGCGGTTTCAACAAATTTGTTTCATATAAATCTTTTGCTAGGGATTATTACACTTTCCTTATCAGTTTTTAATGCGATATTTATTATACAAACCGTCATTTTAAGAAATAAATATAATAAAGAATTTTTGAGAAAAATAGAAATAGAAATAAAAGCAGAAGAAATTACAGTGAAAAGTGAATCATCCCCAAACACATACTTTAATGCAAAGCAAGTTTTATTGGAGAATAGAATAGAAGTAGAGTTAAGAGAAAAATTACCGGATATAAGAATAATCAAAAATGCATATATACCTAAAGTGGATGGAACATTTTCTGAGATTGACATTATTGCTATTAACAAGACAGGTATTTATGTTATAGAGGCAAAAAATGTAACTGGACAAATAGTTGGAAGATGGAAAGAACCCAATCTAATACTTAAACATCCAGGAGGTAACGAATATCCGTTTCCAAATCCGATAGATCAAAATACAATGCATTTTAAGTATTTAAAAAATCTTTTAGGGATGAGCAATAATTATTTCAGAAGTATAATTGTTTTTGGTGATACTGCATTCTTTGATTGTTACAAAGATGTGCCTTATTACGCGGAAGTCTGTCGTTTAGATAAATTGACTAAATCAATGGATAGACTAGCAAGGAAATTTCCAATTGAAATGAGTGATTCACTCATAACAAGCACTTATGAAGGTCTAATAGAATTTACTAAAAAAACAGTCGAGAGAGAAAAAGAACATATATCAAGAATAGATAAGTTTAAAAAAACTTTGTAAAAAAATACTATCTGAAGTGTGGATTCTTTGGAATGAATATTTTATCAAATAGTTCTAATGCTACACGTATAGAACTTATAAGATTTTTATCTTCAGAAAGAAACTCTATTTTTCTTAAAACACCAAATTATAGTATGATCTTTCGTACATTATCATTAAATATATAATAGTAATTTGTCGATTATTTATTGTACTTAATCAATAAAAATATTTTCATATCATTCTAAAAATAATCACATAATCAGTTTTTCAGTGAATGAGAGTAAAAAACAGCTCATTTTTTTAATCTGAATACCAGACATATCAAGATTTTAAATTCAGATCAATAGAAAAGTTTTGTATAATTTTGGTTGTAAGTGTTAGCATGTTTTTTATATAGAATCATGAGAAATTAATGTTTTAACAAGTTATCATGCGGAATTTTATAGACATTATTTTCGAAGCATAAAAAGGTTGTATTTAATATTGGTATCAGCAATTTCTATAGTATAATCAACTGTAAATAAAGGGGTGATTCAATGAATAATTGCGATGGTAGTATGAATGAAAAACTTGCAATTGCAACAACCAATTTTGCAAGAAATTTATTGAAAGTAGATGATGCACTATGGGTGTTCATTAATGATGGAGATATGTTTAAGTCAATCAATCATTCTGGTCTCTTTGAAAAAGAAATGTTTGTTATCCGGTACAATCGTGAATGGTTGAGAACTGCACAAACTGATAAAATCATCAAATGTGCATTCCATGAAACATTTCATTCAGTTCAATACTCAGCTGTAATTGGATATGGAATGGGAATTAAAAACAACCTATTCTCAGATGATGAAATGATGCAAATGATTTATGAATTTAAAACGGAAAACTATAATGATTCTAGTGATGAATGGGGCACACACTTAGTAGAACAACAAGCAGAAGGTTTCGCCCTAGAACTCTATGAAAAGTTTATTAATCAATTCAAAAACATTGAAGATTTCATCGATAGATACTATGAAATGTATCCTAATATTGAATAAGTTGAATATTGATGTCTCTGATGAAGATGAGTGATCAAAAGCTTCAAGGTGCTTTAATTTTAATTAAAGGTAGAATTGCAAGGGCTTTTGTGATACAATTTATCTAATCAGTAATGCATGTTTATGATGTCTTAAATAGGGAAATTGACACCCTTTTCAACTAGTTGAAAGAATAGGTGATAATTGGTAGAATCCAGAAACTTGGAAAAACGGATTGGTGTGAACTCTAATGATGAAGAAAAAAATCGAACCAAACAATAACTTAACAAATAGAAAAATCAAGATCATCGATCTTTTTTCTGGTGTTGGCGGTTTAACTTTTGGATTTTACTATAGCATATACCGAAATAGTTTTGTAAAGAATGATAATTTTGAAATACTCTTTGCAAATGACTATGACCAACAAGCATCAAGTGCATTTACAACTAATTATCCAGACATAAAGATGTTTAACAATTCCATTGAGGATATTACATTAGATTTTTTAAAAAAACACGAAATAAATTACGCGGACACGGACTTAATAATCGGTGGACCACCTTGCCAATCATATAGCTTTATTGGAAAAAGAGAGAATGATACACGTTCGAAAATGTATTCAGAATATAAAAGAATGCTTACGATTATTAAGCCAAAGATGTTTATATTCGAAAACGTATTAGGAATCTTATCTTTCAAGTTGCCTGATAATAGTAAGATAATTAATCACATTATTGATGAGTTTAATGAAATCGGGTACTCTGTATCAATGCAAGTGTTAAATTCCTTAGACTATGGCGTCCCACAAAATAGACTAAGAGTTTTTATCGTTGGAATTAGGTCTGACACAAAAATTGAGTGGAAATTCCCATTACCAGTCAAAGAGAGAAAATTAACACTGCTTGATGCTATATCTGATTTACCTCAGATTGGGCAAAATCAATCAGGAGATAATTACATATGTGAACCATTGACTAGTTATCAAAGTCTCATGAGGAAAAAGAGCAAATCCATTTCAGAACATTATTGCGGAGTTTATGGAGATAGAATTACATCAATAATTTATAATCTGGGACCTGGTGAGGCTCATGACGATATTAATAAGAAAGTAGATCAAGGGATTCTTCCTAAAGACTTGTATTTAACTTCTGGTTATCATAATTCTTATGGTAGACTTCTTTGGGATAAACCTAGTGGAACCATCACTAATAATTTTTCTACCCCTTCGGCAATTAGATGTATTCACCCTGACCAAAATCGTGCACTAACTATAAGAGAAGCAGCCCGTATTCAGTCATTTCCAGATTGGTTTGAGTTTTTTGGAAGTAAGACTAGTAAGAAAACACAAGTGGGAAATGCTGTGCCTCCTTTACTAGCCATTTGCTTAGCAAAACAGATTGAAATTGCGTTCAGAGGTAATTTAAATGGAGAATAAGATATTTTTCAATTTTTCATATTTAGCCCTAAAACTATTGGGAAGTGGTCTTTATTCTAATCCGTGGAATGCAATTTCTGAATTAGTAGCAAATGGATTTGACGCTGAAGCCGACAAAGTGTTTATACATATACATGGTATAAATAAGGAGCATTCTACTGTTGAGATTTTTGATAATGGGAAAGGTATGTCATATCAGGACCTAGTTGAAAAGTATGTTTTCGTAGGTAGAAACAAAAGACTTGAAGATTTAAACGATAGTAATATTAGAACGTTAGGTAGAAAAGGTATTGGTAAACTCGCCACTTTATACTTGTCTAATAATGTTCAAATCATTACAAAAACAGATAGTGATTTATCAGGGTGGAGTTTAAATATTTCGGAGTACAACGAGGATGATAGACCAGCTCTCGTAAATACACCAATTGAAGAAATTACTCTTTATTCCAATAATGAATGGAATCAAATTATAACAGGAGTCTTTATTAGGCTAAATGATGTGAACTTAACAGGTTTGGGAGAGAAAACCTTAGCTGGATTAAAAAATCGTTTATCGGACTTCTACCTACTTGATAATAAAGACAGGAAAATTGCATTTTCATATGTAGAAACTGAAAATGACGAAATTAAGTTTGAAGATATTGAGAAAAATGTTGCATACAGAAATTTTTGTGTTTTATTCAACAATAGTAATACCATTTTCCCAAATTATCTTAGTCAACGAATAAAAATGCAAAATAAATATCCAAAAATTTTACAGGATTATCCAGCACAATTACTTAGCTCTGATGCATTTGAGACTTCAGGAGTAGCTAAGTTCACAACAGAGAATCAAAAAGAAATTGAAAAAAAATACGAAATGAAAGGTTGGATTGGGCTTCATACAACAATTAACCAAACAAATGCTAGAGAGAACGATCCCACCTTTTTAAAGAATAGAGCAACAAGCCCTAATAGATTAAGATTATATGTTAGAGGAAAACTCGCAATTGAAAATTTCTTGGACTATATAAAAAGTAGTCAAGCATTTTCTAATTATATTGAAGGTGAGATAAGTTTCGATATTTTGGATGATAATGATTTACCTGATATTGCAACTGCGAACAGACAGCAAATCTCAGAAAAAGATTCAAGAGTACAACTACTAATAAATATATTGAATCCAATAATTACTAAACTAATACAAACGAGAGTTGCACTAGCAAAGAAAGTTAGAAATGATGAGGAATTAATTGAAAAAAAACGTCTTGATGAAATTAGCATTAAACATGAAGAAGAACTAGCCCAAAGCAATAGAGAAAAAGAACAAGTTCAAAAAGAGAAAGAACAGATCAGTGCAGAATTGGGAGTACGAAAACAACAGGTTGAATTATTAGCTAAAGGATTAAGAAAAGATGAAACTCGATTAGCAGATGCAATTCATACTATTCAAAAAATGTGTGTCACAATTGACAAGAAAATTGTACGCATATTTAATACATTTAACCAAAATAAATCAATGCCAGTGAAATTTTATAGAGAAGTCTCAACGATTAAGTTATATAATCGAAAATCATTGATTATGACAAAATACGCTTTTAAGGGAAAATACAATTTGAGATCAAAAATCATTAACCAGAACATAGGTATTTTTATAAATCAGTATGTCAAAATCATGCTTGAGACCTCCATTAAAACTGATGTAGAATTTGACCCAAGCGAGAATACACTTTTTTCATTTGATACCACTTCTTTGGGTATTATTATCGAGAATGTGTATTCAAACTCAGAAAAATCTGGTGCTCAAGTCATGAATATTGATGTAGATATTCGTGATAACAAAGCGATTCTTGTGTTTGCTGATAACGGTAATGGTTATGAAAGGGATTTGTTTCCTGATCCTGAAGTATTTTTTGAATTAGGAATAAAACATTCGAGTGGTATGGGTTATGGTATAGGATTACATCATATTAGGGAAATTGCAAAAGAGTCAGGTGGTTCAGCATACATAGATACTAACTATACAGAGGGGTTCAAACTTGTAGTTGAACTTGGCAATCGAAAGGAAGATTAAATACATGGATATTAAGTTTAATATACTATTAATCGAAGATGACCCTGATTTCTCTAAAGAAACTAAGGAAAACCTTGAGGAAAAAATGAATTATCTAAACTTGCTTCCCAATATTATATCAAAATCTAGTTACCCAAAAGATAAGATAAAAGATATTGGAGCAAAGTTTGACTTGCTATTAGTTGATTACAATCTATCTAATGATGAGGTTGGCACAGAATTGATATTCAAGGTTAGAAATTTATCCATGTTGCCTGACATAATATTTTATTCATCGCAATCCAGTATTGAAGAAATAATATCTCGAGAAGAAAGAGAAAATAGAGTTTCATTGATTACCCTACTTCAAAAAGGTATTTACTTCTCAAATTCTGAGAATCTAGAAAATATTGCTATTGATGTTATTAAAAAAATCACAAATAGAGAAGAGAAAATCAATGGATTTAAAGGGATGGTATTATCATATGTTTCAGAGTATGAAGATATGGTAAATAGAATTATAGGTGAGTTGTTAGAAAAGACAACCGACTTATCACCCATTGAAAAATATATATCTGCAGAAATTTTAGGTTCAATGTCTAAAAAAGCCAGTCAAAACAAAGAAATCTTTGATAATGAAATGAGTCCAAGAAAAGCAATTGAAATATTGGATTCATCAAATAGGCACATAGACCATTCGAAAAGAATTCGAGTCATGAATAGAATCCTAGAGAAAAATGGGTTTGAAACTATTGATTTTAATGTGTATAAAGAAGAAATTCTTGATTTAAGAAACAGTCTAAGTCATATACACATAGTTAATGATGACTTAGAGAACACATATTACATTTTTACCGTGAATAATAAAACACAGGTTCTTACGCCAGAATACTGTTCAAGTATAAGAATTTTACTATCAAAATATAAAAAAATATTCATTAAATTAACAGAAAAAGTAAAAATAAATGAGTTAAACAATGATTTGGAATAAACAGGCAAGGAGGATGTTCATGGACTCACTTTGGAGTATGTCTACTACAGTTAGAGAATCAGATAGAATCTATGGGTTTTTGAGTGTTGCTAAAAAAATTGAAGGTGAAGTGTGGGATACTATCACACAAAAGAAATATCAAGTTTTGCTTGTTCAGTATCGTGAATACTTGAATGATCCTTCAAATGGCCAAACATTTCAAAGATTAAATCATGAGCAAATCGAGTGGCTTTCAAACAAAGATAGAAAAATGTCGTATGAGGTTGCAGAATCTATAATTGATGCAAAAGCATATGTTGGCGGTGCAGAAATGCGCGGACGTCAATCTATGGCTCCGCTCAAAAAGTTAGGTTTAGTGTATATGGACAATTCAAATAGAATCGTGATTTCAGATTTGGGTAATAAGTTTATTAACAATGAAATTACATTTGAAGAGTTTTTTTTAGATTCTCTGTTAAAAATACAGTATCCTAATCCACTTGATGATTCTTATACCACATGGAATACAAAACCATTTATATCTACTCTTCATTTGATCAGAAGAGTTAATGAATTTTGTGAGCTAAATGGACATAAGGCAAAAGGAATTTCAAAAGACGAATTTGGGATTTTTGCTCTGTCCTTGAAAAATTACTATGATGTTGATAAATATGCAAATCTTATTATTGATTACAGAAATCAATATGAGACGATACTAGATGAATTGGAGAAAAAAACTTTTAGAGAATCCTACATAAGTTCACTGCTTCCCAACTTTAAAGAACCTATAACTAACTCAATCGAATATACGGATAATATGATTCGCTATTTTAGACAAACCAAAATGATACATATAAGAGGAAAATATGCCAACACATATATTGATTTAGAACCTAGAAGAAAAACTGAAATAGAATCAATTTTGGCAATTGATAATGGTAGACCATTAGATTTTCCAAACGCAGAAGCATGGTTAGAGTATTTTTCAGTCTATGGAACATACATTTTGCCATATGAAACCATCGAGAAACTTAAGAAAATATTGTATGAAGTAAATGCAGAAATTAAGCAATTATCTTTCGATAATGCAGTATCTTATGAGCCAATAGTGTATCAGGGTAATGATAAATCCCAATTTAAGGAGTATATTCAAAAAGCTAGAGGAGTCAGAACAGTTCTACAGAATTTGCAGCTTAAAAATGAGTATTTTGAAATCACAAAGATTGATGAAGTTATTAAATCACTTACATTAATTTATGAAAGGGATAGAGAGAGGTTGTTAGTAAACAAACCAAGTTTAGAGTTTGAGAAATGGATGAATGTTTCATTGAACATTTTTAATGATGCTCATTTAATCAAACCTAATACTATTGTTGGTGATGATAATGAACCTATCAATACGGCTCCTGGTGGAGTTGCAGACATTGAATGTTATTATGAGACCTATAATGCAATATGTGAGGTTACAACATTAACATCCAGGGACCAATGGATAAATGAAGGGCAACCTGTAATGAGACACCTCAGAGAGTTCGAAGTATCCAGTGATAAAGAGCAAAATTATTGCATTTTTGTTGCACCTAAATTACATCAAGATACAGTAAATACTTTTTGGAATTCTGTAAAATATGAATATGAAGGTGTAAGACAAAGAATTGTACCTATAACAATTCCTCAACTAATACTGTTGTTAGAAGGAGTTAAAAAAGTTCACTCGAAGAATAAAAAGCTGGATCACAAAATTTTTGGGGAACTGTTGCATAAGTGCTCTGATACAACCGATTTAAAATCTTCAAGGGAATGGATACCAAATGTCCAAAGAAATATTGGAGATTGGGTTTCCTCCTTATAAAAAAATAAAAAAGAAGAATCTGGAAATGTGTTGAATAACACATTTCTTTTTGCTATAATTGATGCATGCGATGCCTAAAATGGAAATGAGTGAAATAATGAATGTGTATAATATAAAGAATAGAAGATATTTAGGAAGCAAGGCAAAACTGATTCCATTTATAAAAAAAGTAATTTCAGAAAACTGTACAGACATAAATGTATTCCTCGACCTATTTGGAGGTACAGGAAACGTAGCTTGGAGTTTTAATGATAGATATACCACAATTATGGTTAATGATATTTTAGAGTCGAACCATTTATCATATCTATCTTTTTTTGATAGTTCCCCTATTGATGACCAAAAATTGGTTGAGATTATTGAATCCTATAATAGGTTAGTTATTAAAGAGGATAATTACTTTTCTTTAAACTTTGCAAACACGTATTTCAGTATTGAAAACTGTAAAAAGATTGGCTTTATTAGGGATGATATTGAAAAAAAGTATATTTTGAACCAGATTAACATTAGAGAAAGAGCAGTACTAGTTACTTCCTTGATATATGCAATGGATGGAATCGCAAATACTGTTGGACATTACGATGCCTATCGATTACACGGTGATTTGAATAAGGAATTGGTATTGAAATTTTTAGAGTTACCTGACAGAAATACTAATCTAAACAATATAGTATTTAAGGAAGATGCCAATACTTTAGTGAAAAGAATATCAGCTGATATCGTTTATATAGATCCACCATATAACTCTAGACAATATAGTGATGCATATCATTTGTTAGAAAATGTAGCAGAGTGGTCAAAACCAACAGTTTATGGAACTGCTAAGAAAATGGATAGGAGTGCTATTAAGAGCAAATATTGCACAAAATCAGCACCTAAACAATTTGAGGATTTAATAAAGAACATTAATGCAAGATATATTTTAGTATCATACAACAACATGGGTAATAAAGGTGCTGGACGATCTCAAGCGAAAATTAGTGATAATGAGATAATAGAAATCTTATCTTCTAAAGGCAAAGTTGATATATTTGAAACTGAATTTAGTCAATTCACAACAGGAGCAACTGAAATTGATGATCACAAAGAAAGATTATTCTTGTGTAGTGTGGGTAAAGAGACAGAAGATTATGAACTAATAGAAAAAATAAACGGATTTGTAAAGTCTCCATTAAATTATACAGGTGGCAAATATAGATTGTTACCACAGTTGCTAGAGAAATTTCCACGAAAAATTGAAACATTTGTTGACATGTTTGGTGGGGGATTTAATGTTGGAGCTAATGTAACAGCAAATACGATTATTTATAATGATTTTCAAAAGGAAGTCGTAAGATTAATAAAACTGTTTGCTAAATATAGCGCATCTCATATTATTCATCAAATTGAGAATATTATCACAAAATACAATCTATCAAATACATATGAAAATGGTTATGAGTTTTATAACTGTAATAGCGATTCAGGTGTAGGGAAATACAATAAAGATAATTATTTAGCTTTAAGAGATGAATATAATTCAATAAAAACATCTAATGAAAAAAAAGATTTTTTATTACTCACATTGGTTATTTTTGCATTCAATAATCAAATTCGATTTAATTCAAAGAATGAGTTTAACATGCCAGTTGGGAAACGAGACTTTAACTCATCTATAAGGAAAAATGTTAGAGAGTTTGCAACAATACTCAAGAATAAATCTCTTGAATTTAGCAACATTGATTTTCGGAAAATTGAAATTGATAGTTTTAGTAATCCATTCTTTTACTGTGATCCTCCTTATATACTTGGTATTGCATCTTACAATGAAGGTAATGGTTGGAGTGAGAATGATGAATTAAAGCTATTAGAACTCTTAAACAGACTTAATGAAAAAGGAATTCCTTTTGCTCTTTCTAATGTGATAGAACATAAAGGTATGACTCATCATACCCTAAAAAATTGGGCAGAAAAGAACTATTATAGTATAATATATATTAAATCAAGCTATGGCAACTCAAATTATCAAATTAAGGATAGATCATCAATAACAAGAGAAGTCTTAATAACAAATTACTAGTATTATGTATATCGTTTGTTATTGTATGAGAATTTTAAATGTAAATAAGCAACTAAAACAATGAAAGGAAAAACAAAATATCTATATGATATTGTGTGTCAAAAGAGACAATAATGGGAACTATTAAAGATGCCTATGATATTATCAAAGATCTACTAAATGAAGCTAAAAAATTGAAAAATTTCGATTTTGTCGAAATGGTTATGGATATCCAACAAAAATTTTTCGACTTGAATAATGAAAATCAAAAGTTGAAAACTGCAAACCAAGAGAAAGATTTGATAATAACTCAATTATCTATCATAAAGGATCAAGTTGATTCACTTAAGATGGAAAACATCAAGTTGAAAAGTAAAATTACCTCAATTGAAAAGTTGGATGATCTATCTTTTTTGGAAAATGAGATTGAGATACATTATAAAGAAATTGTGTATTTTTATACATCAAACTCACCAGACCCAATAGAGAATACGCTAAAAGAATCAATTAAAGACATTTATTATTTTGTAGCACCTAAATTACTTACTCCTAGTGAGGATTCGAAATTTTTAGAATTATTTAATAAATCTGTCAATGGAACATATTCTAGCCTTGATAGTAAAATAGTGGGAAAACTAAAAGCCAAATTTATGGAGTATAAATTAATTGAGATTAAAGAAATTCCAAAGCAGCCAACAAAAATTCAATTGTCAGAATTTGGTAGGGAAGTCTTAAATAAAATAAATGAACTATAATTTTATATCAGTTCAATAATCACTGTTTATGATGTCTCAAATGAGAAAAGGTAATACTTTAATGAGTAACTTATGGTCGATATAGAGAAAAATCGAGCAAATCACAAGTTGTCTCAGGGGAGGAAAAATGGGGGCAAAATTAGTTAGTCACAATGAAAGTAAAGAAGCTAGACAAAGAGCTACCAAATTAATAGAAGAGGTAAGAAAACACTCTAAGATTAAAGGACACTATAAGTTTAATCATAGATTAATTGGCTCTGGGAAAAGAAGATGTATTGTTAAAGATTCTGATGGAAAATATGATTTGGATTATCAAATCATTTTGACAAAGAATTCAAAGCAAGGTGATTCTAAACCTACTCAAATTAAAGCTGACTTTCTTCAGGCTTTTTCGGACTGTAAAAATCAAAACGAGAAAGTTGAAAATTCAACTACAGTTATTACTGTGAGAACGTCTAAAAACCAGGGAACTTTCGATGCGAGCAAAGAAAAGTTCTCTTTTGATTTTGTAATAATCAGTATTGATGAATCAAAGCGAATAAGACGAAATGCTCCTAATGCTTATACCTGGGTTCAACTACCTAGTAAAAACTCCTATATATATGAAAAATTCAATGGACTATCAGCAGATGATCAAAGACTCCTACTTGAAGAATATATTATCCCAAGAGTAATTGCAGAAAAAGATAAACATGAAGCTGATAGAATCTCCTCAGTACATATCTTCTATGAAGAAGTTAATAATCGTGTGGAGTAAACTTATGACAAAAGACGAATTGATGAAAAAACTGTATTTCGATCCAAATAATGACAAAGAACATAACGATGCAGAATTTTACCTAAGAGTTAAAGGAGTTGCTTTTCATCAGAAGATTATGACTCATCTAGGTGTTGATTTTGATGATGACAAATCAATAATTGAATGGTCAAAGGTATCAGCATTACTGAGATATGATAAAAAGTTGAGAGATAAAATCTATATTTATATAGCTACGTTAGAAGAATACATGCGAGCTTATTTAAGTAATAAATATGAGGATAATCCTATTCAACCCTTTTGGCAAGATGGAAGAACACCACGTTCGAAAGTTAAGTCAAGAATTAAAGATGGGGAATGTGTTTCAGAAGTACTTCAATCAATAGAATTTGGCGACTTGTTAAATCAGATTAAAAACATATCTACAGATGATTTAAATGGAATGTTTGACACCATGACAGATATCCATTCAAATCTTGATGCTGTAAGGGAGTTAAGAAATGCAGTAAGTCATCATGCCTTTTTAATGAACTATATGTTTAGAAAGTGTATTGTTGACGATCATAGTAATGATTCTTTGAGCAATAATATCAAAAATTTAAGACAGCTTTTACCAAAAGAATATAGATATGGAAGAAATGGTAAAGGTGGCATTACAGCAGAAATTGAAGCTTGTAAGTATGAGAAAAATAACATTAATGAAAGAGCAACAAGGCAATTAATGAAGTTAGATACTCGAGATGTTGTGAAAATGAATTGAAGGGGACGATGTCTTAATGGATAAGTTTGATTGGAATAATATTCATCAAAATTGCGACCTGAATGAAATCAGAGATGAGTTGTGGCATCATTCTAGATTTTTTGGTTTACGGTTCACTTATATTATTAAGATGATTGAAGACGAATATTACTTTGAATCCTTACTACTATTCATTACGTTATTAGAACATGTCTTGTCTTCAAAAACTAAAAGACTTAATGAAAGTTTTGATGGACTTATTGAACTATCTTTTGATGGCGAAAAGAAAGAGACAGCTCAAAAACTAAAAAACTTAAGAAATAAGATGGTTCACAGATATCTATTCAAGTATTATGTTAAGTTCGATAATTGTGTTGAATTTCCTTTAAGTGAAATGAGTAACTATGAGTACTTACTTTCTAAGTTGTTTTTGCCAATCATGAGTTGCTTTAGTGAAAATTACCATTATAGTACCTCTATGACTATTGGTGAGTATTCGGTATATGATTTAGCGAAGCAGTTTGGAATTAATGACAACGATTTAGATAAGATCTTGAGTGTGGATATTGAACCAGATATGAAATTAAATGAAAAGGAAAAGCAAAAGAAGGAGAACGAGATTAACTTAATGAGACATCTGGATAATACATCACCAGTGGAATATTGGCAAAGTATTTTTAAAGGACTATTTAAAGAATAGATTAAGTTGATGTCCAATATGGAGGTTAATAAAGATGTTAAAAAAAGGCAAAATGGTTCAATTTTTTAGACAAAAGGATTATGAAGTATTGAATCCAAACTTAGGTGGGGGAAGCTTTGGAAAAACAATAATAATTAGAGACAACTTAATTGATGAAATATTTGTGTGCAAAAAGTATGATCCATTTAGCGATGATGCAAAGAAAGAGTTTTACGATACCTTTGTATCGGAAATCAAAATAATGCACAAATTATATCATGAAAATATTGTAAGAGTTTTTAATTATTATCTATATCCTGATCAATATACAGGATATATTTTGATGGAGTTCGTTGAGGGTAAGGAGATTGACGAATTTTTCTCTGATGATGTTTTTAAGATATTTTCGGATGTAAACCACATATTTCTTCAACTCATAGATGCCTTTGTATATCTTGAGAAGAATAGCATTATACATAGAGATATACGTGCTAGCAATATACTTGTTACTCAGAATGATGTAGTTAAAGTAATAGATTTTGGACTAGGAAAATCACTTCAAAAACAAAGTGATAATTTCGATACATTTAATTCAATTATAAATAGGCAAGGTATGAAAATTGTGCCTGAAGAATTTGGATTTGGATACTATGACAATCTAACAGATATGTTTTGTTTGGGTGAATTGTTCAATAGATTGATAAAGCAAAATAATATAGGAGATTTTAAATACACAAGAGTTTTGCAAAAAATGATGAAAGTATCAAGAAGTGAGAGATACTCATCGTTTATAGTTATAAAAAACGATATTAACACAAAGAAGTTAGCTGCACTTGACATAAATGAAAAAGACAAAACCATTTATCAATCATTTACTAATGGTTTAAAAAATTCAATCTCAGTTTTTCTTGGAGATCCTCAATTTAACTATGAAATTGATGATATTTGTAATGGATTAAAATCAATTATCTCAACAAATCTGCTAGAAGAAGAAATTCAGCGAAAAGATATTCTCATACGAGTATTTGTGAAATCTACGTATAGATATTTTCCTAAAGTTCAAATATTAACGAAAGTTGTAAGCGATTTTTATAATTGGTTCATTGTCTTAGATGAAGATGACAAAACTCTTATTATAGATAGCATTATACAAAAAATAGGAAATATAAAAGTATCAAGTGGCGAGGACTTACCTTTTTAGCACTAAAACTAATCGATAAAGTAACTACTGTTAATGAAACCAGTTAATAAATGTTTAATTTTGTAGTTGCTTTATGACAATGAACCTTATTATCAAAGGGATGTAGACTTAAACTGAATAGAGGTAGTGAGCAATGGATAACAACAAAAATAGAATTGAAAGTGCAAAGACTGATTTGTTTTTCTTAGTAAGAGAACTCAGATTTTCAGTTAATTTAATACACTTAGCACTAGAAGAAACAAACCATTTTGACCTCGTGATAAACGATCAATCCTTTTTCACGTTCATGTTGTTATCTAGCCAAGGAGTGGAACGACTTTTAAAACTTTCATTATCATATAGCACTATTATAGATGAAAGAATTGATGAATTTTCACCAAAAAAGTTTGGTCATTCTATTTCAAAGTTATACAAAAATCTTAAGTCAAACGTAACTAGTGATGTTCAAATACTATACAATGAGTTATTCGATTCTAACTCGAATGTTTCACTCCTTCTAAATAAGTTTACAGATTTATTGGAAGTATTTAATAAAAGCGGTAGATATTATTATACTAGTAGCGAAACGAGAGAAAAAGAACGATATGAGTATTATTTTGACGAACATTTCGTTTATTTGATAAATGAATATGAAAAAATAAAGTGTTATAATAAAAACTTTAAGAACAAAAAGTATAAAGAAGAATTGAATTATGCCATTGAAACAGCAAAAATGATTGATGGGGAGTATGAAAAACTAGTTCCTGATATATTTTGTGAAAATATTGACAAAAGACCATTGATTCCATTTTGGGAAGATAATATGGTTGGAAATAAACAGAGAGCTACAGAAAGTTATAAAATTGCAAGCAGAGAATTTTTGCTCATGTATATTTCACCTGTGGTGCTCATGTTGGAAAAACAGTTTATTTCTATAATGGACAGGTACAACATACCCTATCACTTTGATGAACTAACCAAGACTATTCGAAATCATCCCTATAATTACAAAAAAAAGAGACATAGAATGGTAGTTCGTGATGTATATAGTACGATGTTGTTATAGGTTCAATAACACCAGTTTATGAAGTCTCAAATAGGAAAAACTTATAACACTGTGATTACTTGGCATGCTTAAAGAAGCGAATAATGGAAAACATAAAAATCATAGGTATTTATCAATAATCATTAAAGGGAGTATATTTCAATGGATGAATTAACCGCAAAAGAACAGTTGGTATTGAATTTATTTTATAATCGTTTTTACGATTTATTTGATGAGATAACTATGGTGATTTTTTAACAGTAGAACCGAATATACGTTTCTTTAAATTGAGAGAAGCTTTTTCCATATATAAGGAACTTTTAGAATATGCACCGATAAAAGCCTATGTTGATTGGATGAAAAAAGGTTGGAGACCATCTTTAGAGGGCATTATTGCAGATGATTTATTTAGTTTCATCAGAAATATTCTCTTACATTTTCCCTTGTTCGACACATGGGATGATGTTTATATTAATAAATCTCTTGCAACATGGAACAAAGTTGGACAAATAGATAATTTTTTGTCTAAGTCTACAAATATCAAAATTGATGGTAAAGGCGAATTAAAGTATAGAATATGGGAGGTAGATAAAAAAGAAATGACCTATTTTTCAGTCACTTTTCCAGAAATTTATAATGAATCCAGTATCTATCTCAAAGACATAATAACAGAGAAAGTAGGTATGAAGTTTTGTTTGGCTCTCATGCGAGAAGTTTTAGATAAGCAAGTAGAAAACCCAGAAGAAGCAAAAATTGAAATAATGTCTCAAGTCTATTTCCCTAAAAAATTAAATTAGTGATATTTCAAATAGTAAGTCTATAACTGATCAGAGATGATTGGTTTTTTTTATGCTTTGAGCCAACCTAGGCGTTTATTATTTATGCGGTAAAATGCACGTGAGCTGGTTATACACCTACTGCACTAGCAGTGCGAGAAATAGTCGTAGTTCCTCAAGAATCAGATGAAGAAGTGAGGACTGGTGATGAGAAAGGATAATTATCAAACATGGAAAAATGATGGTGTCTTAAAATCAAAACTAAAACTCAATAAAGAACTAGCGAGTAGATCATGTGGTATGGGTGTTATTGCAACTGAATTAGGAGTTTCAGAAAACACATTATATTCTCTTAGGAAGAAATATAAGGATGTTGAGAAATCTTATGAAGACGGTAGAAACATGTTAAAAAATCACTGATTGAGAAGATGTTTGAACGTGCAATGGGGTTCACTATTGTGAATGAAGACCAAATCATTGAACAAACACCTACATGAACAAAAAAGAAAGTGATTAAGCAAACAAGAACTATTCTTTGGGATATGGGGATTGCACAATATTTACTTATCATCAATTTTGGTAAGGAATATAGTGAGAAGAAGTATTAACTAGAACTATCTGAACAAAAGGTTCTGGAACGACAAAAAGAAAATGATTGGAAACCAATGGAAATAGGAGATGTCAATGCAACTAACAAACAAGAAGATAAGTGATTTAATGGAATACGAGAATAATCCAAGGGACAATACTGTAGCAGTTGATGCAGTAGCAAACTCCATCAAAGAGTTTGGATTCAAAGTTCCTATCATTGTTGATGGAAACAATATTATTATCGCTAGACATACAAAGCAGCAATCTCACTAGGACTGGAAGAGGTTCCTTGTATTATCGCGACGACTTAATACAAGAACAGGTGAAGGCATTTCGTTTGGGCGACAACTAAGTCGGAGAATTAGCAACTTGGGATATAGATAAATTAAAACTAGAATTAGAAAACATCAATCAGCTTGATATGTCTCTTTTTGGATTTGAAGCAGATGTTAAACCTGTTGCAGTTTATGGGAATGATTTTAACCCAAACGAACATATACCAGAGACACCTTTCTCACAAATTGGAGACATCTAAATTTTATATAGTCATTGATTGACCTGTGGAGACTCAGCAAAGGAAGAAGATATCAAAAGACTTGTTGATAGAAAGCAAATTGATTTGGTACTAACAGAGCCTCCTTACAATGTTGATGTTGGGGCTAAAGGGGATGGTAATTAACATTCAATAACAGAAGAATCAAAAATGATAATATGCTTCAGACTATTTCTTAGCATTCTTAGTTATGGTTTTTAAGAACATGAGAGAAGTCCTAAAAGAAGGCGGTTCATATTATGTCTGCCATGGTTCAAGTACACTCGTTGAGTTTGATAGAGCACTCCAACTTAATAACATAAAACCAAGAAAGCAACTTCTTTGGAATATAAATTCACTTGTCCTAGGAAGATAAGACTTTCAATGGAGAGATGAGTGTATCTATTATGGATGGAAAGAAGGCAAAGGGCATTACTTTATTGATGATAGTACAATCACAAACGTTATTGATGCATCAAATCTAGATTTCAAGTCTATGAGGAAAAAGAACTTATTCAAAGACTAGAAGACGTCTACTCACTTAAGAATAGTGTATTAAACCATGATAAATTGACAAAGAATGATATACACCCAACAATGAAACCTATCTAATTACTTGCTGACTTATTAGATATAGCTCCAAAGTTGGTGAGAATGTCATGGATCCATTTGGATGTAGTTGTTAAACATTGATTGCATGTGAAGAGTTAAAGCGAAACGCATTTCTTAATGAACTAGATGAAAGTTATGTAGATGTTATTGTAAAAAGATACATAAACTTAAAAGGTATTGCTGATAATTGTTATCTCATAAGAAATGGCATCAAAGAGCTATTATCCGATATCAAAGAATTTAAATACACAAAGGAGAATGATTAGTCTATGATAGAAACAAGTGAGTCCGTATTTAATGGACACCCAGATAAAATCTATGATCAAGTAGCAGACATATTCTAACCAAGTTATTGAATCAAGACAAAGTACACAAGAGCTGGCATTGAATGTCTGATAAAAGATGAAATACTAGTAATTGCTGGAGAGGTAAGTGCTCAAGCGATAATTGATTATTCTAAGTCTGCAAGAGAATGCTTAGAGTTGATTGGATTAAATGGTGAAGAGTTTCACATCCTGGAGAAGTTTAGTGTTCAATCAAGTGATAATGCTCTTGGTGTTGATAAGGGTGGTGTTGGAGACCAAGGTAATATGTATGGTTATGCAGAAAAAGGAACTAAAGAATTAACACCATTATTGATTGTATTATCAAGAAAACTAGCACGAAGAGTAAATGAGCTAATCAAAGAGTTTTCAACAATATTATCCATATTCTTTGGTGTTGATGGTAAATGTCAAGTATCTGTAGATTTTGATAAAGATGTTCCAAAAAAAGAAACTACAGTCATTGTTTCAATCCAAACGAAACCAGTAATTCCAAGAAGATTAAATGGACCTTTAGTTCTTTTTTGTGTACATGAAGTAATACCAAAAAGACTAGTCACAAATGATACTATAGTTCTCATCAATCCAACTGTAGATTTTGTTAAAGGCGGATCATATTTGGACTCAGGACTATCTGGGTGTAAACTTCAATATGACAGTTATGGAGGATTTGCACTACACGGTGGCGGTGCTTGGAGTGAAAAGGTTTCTCAAAAGCAGATAGAAGCGCAAGTTACTATGCTAGGTATATCACAAAAAACATTGTTGCAGCTAATCTAGCAGACAAATGTGAAATAGGGATCGCATATGCTATTGCTATCTTTAAACCTGTGATTGTTTCATAAATACAATTAGATTATCAGTTCATGATGAAGAAGTATTATTAAGACTGATTCATAATGTGTACGATTTTAGACCATCATCAATCACAAGAGAATTTGGGACACATGATTTCAATAAGCTAGCTTCATATGGACTCGTAAGTGCTCTAATAGATATACATCCTTTAAAAGAAATTGATAAAGTTGATATTATTTAAGAACCAGCAAATGACTATTAAAGATATTTACTCATCATCAGCTTGACAAAAAACAAAGGAAGTATAAGATGATGGTAGAAAATTTAAATGTAAGAGGTGTGGTGCGGTGGCGTTTGATGTTCATCACAAGACAACACATACAGAACTAAATGTTAATTATTATGATGTATCAATGAGACTTGATAATCTTGAATGCCTTTGTAGAAAATGCCATAACCAGGAAACACACAAAAATGAAGATCATTATATTTTTAATGAAAATGGAGATCTTATAGATAAATAGGGTCTTTTTTGTTATAATTAGGAAAAATGGAGGGAATAAAGTGATGGATAAAAAAACTGAAGAAAAAAAAAGCATAGCTGTAGTTGTTATTAAAGTAGTAATTGCAATAATTGGAGTGATATTAGGAACAACTAATATAGAAAAAAACGAGATTACAGCAAGCATAAGTTTGTCCGTAGCTATTACATTTGCATTGAATATTGCATTTGATATAACATATATAAAAATAGTTAATAGACAGAGTTTAAAAATTAAGAAACTTGAAATCAGTATTCAAGAGTATAATCATCACAATAACTTAGTACATGAAGAAGAGAGAAAAATATTTAATATGATAAAAGAATATATGGATAATACATTTCCACTTGTAGATCCTTACAATAATGATTGGACAAAAGATAATAACGATATGACATTTGACCTTTACCATAAGTTAAATAGTTCGTCGCAGTTCTTTAATGATAGTGAAGTTCAAGAAAATTATGAAATGTTTAGAAACAGTTTATCTGATTGGCTTATTCCCTTCTTTATTAATGATACAATACACCCAGTTAATAAAGATTGGAGACCTTTATTATTTGAAGTTGAAGATCCATATTCAAAAGCTACCGAGAATTTAACGGAAAGTGACAGAGAACAATGGATGCAAGAGTTGAAGCAAAATATGGATATGCAACGCATAAATAGAGAAAATGTATTGGAATCATATAAATGCTTTAACACGATGTTTAATAAATTAACCTCCCTCACTTATAGTAAGTAGTCAATTTACATCAGAAATAGTCGTTGTACACAGTTGAATTTTCATGGATTGAGAAAAAAAATAATAAAATCCACTTAAGATGAATAGGGAAAATGACAAAATGAAGACAACAAATGCTTTATAGAGGAAAAGAAAAGCAAAAAAGCATTTGAGGATTGTTAATAGTTAAAGTAAACAGCAAACAGACTTTTTACGTTTGTATGCTAGAGGTGAATTAGAAGTAATACTTCAAAAATACAATTTTGATCTTAATGAAGTTTTTGTGGATAAACTCAGAGGTGATGATTTTGATTTAATAATTAATCTACGAAATCAAAATAAAAACATTGAATTAGATTTTTTTAGGGATTATTATGAGATTTGCTCTTATTTATCCTGGTACCATCCTGAAGAAGTAGAAAATTCAATTGTTAGATATGTGTATGGTCGTTTTAATTTAGAAGCAATGCTTCAAGAAGTGGAGCAGAATTTATGAATAATAATGTTATGATAAAAATTGAAGAAATTAATAACTAAACACTCACAAGTGTAAAGCTTGTTGCAAATTTGTTGTGCTTGAACTTTGCTAAAGAAGATTTTACAAGTTCACTGCATATTCAGTGTTTCTATCGAATTCATAAAAATAACAAAGTTCTAGTCACTTCACAAGATTATCATACTTTTGATTACGATAATGGTGATGAAGATGGAACAAATAATGATCTCTGGAAGAATTTAAATAGTATCTCAAATCAAATTGAAGGTAATCTAGTTACTCAAGTATTAATGAATAAATTAAAAGATATCAGTCTTTTTTTAAGTAGAGATTTTCAAATTGACATTCTTATATCAAATAGCAAAAGCAACTTTGAAGATATGATCGAACAATATCGTTTTTTGCCAAGTATAGAAGATAGTGATCATATAGTAGTATATAATTAACATACTATAGCTTGAT
The DNA here is from genome assembly GCA_018818645.1 of Bacillota bacterium. Lineage (GTDB taxonomy): Bacteria > Bacillota_I > Bacilli_A > Acholeplasmatales > Acholeplasmataceae > Peloplasma. The sequence goes on from JAHIRQ010000045.1 coordinate 21,865, forward strand.
ACTCTACAATAAAAAGATAGTAGAACAATCTCTTTTTTAACATAGGTACTTCATTTAAAAATAACATACAATGAAATGCTAAACAAAGCAATAAATTAGGGGTGCTAAAGAATTCACGAGGATGCCAATTTGTATCAACATATTTAGCATAACACAGTGAAGTAAAGAGGATATGAAGTACTCTTTTCAAACTACATTAATAAATGCGAAGCGCTATAGATTAGTAAAAAAATGAAATTTCCACACAAACAAAAGGAAAATTCATGCATAAACCCAAACCATTAACAATCGAAAATAGATGGGACATACTCTATATCGAATACCCAGAAGTATATGATGCTTTTGCTTCTGTTCCAAAAGAACCTACAATGATTGATGTCATGAAAAAGCATTTTGACTTACATAATCAAACAATCCTCGATATAGGATCAGGAGCTGGAGACTCATCATTTCAACTATCAAGTATCTCAAAACATGTCATAGGACTTGAGATAGAAGATAACATGAGACAACTTGCAGAACAAAAAGCTAAAGAACTGAGTATTACAAACGTATCCTTTAAGAAAGGTACAGCTCTAGATATCAGTTTACCTGATTATAGTGTTGATGCATCGATTGCTATTACATTACCACTCTTTATTGAAGATGAAATTAGAACCTATATCCGTGAAGCGATTCGAGTTACCAAAGTAGGGGGATATATAATCAATTTAGGTATTGCTCCATTTTGCTATGGTGGAGATTTAGCAAGTATTATCTTGGGTGACTCAAAAGTCACCGAAGAGGATACTGAAGGCGTTGTTGACCGTATACTTAGAAATGAATTTGGATTCTCTTATTTTGACTATGAAGCAATCCAAACCTATGATTCTGTAGAACATATCATCTCTACCTACGGTTTCATCTTTGGACAGCAAGCAATTGACTATATCAAGCAAACAAAACGTAAACATATTACATGGACATACCGTGTCCATTATCTGATCAAGTAACAAATTAAGGGAAATTACATCAGGAAGTTCTAAATCTAAAAGGTATTCATATATAGTTTTTGTTATATTGATTTTTTATTGCTTGTTAGTAAAAAACTTTTGGAGGTAAAAAATGATCAAGGATGTAATTGAAAAAATACTGATCATATGGGACCCATATGGAACAATTGGTTATGGGCCAATGGATGAATATAGTATTATTCGTGATGAGATTCTAAGTATTTTAAATCAAGCGGATTCTAGTGTTGTTAAGCTAACCAAATATTTAGAATTAATAGATGTATCGAATGGAACAACCAAAGAAAAAATCAATACCTTGTCATCTTTAATAATAGAATTGAATAATAGAATTGACTAATCATCAAATTGATTGAGAGAGGTCCAGTAAATTGTGACTATTATACATGAATAATAGAAAGAGGAATTCAATGAGTAAACACTATATAAACACATTCTTAATCATCTGTTTTTCATTAGTATTGGTAGCATGCGACAAGTCTAGTTCAATCAAACAATATACTATTACCTTTGATACTAATGGAGGTTCTTTAGTAGAATCGATGACCATAGATCATGGATCAACATTACCAAATTCGATCATCACCGAGAAAGAAGGTTATCTTTTTATTGGTTGGTATCTGGATAGCGAATTAAACAATATATGGGACTTAACAACCGATAGCGTCACATCTGATATGACTCTATATTCCAAATGGATTTATCCTTTCAAGCAAACAGTAACTGAAACATATATCCATGATTTCACTGCAAATGGTCTGGTTAGCGATGATTTTACAATTGAAGGTGGTATTCTCGTTGACCTAAATGAACCTTTTTCTTATCAATCCCATGATTATACGAAGGCTTACGTCTTTGAACATATGTCAAAAATAACCATTACCACAACAACAGATTATGCAAGAATTCATATCATTGCATTTACTAATGAGTCCTCAGCTTATAGAAAGGTTTGGATTCGAGATAGTATTTCTGGATCAGAATTGAACTTTTGGAATATACCTGAGCTAAAGGTTGGTATGCTTGGTACTGCAGGATCACATGAAATATCAAGAGGAGATGGTTATGGAGAGATTCATATTCTCTCTATAAAAGTTGTTGAAAACAGTATCCCTCCAACACCTCAAGAAGATGAACACCTCATTACAATATTTCCTTTCACTAATGATGTGTTTTCATATTTGATAGTCAAGAATGGAGATAAGATACCAGAACTAGGGGCACCTGTGAATGAAGGACACATCTTTCTTGGTTGGTACACAAATTATGATTATGAAACGAGATGGGATTTCAACACTTTAGTAAATGATAATGTTTTTTTAGTTGCTAAATGGGAGAAAAATACAGATTAAATCAACTGGTATCAATTCAATTTTATATACCTACATTTACAGCATGATTTCAAACAATGGGAGAATCTCCGCTCACGTTGAAACAATTTCACTGTTGACTCTATAATAAGAACTTGGTGCTAGTATAGTTTTGTATACACAAAGAGAAAGACTTCTACTTTTGGATTTGATATAACAACTTTGGATTGCATTGTTCATGATAAATTAACATGAATAAATGTAGTAAATGAATAATTGAGTTTAATTGTCATGAATTTTATGAGTGGTTCATAGTACCATATGTATAAGTAGGAAAATAGATAGCCGTGGCAAGTATCAATTTAACGAACACTAAACTTGGTATTACTCCAACGTAAATCATTCTACTTTTTCAGTGAAAAACATGACAAACTTAGTAATGACAAGACAGACCAAAAATCCCGAATAAAGAATATCAAAAATCAAAATAGAGGAGACAAAACAATGTTTCAAATAAAAAACTCAATCACTAAGGATGACTATTTAGTATTTAATCAATACCACTTACTTCATAGTGAACAAGGAAAAAGAGCGATAAATATGTTTCGTATACTAACACCTGTAGTATCACTTTTAGCAATTGTAATTTTTTGGATAGCTGAAGTAAGCCAAACGTTATTAATTGCTGAAATAATTGCTCTTAGTATTGTATCGATTGTCATGGCTTTTTACAGCAAGAAAATATTATTAAAATCGATAAAGAAAAATATTAGAAAGCTAGAAAAAGATGGGAAACTTCCATTTAATAAAGAAACAACCATCACCTTTAATGACGATAGCTTACATGAAAAAACGATCCATACTGAGACAAGTATTCAGTACGCTGCTATCGAAAAGATTATACAGGGAGATCAAGCCATCTATGTTTATTTCAGTGCTCTTCAAGCGTTTATTTTTCCGTATCGATCATTTGAATCTGATGAACAAAAAAACGAGTTTATAACTTTCTTGAATGCGAAATGTGGAAAAGCTTTACTTTAATCGTTCGTATTCATGAATGGTAATATTTAAAAGAGGTGACCATAGTGTTACGCAAGCTGTTAAGTATAATCATGATAATTGCCTTTTTAAGTATGCTTACAGCTTGTCAGTATGACTTTCCACCGGATTCAAAGAAAAAACCACACACTTATGATGAAGCACTAACCTACATAAAGAATTATTTAAATCGGGATGATGTTATCTTAAGTGAGGAAACAATATCAGGTGAAACAGAATATGGATATCACTACACTAATTATTTTGCGACTATTGATGACATCAATTTTATTGTGTCAAGCCAGGAACGCTGTCACTATGAAAGGTTAGGAGAATTTTGTAAAACACGTTATAATTTGTACAATAACTACAACTATGAAAAAATTCATATGCTTTTAAATGAAAATCAGAATTACCCTAATTTTGAACTAAAGATTGAGATGAAGTCTTATTTACATATTTATAATACAGCCTATTTCAATTACAAAAATATTATAACAAGTGAAGAAGATTTGACTATCGCATTTGATGAATCTAAGGCTATGTATGAGTGGTTGATAACACTTTATCCTAACCCAAGGTATTGTGTAAAAATGCAAGTTGAGAACTCAGAAAGGCTATTATATATATGTGCACATAAAAGTGACACTGACGACATTGGATTTGGATTTAACCAAGCTACTTTTGATGATATGATCGATGAATATAGAAGATTTTATGATTAATATCTGCAAAAAGAATCTCTTGTTAATTGTTGTTGTAATTACTACTTTTCGATGATAAATTTGAATCTTTGTTATCAGGGGTCCAAATTTTTTCTTAAGGGTGCTAATTCGTATTAAAATAGGTAGCATTACACAGTGGAGCAAAGAGGATTTGAAGTACTCTTTCCTGAATACATTAAGAGGTTATTATGGACAATCTAGACAGAAGAATTAAATACTACGAGATATTACTATCTATAGATTTATCTAAGATCCCCACTGCCCTATTACCATCAAAGTATCATTTTGTCTTTTATCAAGATTGTGATCAAGATGATTGGATAAAAATAGAATTAAGTGCTAGAGAGTTTCTAACATTTGAAGAAGAAATTAAAGCTTTGGACTATTACTTTAAGAGATAAGAATACTTACTTCCAGATAGAATTATTTTTTTAGTAGACTCAAAGACCTATTGAACTGATAATATAATAGAAGACTAATTGATGAGGAAAAAAATGAAAGAGATAAAACTAGATTCTTTAACATTCTATAGCAAATATAAAGATAACATTGACTACTTAAATAAAAATGGAATTAAACTAATAAATAATAGTTTTGAATATACGTTTTTTGGCAAATTCAAAGCTAATGTTACTTTGCATAGGTTGTATCCATTATTTAGAAATAAATGTTATATTTCTTTGTCATTTAATCCCGTTACAAATAAAACATTTGATGATGTCAACTCGATATTAGAAACTGAATTTGGTGAAGCGAACTATTATCAAAACTCCTACATGCAATACTGGAGAAGCGAAAAATATCATTTTTATCATACACTAGAAGAAGATAGATTAGGAAGTTTACATCATTACATAACTATCTTTTTAAAACCTTTTGCGGTTCTATTACCAAAGACTAATTACATTCAAATATACCAAGGAATGAAAGAAATTGAAAAGAGAAAAGGAATTGCTCTGAAATTGGTCAACGCATCAACGATCATCTTTGTTGAAGGTTATTATGAGTATCATATACACTTCAATAAGAAAAAAGTAACAGTATATTTGAGAAAGAATACACAAATAGATCAAGACAGAGTTAGTAATAGTCCTGTTAATTCATATACAAAGATAGCAAGTATAGATAAAATGGATGAATGGTTCAAAGCAGTAAATGAGTTATTAGATACTGCTAGGAATAACATAATTATGGAGGATAGCAAATTTAATTAGTATGGCTTTTGTACTGGAATCAACTAAACAGAGTTTTAATATAGTTAGTGAAAAATGAAACTTATATATAAACAAAAGATGAGTTCATTCTAAAATCAAGACCATTAACAATCTAAACTAGATGGGACATACACTATGTCAAATATCCAGAAGTATACGATGCTTTTTTCTCAGTCCCAAAAGAAGCAACATTGATAAATATCATGAAAAATCATTTTGGACTGTACATACATAAGCATTTATACGGTTTGGAAAATTGAATGAAAAGAAGTCCAGTTTGGACTCCTTGACATTATTTCTTGTCTTTAGGTGGGAATGGATCATTTCCGTGTGAATCTTTGTTTCTGATCTGTCCCTCTCTGTTGTGAATAACCAATTCAGATTGTTGGTTCTTAGCGATATCACGAGCAATACTAATAGCTTCTTTTTGTGTATTAGTTACAACAGTAGCTTTTTGATTGCCCTCACCTTTAACTTGCCAACCACCTGAATGTGGTGTCACATGTTGGTTTTTCCCCATCGTTACACCTCCTATACTAATTATTTTACTCTTATTTAATTAATAAAAAATACTAAATGCAGAAAGAGAGATTTTAATCACAAACTAAATATTTTTCTTGCCTTGAATCCACATAAAATGCAAGAAAATCAAATTTAATTTTTTTCTATAAAATGTTATAATTGAACCAAGAAAAACTATCTAGTGGGGATAAGAATGGATATCATTTCAAAAAAAGCATACATGTATAGAAGCATTATGATTATAGTGCCATTAATATTTTTTTTAATTTGGATGTTTATTCTTGCTATTGTTGGGCGAGATCAGTTTGATGATTCAAATCATTCATTTGTGAAGCTCTTAGTTATACCTGGGGCATCAGCAATTGTTTGGTCAATTGCTTGGCAGATAACATTCTATCGTTCAATGAAAGAATATGAGAAAAATCGCAAACGTCTTAAATTATCAAAAATACACTTTTCCGTTTATGATACCTATTTGAATATTCATGATATTCGACACTTTTTAATTTCGAGTAAATTTTCATCCATACAAAAGAATCTTTACTACAAGTATGAAAAACTTGATCATGGGGACAGTTCTACAGATATACATACATTTGTGAAAATAGAAGAGGCAAATGCATCTAGAGTTGACACTTTTAATTATGTAATTTCGGATGAAGAGCCTTTTCAAAATGCCTACAAGCAAAAAGTAATGAATCGTACTGAAAAATATTTAATTATTTTATCTAATGAGTTTTTTGAATACGAAAAAAGAATGATTGAAAAGTTGTGCATAGAGTGGAAAGTTCAAGCAATGCGATACAGTGCACTAATGCCAAATGAGTTTTGGATACCTATAGTATACATTCCTCAAGAACAAAAACTTTATATTTTAGAATACATGAGCAAGAAAAGAAAAATTGAAAAGTTGCTCGGTGTACAATTTAAAAAAACAATTATTGGAGAAAAACGAAGTTTTTATAATGACTAAATAAATATTTAGATTTACAAAAATCCTGATAAAATTTCTTCCCGAAATTTTTTTAAGAATTAATAAATGATTTTAGTCTATATTAAGTCATAAAGTGATTCATCTTTATTATTGAATACATTAAGAGGTAATTATTATGGACAATCTAGATAGAAGAATTAAATACTACGAGATATTACTATCTATAGATTTATCTAAGATACCAACTGCCCTATTACCATCAGGGTACCATTTTGTCTTTTTTCAAGATGGAGATCGAGATGATTGGATAAACATAGAATTAAGTGCTAGAGAGTTTCTAACATTTGAAGAAGGAATTAAAGCTTGGGACTATTACTTTAAGAGATACGAATACTTACTTCCAGATAGAATGATTTTCTTGGTAGAGTCAGCTACCAACGAAAAAATAGGTACTGCAACTGCATACTTCAACAATTGGAAGGATGATTTAAATGAAGGGTACTTACATTGGGTAGCTATACAGAAGACTTATCAAGGAAAAGGACTGTCTAAGCCGTTAATCGTATATACTCTAAACCAATCTAAAAAGTTAGGTTATAAAGAAAACAAGATTCCAACTCAAACAACAAGCCCTATTGCATGTAAGATATATTTTGATTTAGGAGCAGTTCCAGTAAACCTAGAAAAATCATATTTTGGGTATCAAATACTTAAAACGCTTTTCAATCAAATTCAATTAGATGTACCTACTATTCCTGTTTCATCAATATATAACGAACTCTATCTAAAAATAGAAGAAAAATTAAATGAAATATATCCTGATTTAATAGATTTTGACATCAATACCGAGCATCAAGAAATACATTTCATTACTACAAAAGGATTTAGTATTATCCACTATGATGTAGTAGATAATCAAGTCATCATCGATATTAAAATGTGATGAAATCAAAGAAATGAGTTGATCAAACATGATATACATACATATCTTAATATACGTGATAATCATTATTTATCTATATAAGTATATTTTTGGTCGATACAAAGGCAATTCTGGAATAGTTCAGTTTATTCTAGAGAAAACTGAACCATTAATATATACTCATGTGAATCACATAAATAAACCATATAAAAAAATGCATATTTTTTATTCAATTATAAAAATTATTCCCATGCTCATTGTCTTTACAGTGTCCAGTGCATATCGTTCTATTTTTGTTCCAGATGGATACAAGTATTTAGAAATAAATAACCAAGGTTGGGGATCTGTTGTATTGCTGTTTTTATTGATAGGTATGGTTGGACTATTTATTTATCCTATACACTCTAAAAAATATCACGCTAGAAGGTTTTTAGGTGAAAACAAAGATGGGTACTATATTGATGATTATGAAGTTGCACATGTTGCTCAAGATTTAAGCAATCTTTTTAAAATATCTTTTTATGTGATTCTAGTTTTTTATCCAATATTCATCGTTTCACTCAATCAATATAGCTACTTCAATGAGCATGAAATCATCACTAGAGATGTTTTTGATTTTCATGATCAAACCATTAAGTATGAAGATATAGACAAAGTGGAAAGATACTTTAAATCTGGACCTTTTACCGATAAAATATCTACCATGCATTATGTCATTTACTACGATGAAGATAGTAAAATAAATATTTTGTTTTCAACGTATGTAGAGCAAACATTAGAGATTCATCGTTTGCTAAAACAAAAGAGTCCAGAGTTATTTGAAACTTACACGATTACAACAGAAGAAGAAATATTTATTGAATCACATTCAGATAAGATGAAAAATCAAATATATGAAATTTTTGGTAATTAGACAATCTAGTCATTAAAAATTTTTTGGGATGATATCTTTTCATTGAAATCAGGTTATTTACCTATTGTGCTTACTTTGAACAAGACATTATGCAACTAAGAAGTTTATATTCTAGGCTATAGTACTATTGATTGATTCATTGTTTGTATTGATTTGAGATTTAACAATCTAGACAGGATATTGCTAAAACATGTGAAAGAGGACTTACTCATATGAAATCAGAATACATAATTAACAAGAATAAAATGAGAAATATTAGAATTGAAGTTGTAAAATTTCACTTGGAAGTCAATAAAAAAATTATGAATTTTTTAAAAGTAGCCATCCTTATTGCTGCATTACTCCAAATCCCCCTTGGGTTTATATTCGGATTCAAAATTGGATATTATGTACTAATAATTGTAGCTGTTTTAGTCAATGTCCTATTTAGTAAGTCCGTTCAACTACACCTAGCAATAAAAAACATAGATAAAACATTTCGCAAGTTATCAATCGATCAATTTCAGGTCAACTTTGAAGCGGATGAGATATGTTTTACCATCATCTCAAATTTAGGAACACAGACTATTCAATCACATTTTAAGTATTCTGAGATTCATACAAGTCAATATCATTCTAAAGAAGCCATCATTATATTTACATCTGGCAGATTCGCATCCAATTACTCAAAATCAAGACCACGCTATATTTACTTGGGTTATCTCGATGAAGATGACAAGCAAAATCTGATTAGCAATTTTAAATCCAACAGCAATAAGTTCTTAATTGATGATAAAATAGAAAAATCATTCACCAAAGAAGTGAGTAATAAAAAGAGTCATAAAATAAGAAACATTATTTTATTCTTAGCAGTGGTTGCAGTTATCATATCGGCTTCTCAAGTAGGAGTATTCAATTTATTCACATATGGAACATATCCATACAATTCCGAGAAACTGGTTGAAAAATATGATCAATATGTGACTAACGAGACTGAAACCACATTGATGGTTTTTGGGTATATCAAGAACACTAATGATTTAGTTTTAAACTCATACTTTATTGATCCTACCCGAGATGTAGTCTACGCAGAGTATGAAACAAAATATTGTAACACGCATTATGAATCTATCTCTGAAGATGTGAATAAGTGTTATGGAAGAATGTTTCAGTATGGAATCAATAGTCATAGGATTATCAATTTGATTATTCGACTTGAAAAAGAAAAGACGATAGATATCCAATCAAATGACATTGATTTTATTTTCATAGATAGTTTTGACGACTATAATTACTATATTGCATCGTTTTATGGATCTGTTAAGGATAAAATCGAATTTAGAATTAATGGAAAAGTATATGATTGATTGGAGCGAACATGTTGAACATATTTAAAAAGAAACCTAATGTGAAGAAGATAGCATTTTTTTGTGACTGGTTTATCGATAATAATCGAATCATTATCGACAGTTTAGAAAAAACACCTCAAGACAAGGATCAAATTCAATATATATTGTATGAAATACAAGCTTGTTTAGCAGTTCCTTATAGAGATGGTTTTAAAGGAGATATCGAGTTTGGATTTGCATCATCTGAACAATAAGTTTTTAATTCAAGCATCATTAATGATTAAAGAATATTTGAATTCAAAAATTGGTAGCACATGGAATGTTATAACATCAGAATAAGGAATCTTAAACATGTTATGCAAAAAACTAGCAAAGCATATCATTATAGTAGATAATCAAGTACTTATAATGGATTAATCAATAATAACTATCGTTAAAAAAAATATTATCTTTAATGATAAGTAGATACTCTTTAAAAATTCGGATATATATTTCCGCTACAGTTAAGAGATTTCTGCTTTTTCTTTTTTAACTTAGGGTTATATTTCAAGTAATATTCAAAAAAATCGAGTCATTTCTGAAGGAATTGTTATGATATAATTATAGTAATTAACATATACTTGGGGGTATAGTATGAAATGTCCAAAATGTAAGCAAGAAATGCTTAATGGTTTTATACCTGTACTTAGGGGTAGTTTGTACTGGTTGTCAGAAGATCAAAAATTACCTTGGATTGTCGTTAAGCATCCAAAAAATGGTGTTGTTTTATCAGATTATACAATTACAACTCCTAGAAAAGCAGATGCATATTATTGCAAACCTTGTAAGATCGTAATCCTGCCAGTTAAAGATTAAGGTTAACTATTTTTTTAGATTGCACTTCTTGAAGAATTGAAAACAATAAAGAAGTAGTCAAATGAAGTAATTAACTTGATTTAAAAAATCATAAAATCAATTCTATGACTATGATTATATCCGTTTTATATCTAGGGGGAAATTGTATCCACACTTCCACATTTACATCACTAAAGAGCGATCATAAATATCAGTCACTCAAAAAACTATATCAGTTTCATCAAGAACGAATGTATTATGATAATCTTTTTAACATGATGCTGCCTAAATCTCTATACCTAGCATTTCATAAACACTACAGTATAAAGAATGCTCACCTATTCAAGCAAGTTATAGGCATCTTAAAGGTAATCATTTTTGGACTTATCTTTTTTCTTATTTTTTCATGGGCAAATTTCATTTCTCTACAAACACTTATGTTTCTTCATTTATTTTTCTTGTGGGTCTATATTTCTAGCCAAGCCTACCAAATATACACGAAAAACTCACTCCATAAAAATGATATGCTCATGCTAATGATTGGAAAATATAGAAAACAATTATTCATGGATGAAATCAAAGAGAAATTTAGTCGTAGCTATTTTACAAGCTTAATGCCACTCACACTTATTTCTGTTATTATTTTGAGCATCATGGACGGCTCAAGTCGATCCATTCTCAGTATCTTTGGTTTTATACTATTTCAAGTTATCGGGTATATAATATCTAAGTTTGTAGTCATGAATCTTTTTAAACTCAAATATATAAAGCTTAGACATTCATTTTTCAAAGACTTTTTGATGAGTATACTATTGACTTTAATAAGTGCTGCAGTTTATCTTTTATTCCTATATCCTATGTTTTTTATCAATTCAGATTTTAATATCCTTATACTTTATCCAGTACTCACTTTATATGCTATCGTCATCACTTGGATTGGTACTATATGGTTTTCTTCATGGATTGTTAAATTTGTAGATCGTCATATACAAGCCATCCTATATCCCAAAGCCATCTCTTCTAGAGAAAACATAAAAGCTAAATTCTTTCATGTTGATAGTTTAGTTCTTAAGGGTCTTGATGGGGTTGAAAAAGCGATTGTGATTAAGGATCAAAAGATGTTTAAGAGAAGTAACCGTAAGGAATACTTTGGTAGTTATTTTTATGGCATCGTCCTCATATTTTCTGGATTACCTTATGCTTCACGAATCAATGATATCGAAGACATTCTAGGTACTGTTGCCTTATCAATGCTTTTTTCTGGAATGGCATTCACGATACATATGGTTGAAACAGCGCTCATCAGTAAGCATATTTCATATTCGAGTGAAGGATCATTAGTACTTACCTATCAAAGATTATCGATTCCAACTCAAAAGATCTTTAATGCGAAATTACGTCTATTCTACTACATGCTACTACCGATCATCGTTTTATATGTTTTATCATATGGAGCAGTATTTATTCAATTTTCGATCGATAAGCTATGGATATTCTTTTTTGGAATCCTCTATTTTACAGGTCTTTCTAGGGTTAAATTAAGAAACTTCATACATTTAGATACTCAAAACACTAAAGCATATTTAAATACCTATCAGATGCAAGCATCTACCATGGGTTCATCATTAGTTATTGGCTTATTCTTCATCATCATTATACCTCTAGGATTTACATGGATTGGAGATCAAGTGATCGATGCATTTGGTATTAAGTTTCTCTATGGGATGATGATCACTATCGTTTTAGTGATATGGTTAATCAACATCATCCAGGATATCCATATTAGAAAAATTCAGAAAGGGGTGTTGCTATGATAGAGATAAAGAAACTAACATTTGCATATGATGCAGAACACTATATTTTCGAACAAACAGACATTACACTAAATAAAAATATAACAACGATTGTCTTAGGTAAAAATGGAACAGGAAAGACGACCTTGTTTCATTTGATTGCAGATATTTTAACACCTGATTTTGGCGAGATCAAAAAAGATGCAGACGTCATCTTTATTCCGGATCAGCCTGTATTGTATGATCACTTAACAGGCTATGAGTATTTAGAGTATATCAAAATCTTATCCAATCATCAGTTGGAAGATAAAATCATCGATCTTGTAGCATTACTTGAGATGAAGGAGCATATGTCAAAGCTGATTCATGAGATGTCTTTAGGAATGAAGCATAAACTCGCATTGCTATCTGCGATGCTACTAGACTATGATACCTATATGATTGATGAGCCATTAACAGCTCTTGATCCACCATCTCAAAAAGAGATGATAAAGTATTTTAAGATGTTAAAAGAACAAGGGAAAACTTTGATTATATCAACACATATGATTCATATTGCATATCAGCTTGCTGATGAAGTCGTTATATTAAATGGCAAGGAAGTTGTTAAGATGAAGAATGATTTTACTGATTATCAAGCCTTTGAGGATGAGGTTATCAAGCATTTTGAAATACACTCATAGAATATTAATTATTCTAGATACTGATTAGGAGAATTTATATGGAACTCAGAAAATCCTTATGGAAAGAAAATGATAAATCATTCTTTTTAGCATATCTAAAATCCTTTGAGCAAAAAGATAAGGAGTCTTGGGCAAGAAACATACTCAATACCAAACTAGAACTCCTATGCCTACCTACAAAAACAATCTATTCCATCGTTGATGAAATATATAAAGGAAATTATCAATCCTTCTTAGATTTAGAAATATTTAACAATTATGAATCGATTGCTATATATGGGAAGCTAGTATCCAAAATAGATGATTTTGAATTATTAACCCTTTATTTAAATCGATACACCTTCGTTATGGAAAACTGGGCACATTGCGACCTACTATCATTTAACATCAACAAAACGAATAAAGAACAATTTTTAGCACTATCAGATCATTATCTTCAAGATGAAAAAATATTTACAAGAAGACTAGGACTGATGATATTATTTCAAATGGTCAAAGATGAATCCGTACTACCCATCATTTTTAATAAACTTAAAGGATTGAATCAAGAAAATGAGTATTATGTCATCATGATGGCAGGATGGCTTCTAAGTGAGTGTATTATCAAATATAAGAATCAAACTCTAGACTTCTTATCAACCACAAAGGATTTAAATAAGAAAATAGTCAATAAGGGTATTCAAAAGAGTAGAGAGAGCAGAAGATTAACGCAAGATGAAAAAGATCAACTGCTCCCCTTTAAACGAAAATAAATATTATATAAAAAGGAGTTATTGTATGCCGCAATCAACTTGGTATCAAAAAAGAGAAAGCCATGCAGACCATGTAGTTTACTTAGACAAAAAAGCGAATGAACTTCAAAAAATGCTAGATCATCAAAAAACGATGATTATTCGAGGTGCAGCAGGTAAAAAAGTACCTCTTGGTGGACGTGTCAAACAGGATGATATCCTATACTTTGTAGAAACTGGTAGTGATTTACTAATCACGCATCGCGCTCTTGTCAAAAGTGTGATTGAAACCAACAAAATGACAGAAGAGGAATCAATTGCTTTTGTTCAAAAATATCAAAAAGAGTTGATGCTTGCTCCACATCAAATGACTAGATGGGCAGGAAAGAAGTTTTTATGTCTAATTGAAGTTCATCAATTAGAACAAATAGAACCCTTTCAGTATAGAAGAGAAAGCAATATGGATGATTGGATTATCGTTGATGATATCAATGATATAAAAGTTTAGGGAGAAAATCATGGCTAGATTTAGTAACAAGAATGCTTTAATGGTAGCAATCCATAGTTCATATGAGAAGTTAATATCTCTAATCAATTCCCTACCTTTAAATCAAAGAGAAAAAGAGTTTACTTTTGACATCTCAAATGAAAAGGGAGCACACTGGAAAAGAGACAAAAATATTAGGGATGTTTTAATCCATCTATATGAATGGCAAATCTTATTAATAGATTGGGTAAAATCAAACGAAGCTGGAATAGATAAGTCTTTTTTACCATTAGAATACAATTGGAAGACATATGGTTTAATGAACATCGAAATTTGGAAGAAGCATCAATCAACATCCTTTCAAGAATCTATGACCTTATTGAATCAAAGTCACTTGGATACTATGAATATATTAGATTCTGTTGATGATTATCAATTATTTCTCAAAGGGACTTATGCAGGAGGATCAACCATAGGTCAATATTTCATATCTGTTACAGTTGGACATTATGATTGGGCGATGAAAAAAATCAAGAAACATTCTTTGCAAAACCATATTTAGAAGGCACAAAAAAAGCTAGTAACAAGATATGAAGAAATACTATTTAAATTATAAATAATGAATCATACCAAGTATAAAACATGCTATAATTAAAAAAAATACGATAGGGGAAATTATCATGAAAATACAATGTACAATGTACTTACCACCGAAAAAGACAGTTGAGTATGGTCATATTACAGTTACTAATCTTGGAATTGACTTAGCAAGAAAAAATAAATTTTTAGCATTAGGCTTTGGAGCATTGGGAGCTCTTCTAGCACAAGCGAGAGATTTCCATGGTTTCATGTGGGATGAGGTTGCTAGCATCGAGATGAAGAAATATGGTCTTGCTAAGAAGGCATGTTACATCACACTAAAAAATGATAAAGAGTATATTTTCAGATTACCAAAACCTGATGAAACTATCGAATTATTAAAAAAAGAGTTCAAAAAGTCAAAAGAAACTAAACTTACAAACAATAGTGTATTTCGTGACTAAATGAACCCAATTCATTATTCATAACAAAAAAGACTCAAAAGAAAGTGACAACATAAGAAATACAAGAATCAATTCACGAGTTTTTGAAACAATCAAGCATTAAAGAAAAAACATTAAATGCTAAAGCTATTCATGAACAATCAAATACTTGTGATAGCATCAAAGATATTGTCAAATCCAATATGAATTCAGTTTGGGGAAGAATATGATTACCTTATACATGCCTAAAAAACGAATAAATCGTAAAAACGATAAAGAAGTTATACATTTGAATGAAAGTTTGCTCTATCAGTTTAGAACTAATATTTTTTCTTCCAAATTTGAACTTTTCAATCAGAATGATAAACTACTCTTCACCGCAAAACAAGTAACCTTATTTAGAAATCATTATGATATCTATCAAAATGATACAGTGATTTCATCACTCGTTACGAAATCCTATTTCAAACAATATCAATACTATATTAAGTCAAATAAAGATAATCTTTTTGTAGAAGGCAGTATAGTAAATAGCCAGTTTTCACTTCGAGAAGAAAACGAAGTTGTTTTAACAATATCTAAAGATCCTCAAAAGAATTATCGTCGAATCATCACTGTTGATGAATCTCAAAAGGATTATTTAATCATGGTGATGTTATCACTGATTGTTGCGGTAGAAACTTTTATGGCAAGTAATTAGTTTTAATTTGAAATAGACTTTTTAAGCCAGCTATTGAATGTGATTCTAGTTCATATGAATCACTGAATTTAAGCATTATGTTACAAAAAACTAAAAAATAAAAAAGAGGTAACATATGAATAAGATTACTTTACAACCAGTTAACAACGACAATTTTAGAGTTATTACTAAATTAAGCGACACATTATCTGATGATCAGAAAAAATGTGTCGCGCCTAATGTTTACTCACTTGCTCAAGCGTATCTAAACCTAGACCATGCTTGGCCACGTGCAATTTATCTTGACGATACCCCTATCGGTTTCATCATGTTAGATATCAATCCAGATGATATTCCTAACAATGAAAATGCTTATTACCTGTGGCGTTTCATGATAGCAAGTGACTATCAAGGTAAAGGCTATGGTAAAGATGCACTAGATTTAATTATCCAAAAATGTATTGAAGATCAGAAAGACTATTTGTATTCATCCTGTGCAATGCATAAAGACATGCCTTATCAGTTTTATATCAAGTACGGATTTATCGATACAGGTATTTTTGATGATGGAGAAGAAGTCCTAAAATTAGATGTATCTCTAAAGAAGAAATCAATTTAAACAGAGGTATCATCAGGTTTTATTATATTTTTTGTAAAAAAGTATTTTTTATCTTGATTCATAGTGCTACAATAGAAACAAAACAATACATTGGGAGGAATTATGAAACTCGAACAAATGGCTGGTAATCTGAATTTCCAGCAAAAAGATGGCATTTTTACACGTACATTTTCAGGATATGAAGCAACATTGGTAGTGTATAAGGTTCCAGGATCTTACGTAAAAATACCGATGGTGATGTTTGTGCTAAACAAGACCATCGATAAAGAAGATACAAAAATGATTATCAAAAAAGCTAAGCTTAGAAGCTTTATCAAGGAATCAGTTGCTTTAAAGGATAATGCAATCCTGATTATCCCAAGATTTAAGAATATTGAAAAATTTGATTCCTATATGAATCAACTCGTCACCATATTACAGGACCTAAGATACAAACAACTCGATTATTGTCCTTATTGTGGTGAAGCAGAAACAGATTCTGTGAGAATCATTAAAGGTGCTACTGTTCATGTACATGACAAATGTGTTAAGGATTTTGTTGAAAAGGTTACTACGCATTTAGAGACAGTGGGAAGCTCTAAAAAGAACTTGCTTAAAAGTATTATATTTGCTATTATAGGTGGTTTTGTTGGATTATTACCATCGATTATTATATTGTTTACTATAGGAATCTATTCTGCATGGCTATTCTTAATCATTCCCTTCGCAGCCTTTTATGGATTTAAAAAGGGTGGTGCTCAAAGAGGTTCATATGTGATGGTTATCATTGCTGTTATCTCACTCATTTATGCGCCAGGATTTATGTTTTATGCATATAATGATCTAGCTTTCATCAATGAGTTAACATTTAATGAAGCACTCTTAATTGATGACTTTAGAATTGGTTTCATCAAGGATATGCTTGTTACATGTCTATTTACTGCACTTGCAATATCATTTTCATGGAAGACAATATATAAACAAACACATGGTCAAATCAAAAGAGATATCAAGGAACTTAGAGGATAGAATAAAACCACGTTTGTGGTTTTATTTTCTTCTATAGATCTTAAAATTTAGATTTTATAACTATAAAAAAGAACTAAACATTATAAACACAGCAATTGAAGTCAAGAAACTAGAAACTATTTTCTTTATAATGAGGGTGGTGATTAGATGAAGGAAGAACTTGTAAATCAAATTCAAATATATATCGAGAAAAACATAATGTCCCCCATTACTCTGCAGCAAATATCTAAAGTACTCAATTACTCTCCTTATTACATCTCTAGAGTATTCAAAGAAGTTAAAGGCCAAAACATATTTGAATACATTAGAAAGATTAGATTAACATCTGCAGCTAAAATCTTAAGAGATCAACAGGTTAGAGTACTAGATGTAGCTCTTGACTTCATGTTTGACTCTCATGAGGGCTTTACACGTGCTTTTTCAAAAACATTTGATATTACACCTAAATCTTATCAGCTATCACCTCTACCAATCCAATACTTCATTCCGTATTTGATTGAGATTAAAAGGAAAGAGGAAAATAGAATGGAAGCAAAAGCAATATTTGTCCAAATTATCGAAAGACCAAAAAGAAAAGCGATTGTTAAAAGAGCTAAAAAAGCTACAGAGTACTTCACCTATTCAGAGGAAGTAGGATGTGATGTTTGGGGAGTTTTAACAAGCGTTAAGGAAGCTCTTAATGAACCCATGGGAATGTGGTTATCAGATAAAATGATGAAACCAAATACATCTCACTATGTTCAAGGTGTAGAAGTCCCAGATACCTATCAAGGTGTAGTTCCTGAAGGCTTTGAACTGATCGATCTACCTGCTTGTGAGCTAGTCGTATTCCAGGGAGAACCCTATAACGATGATGACTTTAGAGCACAAATTGGCTTTGTTATGGAATCTATTGAGAAGTATAACCCGAAGGTTTATGGATTCTCCTATGATCTAGATGGATATAGATTTCAATATGAACCACAAGGATATAGAGGCTATATCGAAGGAAGAGTTATCAAAAGATAAAAAAATATATTAAGGTAGGCTTTCAAATCGAAAGCCTACCTTTACTTTAGATATCCAATTTGGATTACTTTAAGTGAACAAATATATTTTTAAGACATATACGCCCTGTTTTAATCAAATTTACATGGTATAATACTTATATAGAAATATAACAATTTGAGTGGGGGATTTATGAAGAAAATAGCGATACTATTGATGCTTTTCCTAGGAACGTTCATCATCTCTGGTTGTAAAGACACGAATAGAGATGCTTTTGGTTTTATAAACACCACGATACAAACGAAAGAAGAAATCAAAGAAAAGCTAGCATTCTATATTGATAGAATGCTATCAAGTGCTGAACTGAACTTGAATG
>JAHIRQ010000046.1 GCA_018818645.1 Bacillota bacterium
AGGAGATAGATATGATGAAAAAACCTATGGTAATTCTATTATTGATAGTAAGTATTTCACTATTATTATTTGGATGTGCTTCGGATTCAACAAATGCTTATATTGACTTATCACCAGAAGAAGCTAAGGAACTAATAGATAACACACCTGATATTGTCATCATTGATGTATCACCATTTTATGCTCAGGGTCATATTCCAGGATCAATTAACTACTATTTAGGTGATGGTTCACTTGATGATGCTATACCATCACTTGATAAAAGTAAAATTTACTTGGTTTATTGTCATGTGGATAGCGTTTCAATTGCTGGAGCAAACAAACTAATTGATGCAGGGTTTGAAACTGTTTACCGCTTGGAAGGTAATTATTCAGCTTGGGTTGAAGCTGGATATCCTGTGGAAACTGATTGAAATTGAGTTTTTAAAGTTTTCTGTCAAAAAACATAAATCTTTTCTCATGATAAATCTGAATTAAAACAATTATCATTGCTTCCGAATTAGTCATTCTCACACTGAGAGTGATTTTTTTATCTTTATAGAGTTTTTATCGAAAGAAATACACTTTGAGACAACAATGTTGACAATAATTAAAAAAGGGACTTATGGGATTTCTATAAGATATTATTTGGAAAAAATATTTATTAAGAAATTGAATTTTATAAACAATTACAGTTAAGATTGACAAATGGTTTTAAAAGGCGTATATTGATAAAGTTGGAGGTATAACGATGAATAAAAAAATTATTATTATTGGAGGCGTAGCTGGTGGAGCGACAGCAGCTGCACGCCTAAGAAGACTTGATGAATTTGCTGAGATCATCCTTTTTGAACGTGGCGAGTATATTTCTTTTGCAAACTGTGGACTTCCTTATCATATTGGAGGTATCATTCAGTCTAGAGATTCTTTAGTTGTTCAAACGGTTGAAGATATGCATTTAAAATTTAATATTGATATTAGAAACTTTACTGAAGTTATGAGCATTGACACTGCGAAGAAAAAAGTGAAAGTGACCAATCATCAAACAAACAAAACTTATGAAGAGTCATATGACAAACTCATTATTTCGACTGGTTCTCAACCTATTGTTCCACCGATTGAAGGCATTAAAGAGGCTAAGAATTTATTCACATTAAGAAATATTCCTGATATGGATAAAATCAAAGCATTTATTGAAGAAAAGAAACCTAAAAAAGCTACAGTCATTGGTGGTGGCTTTATTGGTGTTGAGATGATGGAAAACTTGACACATCTAGGAATTAAGGTTACATTGATTGAAATGGCACCTCAAGTCATGGCAATGTTTGACTTTGAAATGGCACAAATGATTCACCAAAGTATTGTTGAAGAAGGTGTTAACCTCATTTTAAGCGATGGTGTTAAATCATTTTCACACGAAGGAAACTATATTACATTATCAAGTGGAACTACTGTTCAAAGTGATTTAACGATTTTTGCAATTGGTGTTAGACCTGATAATATACTTGCAAAACAAGCAAATTTAGAACTGACTGAAAGAGGAGCTATTAAGGTTAATGAGTATTTTCTCACATCAAACCCTGACATTTATGCAGTAGGTGATGTCATTGAAGTTCCTAATATCGTTACAAATAAAATGATGCTTGCTGCGCTTGCAGGTCCTGCAAACAAGCAAGCAAGATTTGTAGCAGGTCATATTACTGGAATTGAAGAACCATATCTAGGAACATTAGCGACTTCAGCTGCGAAAATATTTAATAAAACAGTTGCAAGTACAGGCATCAATGAAAAAATGTGTAAACAACTAGGATTTAACTACAAGACATTACACATTCACCCAACCTCACATGCTTCATATTACCCAGGAGCTGAACCAATTGCTATAAAGGTAATATTTAATCCTGAAACAGAAATTATCTATGGTGCTCAAGCATTTGGAGCTGATGGAGTTGACAAGCGTATTGATGTCTTGGCTACTGCAATTTTCGCAAAAATGAAGATTACAGAGTTAAAGAATCTAGATTTATCGTATGCTCCACCATTTTCTTCAGCAAAAGATCCTGTCAATATGGTAGGATTTGTAGCTGAAAATATAATAAAAGGCTTAATTAAGACTATATCATGGGACGATTTGCAAGATCTTGCTGCAAAAGGTGCTTATATTCTAGACATCCGTGAAAAACCAGAGTATATGCTAGAATTTTTACCCGGTTCAATCAATATTCCATTAACTGAATTAAGACAAAGAATCAAAGAAATACCAAAAGATCAAGAAATATATGTGTATTGTCATGTTGGATCTAGAGGGTATACTGCATCTAGAATATTAGCTCAAAATGGATACAATGTTAAAAATCTTGATGGTGGATTTAAATCCTATAGTTGCGTATTCGATCATAATGGTTCGCAAATATGCTTTACATCAACTGATGAATTTGGTATTCCAGTCATTGATATGAAATCTGTAGAACAACCCATTCCAGTAGTTGATCTAAAGAAAGTTACACTCACTATTGATGCATGTGGGCTCCAATGTCCAGGTCCAATTGTTCAAGTATATAAAGCAATGGAAGGATTAGAAGTTGGCGAAGTCCTAGAAGCAAAAGCATCAGATCCTGGTTTCTTTAGAGACATTAAGTCTTGGTCAGAGAAGACTGGAAATACGCTTTTGAACATTCAAAAGGATGGAAAAATAATAATCGCTCATATCCAAAAAGGAAAGAGCAATGAAGTAAAAGCGGGTTACGAGGTTAACGAAGACAAGAATGGTACAACCATAGTTGTATTTAGTCAAGACTTAGATAAAGCAATTGCTGCATTTATTATTGCTACAGGTGCTAAATCTATGGGTAAAAATGTTTCGTTATTCTTTACGTTTTGGGGACTTAATGTATTAAGAAAATCAAAGAAAACTAGAGTTAAAAAGAGTTTTATCGAGAAAATGTTTGGATTTATGATGCCAAGAGGAACTGAAAAATTACCTATCTCTAATATGAATATGATGGGAATGGGACCCAAGATGATTAAAGGTATCATGAAGAAAAAGAATGTGGATTCTTTACAAACCTTAATGGGTAATGCAATGCAAATGGGAGTTAAGATTATCGCATGTGCAATGAGCATGGACATTATGGGTATAAAAGAAGAAGAATTAATTCCTGGGGTAGAGATTGCTGGTGTAGCAACATATTTAGGGGATACTCAGGAATCAAATCATAATTTATTCATTTAAAACCAATTGCTATAAAGTTATATAACCCTAAAATGAACTGAAACCCAAAAAGTAGACGCTATAAAAAACAGTCTACTTTTTTTCAATCTTTTAGTATTCTAAAATATAATCTATAGAAAACTATAGGATACAACAACCATACTAGAAATAAGTCCAAGTATTCAATATCCTTCTTTGATATCAGTCTCTATAGTGTTATAATTTGTTTGTATAAGAAGGATTAAGACAGTTTTTTAGAAACACTTAAATTAAAAATAGAAATACGAGGGATTATATGGAACGCGAAGAATTATTTAAACAATGGTTACAAAAATGGCAGCCTAAAAATGCAAGTGTTAATTTTAATAAAAACCTGTGGTCAGAAAAGACTCTGCTTGCTTATGTTGATGTGTTGAAAAATATCGTTGATGATTTAAAAATTGATAAAGAGCTCGTAAAAAAGAATTTATTCGAATATAATGATGCCAGAGAATATTTGATTGCATATGGGAAAATAATTAACCATGAAAATTTTAAAAGCTTGCAGTATTTTCCTATTGCAAAAAAGTCTTTAAAAAGATATCTGGATTATCTTTATGTGTTAAAGTAAGCAGTAATTAGAAAAAATACAAATCATACATAATCACACATTTCGTGAGTTAAAGACGAATTTACTACAGAAACACCAAATAATAAAGCAGTTTAAACAATATTAGGGCTTTATTGTCATTATTACGCATAAAAATTAGGGTTTTAGCAAATAAAAGAGTATACTTATACATGGTTGAGTCAGAAATGACTATTAATCACAATAAAAATAAAGGAGTAATCGACATGACAGGAACAGTAAAATGGTTTAATTCAGACAAGGGATATGGATTTATCTCTACTGAAGAAGGCAAAGATGTATTCGTACATTTTAGCGCAATTCAATCTGATGGATACAAATCACTTGAAGAAGGTAGTAAAGTTGAATTTGACGTTGTAAATAGCGATCGCGGCGAAACAGCAGCAAACGTTATTAAACTATAATTTTCAATGGGTCTTAAATAGACTCTTTAAAAACAAAGTGGCAAAATATCTCATAATGAATAAGTATGTATAGCACCACTCAATTTTAAA
>JAHIRQ010000047.1 GCA_018818645.1 Bacillota bacterium
TGCCCAATCCGCACGTTCTCGTGCGTGATCGGTAACTTGAGTATTGACCTCATATAGATTATTTAAGGCGTGTGCACTATAAGAAGTGAGTGTTGATGTAATCACGTGAAAACCATCAACAACAGGAGTTTCTTGATAGAGGCCTTGATGATAAAACATATGTTGCCAATAATTGTGAGGAATAAAATCATCTGGATCAAATCCATCGGATGTATCGATTGCTAAAGCTTCACTATAAATTGAACTTAAGGTACGGCTACGCTTTTCAGACTGTGTAGAGCTTTCGGATGAGAAAATAGAATCTAGATTCACTCCAAATTGTGCTTCTTCAAGTCTTGTTAGAGAGATGATCAGTTCATCTGCATCATCGATACCAGTAATAGGAACATATGTTTGTTCATACATAGCAAATAAATCGATATCAAATTGAATATTTTGATAAGGTCCACTCCATCCAACAAAGTTATGATCTTCAATATACGCTGCAATAGGTGGAGTTGCTGAACCACCCTTAGGTATACTATGAACAGCAATGACTTCTCCGTAGTAATTATAAAATGTCACTGTATAAACTAAAGCAGACATTTCCCCTAGATTGATGACTTCTTGAGTAGATAAAGTAATGATCATTTGGTTTAGGTTATTCAAGGATGCACTGATGATGGTTTTATTAGTCCCTATCGTGAATTGTCCAACCCAAGTTTCATAGCTTCCTAAATACCCAAGTGATTCAACTGAAAATTGATAAAATGAAAGTAGGTTATTGAGTGTGACTGTATCAGTAAGTGACAAATTTAGGGTAACTGTAAACGTTAAGTAGTTGATCGTCAGAGTGTGCGTCCCCATGAAGCTTAGCTTAGCAATATCTTCAGTAGATAACATACTTTCTATGACCTGAACTGTTTCTGTTGTCTCATCAGAAAAGGTGATGATCAACATCAAGTCACTTAGCTCAAAGTCATTTAGATCGATATCTTCTAGTGATATATTGGGGTCTAATTCAACTTTCGTGATTGTACGCTCTTCTGTGGTACAACCCATCAAAAAAAACAGCGAAAAGAGAGCAAGGATAATTGCTCCTAAGTATTGCCAATATTTCATGTGAACCCTCCTATATAGGGATGTATACCTTTAATTTTATCTTATCATTTTTTTAAATAAAGTCATAAAAAAATCGAAAAATCATGAGTTTTTCGATTTTTTCAAGTGTGTTTTTTGTTTCGGAGAATCAAAAATTATTATTATATCTTTCTAATAACAAACATATGGTACTCACAATTTGCTTCTATGTATTGAACATAGTCATCAAATACT
The DNA here is from genome assembly GCA_018818645.1 of Bacillota bacterium. Taxonomy (GTDB): domain Bacteria; phylum Bacillota_I; class Bacilli_A; order Acholeplasmatales; family Acholeplasmataceae; genus Peloplasma. Next base: position 1,315 of record JAHIRQ010000047.1, read on the forward strand.
ACCTCAAATGTATTTTCGTTGTTTTCTACTAATGATTTTATATAGGATTCATTCTTTTTTGATTTTAATAATAAATTGCAAAATAGACTTCCGGTTTTCATGTCTTCAAGTATTTTATTATAGAAATTAGTTTCTTTTACTTTGTCTTTTGGATAAAAGTGAAGCATAGAATCTAGTAAGATGAAATCATAGTTATGAATATGATCATAAGTATACACATCACATACTTCACCTCTTACGCTCAAGTTAAGACGATTGGCTTCTTCTAACATTTGATTGACACCTACTGTTGAGATATCAACTCCAGTCACATGATATCCAAGCTTAGCTAATTCCAAAGCATCTCTACCTTGTCCACAGCCCAAGTCAAGAATGTTCCCTTTGTTAGGATACTCTTTAAAGAACTGAATTAACTCTGTGTAAGGTTTTCCAAAATAATTCTTTTCTCTGTAGTATTTATCATAACTTGCCATTAGTTCACTCCTTACAATTGTCATGTTATATCATTGTTATACTTATAATTCCTAATTGAATTATAGCAAACTTAGTTCATAGTGTAATCAATGAAGCAATCATACGATACTCTATTCAGTCCAAAATGTAAAGCAATTACCACCCTCATTTTTAGCTTGATACATAGCATCATCTACTTTTTTTAATATATCTTCTATTTCCCCTTCATTAGACTGTTTAACAATACCAATGCTAACACTAATGCTTGTTTTGATTTTTTCCATATGAAGTTTAGAAACTACTTCCAGTATTTTTTGTGCTGTTTGCTGTGCAACAAGAATAGTTGACTTGGGCAGAATTACCATAAATTCATCTCCACCATATCTCCCCACTGTATCTATATTTCTAACACTTTTTCTTATTTCCTGTGCAACCATAAACAATACTCTATCACCATATGTGTGTCCAAATTTATCATTGAACAGCTTAAATTGATCTACATCTAGCATCATATAGAAAACATCGTATGCCTCTTTTTTTGCTTGATTAAATTCATAATTGATAATCGGTTCTAAATAATTTCTATTATATACTTTAGTCAAATAATCATTGAATGCCATATCTGTTAGTTTTCTACCTTCGATTTTTTCAGTAACATCTACACAACTTCCAATATATCCAGCAAACATACCGTTAGTATTTTTAAATGGAACCCCTCTATCATTAATCCAACGCCATTCTCCATCATAGCGTAACAAACGGTATTCCATTTCAAATGCTTCACGTTTTTTGAAAGCAGCTAAATACGTTTTCATACAAAACTGCATATCATCAGAGTGTACTCGAGTAAGCCAACCAGCACCAACTTCATCAGCCATTTTTTTTCCTGTGAATTTAAGCCACGTATCGTTGAAGTAATTGCAGTTTGCGTCTAATCCAGAACGCCATATCATATTTGGTGAAAACTCAACAATTGCTTGATATTCAGAATATGTAAGCTCCATAGTTTTTCTCCTATTCATTTCTTTTTATCAGTTGGATCAAGTATAAGCATTCTCTCACTCTATCTAGTAAAAAAGTCGAATTTAATCCTATTCAAGTTCTTTGAGGTATTATACCATGATTGTATGACAGTTAAGGATATTATCAAAAGTTGCTTTCATTTTACAGCCTTATGATCATGTAAGCAAAATTATCAAAATAGCTATCGTGTAAATCTTTTGATTATTTTTAAAAAGTTTTCCATTAAACCTCTCAGGACTTAGGCAAAATGTTCCAGAAAAAAAAGACCCGAAGGTCTTTATTCTTTATCTCCATCTTCTTCTTCATCATCTTCATCATCTTCTTCATCATCTTCATCCGATTCACTCGTCGCATTCTTAACAAGATCTCTAAATAATTCCTTAATCTTATCAGAACCTAAGAATGGAACGCAAGAGGATGGATCGAAATTAGGTATTTCACCCTTTTCAGCAGCGTGATAAATATCTAATACTTTTTCTCTAGAAATAAAGGGAATAACACTTTGAAGTTTTTTCGCTTCTTTCTTTTCAATGAGTTGATCTACAATCCCATTTAAGTTATCTCTTCCTAAGAATGGATATAGTGTTTCTAATTTAACACCCTTTAATTCACCGCTGATAATTTCTTGTGCGACTTTATTTAATTCTTCTCTTCCCATAAATGGTAACAATTGAGTATATTTCATATTAACTCTTTTCTCCTTTTCGTTTATTTGATACATAAGTGATGGTATGACTACCCTCTGGGTTGACCATCATTTTTTCTTCACTAGACATCATATCATAGAGTCTAGATAAGTCTTGATCAACATCTTTAGATACTAAATTACCAATCAAGTTCTTTCTTTCTGCCATACTTAAGTGTGGCCATAAAACAGTTGCATCAATACATATTTGTTTTGCAATAAATTGGTCAATCATTTGTTTTCTCTCCTTTGATGTGAGGAGGTAAAAGATATTTTTGATATCTTCATTCAAGTGATTTGAGTTAAGGAAACGACTGATAACTGATTCTCTCGGATATTGCATAAACATCGATTGATAGTCATGATCGCTGAGCTCTGAGCCATCAAGCATATAATCAATGGTGACATCAAAAAGTTCTGTCATCTCTAGAAGTACTTCAAGACTAGGAAGTGATTTTCCCATTTCCCACTTACTTACTGCTTGTCTCGAGACATATAAAGCATCAGCAAGTTCGTTTTGTGTCATACCCCTTTGTTTTCTTTTCTCGATAATTTTTTTACTGATTAATTCTAAATTTAGCATGTCTAACCTCCCTACACCTTTAGTATACGACTGATAATACATGATAGCAAGCAACTGTTGGTTGCAA
>JAHIRQ010000002.1 GCA_018818645.1 Bacillota bacterium
AAAGCATTTTTCACCAGTGAGAAGTTTCTCAAGTGGGGCAAGAATACTTTAATCTTCGCCGCACCAGCTCTAGTTATTTTCTTAACCGCAATACAGCAAGGAGTTCCTGTTAATCAGGCTCTATACTCTGTATATCTTTGGGGACTTAATGTTGCCATTGACGCTTTAAAGAAAATCGCCAAATAAACAAAAACCGCCTAAGAAGCTGGGGGGCTAGTTACTTTTTGATGTAACTCTTAGACGGGTAGTTATTTGTTTACTACCACATAGTTTACTACAGTTTTAGCACTATGTAAAGGAGACTGCTAATTTAGATGGAAGTTAGAAAGAGGGTAAAGGAAATCCGCAGGGAATCTGACCCCTCTACTAAAGGAAAGCGACTAGAAGCCCATCACATAGACTCGGTACATGAGGGAGGTAGAACAACGCTAGAAAACCTTTACGGCTTAACCCTAGCAGAACACGCTTCAGTCCATCGGCTACTTGCTCAAATGGGGAAAGATGAAAGAGCTAACTGGTGGGCAACATCCAAGATAGTCCAACGTATGACACCAGACGAGCTAGCTGAATTTAACGATATGTTAAGAAAAAAGAAAAGGTAGTATAATATGGTAGAACTTTGAAAATTAGTGGGGGACAAGGTTGAGGGCGAAAGCAGGGTGCGTTGCTACACTCCATTAACCTAAATCCCCATTAGTTTTTAAAGAGGTATAATAAGTAAAATGAAATGTGACCAATGTTCTCACCACATGGAGGTGTTAGAGATGGCTGATAAAGCATTAAAGAGATTTGACTTGGGTAGGCTAATTGTTGACTTAGAAGATATCTATACTGACGGAGAGTGTGAAAAGAGAGGTTTGTTTTGTTTACCAATGGAAAGGTTAGAGAAAAGGTTTGTTGAGGAAAAGGATGAAAAGACAGGAAGGGAGAAAGAGATAACTAGACCTCATCACTAATCTCTATCTCAATGTAGTCAATATTGGCCTTTACGCTTACTAGGATGACCTCTAGCACATGTTTATAGTCATCAGAGTCTAAAATCCCAGCGTTAACCAAACCGTCTTCGTAGAGCTTTAAACAGATGTTACTAGCGTCAACGGGTCGACTTTTCTTTCCTGCAATCATCTTTAATTTTACTGGCTTGTCAAAATGGGGAATCTCTTGCCCTATGGCTTCAAACTTAATTAACTGGTGAATCTCATCTGCCATGTTCTTTCTTACTATCCAATGCCGTTGAGAATATAATTTATTCCAAGATATAACTTTATGATTGTCTATGGATAGTGTAGATTTCATAATTTCTTCTCCTTTAATGATTGTTTGAGTTCGGCAAACTTTCTAAGTATTTCTCTTGTATTTTCATCTAACTTTTTATAGTCTGAATAATGATTGGCAATACAATATTTGAAGTGTTTGATTTTTGAGGTATCTAACTCCAGCTGTTTGTCTATAACCTCATTCCCTTGTCCATCTATGTGAAATAAATCAATAATTATTTTTTCTTCTCTCTGTTGTTGGAGGGTTTTAGAGATGAAGTCTTTAGTAAATTCAAAAACTAAATCAAATGTTTGGTCAATGTTTGGGCCAGAATAAGAATGTGCGTCTTCAAAAATATCATCAAGTTTTAATTTCAACTCTATCTCCCACTCATTGTTTGGTTTTGTTTTCATTTTAGGTCGAGCTTGGCTGGTGTTTGGCTCACCTTCGCCATTCGGTGTTTGGGTGGGATTGCTCCACACCCTCTTTCCACCAGCCTTGCCAGTTGTTGATATTTTACCACTTATAATCTTTTGAAGTTCTTTACGGATGGCTAAACCATCAGTTAATCCCTTGGTTATTGGAATTGTGGGTATTAGTCTGGTTATTGCTAGTTTAATTTCCATTAACTCTTCTCGGTCATTGGTTAGTTTGGTTTTCATATTATTCTCCTTTCTCTGCTTGATGGTTTGACGCACTTTGTCAAACAAGTCTTGTGGAAAAAACTTACTATCAGCATCACTATTATTGTCTTTATCTCTTTTCCAATATTTCATATCATCATCTATGTTTAATAAACAAGCATCTTTAAATATCTTCTCTATCTCTTTTTCGGCACACTCTAGTGTCTCTTGTTGGGTTTGGGTGATGAGTTTTTTAATAAACTCCTTACCCGACATACAATCACCGCCCCTTACACAATCAACACGAGAATTAGCTCCGCAATGATGATATTCTTCTATAATTCCATCAAACTCCTCTACCCATTTATTAGTCTTTGTTTTGGTCATTTCATTTTTCCTTTGATTGAATGGATAACCTCATTTCAGAACAATCAATCCCCATTTCTTCTAATATCTCTATTCTTAAAACTTCTCTAACAGTCATTACTTCATCTTGGGATAATAGTGAGTGTAAATCACCTTTAAAAAATACTGGTCTATGTTTTTTAATAATCTCAATATCTTCTTTTATAGTTTCCTCTACTGCTTTTTCTATTTGGTCAGTTAGGAATTGTTTAACCTTATCTTCATCTAAATCAAACATTGGTTCTCCATAAACTTCATCACTATAAAGAGTTTTATTATTTTTCAACCATTCAGTAGCACTATCTTTTCCATATAATTCATCTGGACAATCAATAGTATTGGTTAATTTATCAAATTCCTTCACCGAATTATCAATTAAATCTTTTATAGACATAATGTTTCCTTTTTTAAATTTATATTAGCTTCGTTATGATGTTTAACACATAACCATTGAACATCTAACCAATGTTTTTCTTCGTAACCAAGATAATGATGTGCTT
>JAHIRQ010000003.1 GCA_018818645.1 Bacillota bacterium
TATAAAGTGAAAACAAATTTTTAAGTAGTTTGATTGAAAACATCTTCGTATCAAGTCCCAATTCTTTAATTTGATCTTGAATAATCTTCTTTCCATCATCCTCATCAATCACATTAAAATTAGGTCTATATCCATAAGATAGCTCTGCAATATGTCTTCTCAGTATTTGAAGACCAAAAGCATGAAATGTATATAACCAAACACTCATTGCATAGGGTCCTGTCATTTCAATAACTCTTTGTTTCATTTCTCTTGCTGCTTTATTGGTAAATGTAACCGCAAGTATCTTGTGTGGCTCAACGCCATTCATAATCAAATAAGCAATTCTTGAGGTTAAAGTCTTTGTTTTACCTGTTCCAGCACCAGCTACAACAAAAAGCGGACCACCTGGGTGGATGACCGCTTTTAACTGAGATTCATTTAAAGTAGCTAGCCAGTTCATGGCGCACCAACTTTCATTATTTGTATGAACTCTTCAGTGGAACAGTTTCGTTAAAAACAAGACTTTCTTTCTTAGATTCCAAATCTACATTAAAATATCCGTTTCTCATGAACTGATATTTATCTTGTGGAATCGTTGATTCAAGTGATTCTTCGACAAATCCATTTTTCACAGTCCATGAATCTTTATTAAAACTTTCTTGTAGAGTTAAATTTTCATCATCAAGAATCATTGGTCCAAAGAAGTTGAGTTTAGCAGGAACTGCTTTTGTTTTTTCTACATAATGAATGGTTCCATTTGGTTTTCTTTCATTGAATCCAGATCCTGAACGGGTGTTTTCATCATAGCTAGCAAGTATTTCAATCACATTTCCATCTTTGTCATAGATGACATCATTTGCTTTAATAAAATATGCGTGGAATAATCTAACTTCTTCATTTAAAGCTAATCTCTTATACTTATTATTCGGTTTGGTAACAACGAAGTCGTCTGCTTCAATATAAAGATGCTTTGAAAAAGGTATTTTTCTAGATCCTAGTTCTTCATTATCTTGGTTAAAAGGAACTTCAAAATACTCTATTTTACCTTCTGGATAATTGGTTAATGTTACTTTTAAAGGATTGATTACAGCCATGACTCGCTTTGCCTTGAGGGCTAGATCATCACGAACTGCAGCTTCTAGCATATCATTACCTGCAGTTGAATTCACCCTAGATAAACCAGTTGATAAGATAAACGCACGAATCGCTTCAGGAGTATATCCTCTGCGTCTAAGTCCTGATAGTGTAGGCATTCTAGGGTCATCCCAACCAGTTACCATGTTAGACTCAACAAGTTCTCTTAAAAGTCTTTTGCTCATCACTGTGTTTTCTATAGATAATCTACCGAATTCAATCTGTCTTGGAATCTTAGGCATTTCTGTTTCCCTAACAACCCAATCATATAAGGGTCTGTGGTCTTCAAATTCTAAGGAGCATAGTGAATGTGTGATACCTTCAATAGCATCTTCTAATGGTTGCGCGTAGTCATACATTGGATAGATGCACCATTTCTTACCCGTATTGTGATGTTCAGCAAAGCTAATGCGATATAGAACAGGGTCCCTCATATTCATATTTGGACTACTCATATCAATTTTCGCTCTTAAGATACATTCGCCTTCTTTAAACTTTCCATCTCTCATCATCTTAAATAGTTCTAGGTTTTCTTCTATAGATCTATTTCTAAATACTGATTCTTTGCCTGGAGTATTAATATTTCCGCGTTCCTTCGCCATTTCATCAGCTGGTGTATGATCCACATAAGCTAATCCTTTTTTAATTAAAAGAACTGCGCGTTCATACATCTCTTCAAAATAATCCGATGCGAAAAAAATGTTCTTTGGTTCATAACCTAACCAACGAATGTCATCTAAAATACCTTTAACATAAATTTCATCTTCTTTACTTGGATTGGTATCATCGTAGCGTAGATTTGTATATCCTCCAAATTGAATCGCACTTTCGAAATCAGTTATGATTGCTCTCGCGTGTCCGATATGCAAAAATCCATTGGGTTCTGGTGGAAATCTAGTAATGATTTCTTTGTGTTTTCCACTCGCTAAATCTGCTTCGATAATTGTTTTAATAAAATTGGATGTGTTTTCCATAATTTCACCTTCTTGTCTTTAATATTATATGCTACTTTAGTAGAAACTACAAGGCGAGAACAAAAAAATCGGTTGATGATTTCAACCGATTTTTAGTCATTGTTACTCTGTTATGGGATTAAATCAAATAAATCTTCATAATTTAAATCTGTATCCGCAAATGCATCTACCAAATCATTAAATAACTCTTCTTGTTCTTCATCAGTCAAATCATCCATAGTTGCAATCAATTCTTCAATAGCTTCTTCAGGATCCAATAGAGGATCTGTTAAGGAATCGATAACATCATTAATTGCATCATTTAATTCTGGTGGGTAATTTGGGTTATCAGCAATTGCATCTAATACATCTTGAACAGCTTCTTGAATATCAGCAATTGGAATGGTTTCGCTCAATGAAACATAGAGTCTAAGTGAATCACTTGTTACAGCAACAGATTCAATTCCCATACCTGCAGCATCCATTTGTTCATCAAAGTTTTCAATAACAAAAGCTCCATCAACAATGAATCCATTGTCTTCACCTAAAACTGTTAGAATATTACCAATATGTTCATTGCCCAATGTAACTTCACCAGCAGCCAATGTATTGAGTACTATTCTTAAATCACTTCCACTAATTTCTGGAGTTGCATCTATTTTTATAATGGTTTGATATTTATTTCCAGGAGTTGCAGTATCTTCAATCGTTATAGGTACATTCACTACAAAAGCTCCGTCAGTAATTGTTACATACGGTACATAAGCACGCATCGTATATTTTTCCATAATTGGGACTTCTTGTAAGACACCTGGAGTAACCTGACCATCTCTCATGAAATATTCAAATACACGGTTTAATGTAAATTCATCTAAATCGATAAAAGGTGTTGGATTTGCAGAGCCTAATGTCGAAAAAATCATTGCACTTGCTTTGGATGCAAGTATTGATTGTAAATGTGTGTCATTTAAAATCTTGTCTGCAGTTAGTAATTCAAACGGAGTTGAATTATCCACAGTTTTTCCTAGATTTAAATCTGCACCAAATTCGCCATCTGTAAAGCCAATTTCTAACAATTCATTTTCTTCAATGAATGCCAATAATGAATTGATTAAAGCTAAACTTTCTGGGTCTTCACTCATCATGGTTTCTAATGCAGTATCGACATCAATTCTGATTTCTCTTTCTACTGCATCAAATGTAGCTAGTCCACCAAGTTGATCATCAATTAATCCCTTGATATCTTGACCAGTTACCTTTTCAGCAATCCAGCTTGCAGTTGAGAATGTCCAAGCAAGTGGCATATTACCAATCGTTAATTTTTCAAGTTTTAAAACAATCTCATCAGTATCTACAGTGAGCTTAAAAGTAATAAGTAGTCTTGTCTTATAAGTAAAACCACCGACAAATACGTGAGCACCGGATTCAATTTCAACAATATCATCCTTAAATGATACCCATGAACCTTGATATCCATAATATTCTTCTTTTAAAACATAATATCTTTGGTCATCATCTGCATTCTCATCCAAATATTCTGAATTGATTCCTAAGAACTGTGCTTTAAGCATGGCATTCGCATCTTGCTGAGCAATACTTAAATTCAGAGCTGAAGTTGATGTTGGATTGACTAAAAATGCATCCATTTCATCTTCAATCATTTGTGATAGTGGAGCAGCTGTAGTTCCTTCGAAATCTTCGACAGGAATTTCAACACTCTTGTAGAGAACAGCTAAAATGATAAGGGGAATTGCAACAATCGATAAAATAGGCAATACAATCAATTTAAACAAAAACTTCATATAAATCACTCCCTTGTTATATTTATATTATTCTTTTACTAAATAAAATACAATATTTTCGCATTTCTTTTGACTGAAAATTGAATTACTGCTTGAAATACATTATATACCCTTTTTTCTATTTACATATAGAATATGAATTATGTAAAAGGTAGACTGGGTATTCTAATTGTATTATACTATTAATTATAAAAAAAATAACCTGAACGGTTATTTATTTTCGATATTCAAGGTAGACTCTCCACCAAGTAAATAATTGGGCAGTGCTCCTTCTATTAAGAATTGATGATAAGCTGCTGCACCAATCATTGCTGCATTATCTGTGCAATATTCCATTTTCGGTATAATGATTTCTTTATTTGGAATTTCATTATAAATTCTATTTCTTAATCCCTTGTTTGCTGCTACTCCACCAGAGATAATAATTTGCTTAATATCAAAAGATTCTGAAGCGTGTCTTGTCTTATCAATAATAACATCTAGGACACTCGCCTGAAAGGATGCACACATATCATTGGTGCGAACCTTCTCACCCTTTTGCTCTGCATTGTGCACTAGGTTGATGACTGCACTCTTTAAACCTGAGAAACTGAAGTTATATGCTTCTCTATCTAAAAATGGTCTAGGGAGGTTATAGGTATCTTTACCGTCTTGTGCGAGTTTGTCAACGATAGGTCCTCCTGGGTAGGGTAGGCCTAATGTTCTAGCCACTTTATCATAGGCTTCACCCACTGCATCATCAAGGGTTGTCCCAAGTAATTTGAAATCCATATGACCCTTCATATAAATGAGTTCAGTATGTCCACCACTCACCAAAAGTGCCAGAGCTGGAAATTTAATATCATGATCAATATTTGCTGCATAGATGTGACCGTGAAGATGGTTGACTCCAATTAAAGGTAATTGATGTGCGAATGCAAATGTAGTCGCTGCATTAATACCCACAAGTAGTGATCCAATTAATCCAGGTCCCTTAGTGACTGCAACTAAATCGATATCTTTTGGTGTAACATTTGCTTCTAATAATGCTTGTTCAAATACTCTAGTCATATGAACGACATGGTTTCTTGAAGCGATTTCCGGAACGACGCCGCCATAGATTGCATGGATATCAATTTGAGATAATATGATATGTGATAAAACTTCTTTGCCATCTTTAACAATAGCAACACTGGATTCATCACAGCTTGATTCAACTGCAAGTATAATCATCGTTACACCTCCTTTATATAAACCAATGCGTCCTCTGACCCATAGTAATTTTTTCTGATATGTGATTGCTGAAAGCCATATTTCTCATAAATAGCTTGAGCTTTTTTATTACTTTTTCTGACCTCTAGCAAAATTGTTTTAACCTTTAAATCCTTTAAGTAGTTTATCGAATATTCTAATATTTCAGATCCTATACCTTGAGAATGATATTCAGGATTCACACAAAAATTCATCATTTCTGATTCCTTATCAATTGCACGAAATCCAATATATCCCACAATCTCCTTATTCTTTTCATACACAAAGTAATGTGCAAATGGATTTAGAATAAACTCATCATATAGGAAGTCTTCTCCTAGAGATTGTTCGAATACTTTTTTCTCAATTTTAACTAAATAAGGTATGTCGTTAATCGTTGCTTTTCTGATCATAATTGGTTTCCGCTTCTGTTCTTCTTAAATAATTAGGAACGAGATCATGAGGATTTTCAACAAGTTTTGAATGAATTCGAATCTTCTTAGGATTGATTTCAAAGCTTCGATCATCAATAAAAATGGTTTGGGCATTCTTATATCTTTCATCGATTGATAGTTCAGATAATTTTTTATAGCTATCTTCTAGTATGACTTTATCTCCATCGTAGATTGCACAAAAAACATAACCTCTTCTGGCATCAATTAAAGGAGCTATTTTACCAACATATCCTGAGGTCATAAAAAATAAGCTACTGATTGTCTTTAGTTTAATATTTTTCGTATAGGCTAACATCTTTCCAACGACTACTGCAATCCGAATACCTGTATAAGAGCCTGGTCCATATCCGATAATAACTTCATCAAGCATATCAAGAGTTAGTTTATTTCTCTTTAAAACAGAGTCGATTCGATCAACTAGATATTTAGCATGATCTCTTTGTGCAATTCGAATCGAAAAATCCACTAAGATATCATCCTTAGCGTAACCGACATACATAACATTTGTTGAAACATCAAAAAATAATGTTTTCATATGAATTGCACCGCACGTTTACAAGGATAACCGACACATGTCAACGTAAACTCTCTTTCATTAATTCCTAATTTTTTAATATTGACTAGAAGATAATCCTTAGGTAGAAGTTCATTTGCCTGATAAGGCCACTCTACAACAATCATACCTAACCCGTCAATATATTCTTCTAAATCAAAATCACTACCAACACCCTCGAGTCGGTACAAATCTAGATGATATAGCACCTTAAGTCGATCTGGTGTCTTATATTTTTTCATAATGGTATAAGTAGGGCTATTGACAACATCGATGATGCCAATAGCTCTAGCCAGTCCCTTTGTAAATGTAGTTTTTCCTGATCCAAGGTCGCCATCTAATAAGATAACGACTTTAGGTTCATTTTTCAAAAGTAAACCAAGCTCATATCCTAGAGCTTCAGTTTCCAATTCTGAATAAGTCTTTTTTATTTTCATTCAATTTCCCTACTTCAGTATGTTTTCGTATCCTTTTTTACCAAGTAATGCAAACATGTTTTTCTTGTATGCTTCAACTCCTGGTTGATTGAATGGATTCACATCAATCATATAAGCTGACATCGCGCAAGCTTTTTCAAAGAAATAAACTAGATAGCCAAATGTATATGCGTCAAATGTTGGGATTGTTAGTAAAATATTAGGAACTTCACCGTCATGATGCGCCATCATCGTGCCCTTTAATGCTTGTGCATTCACAAATGATAATGGTTTACCTTTTAGATAATTGAGTTCATCCAAATCATTTTCTTCTTCTGGAACCATAACATCATCACCGGTATTCGATACTTGGATGACCGTTTCAAATAGATGACGTTCTCCTTCTTGAATATATTGACCTAGTGAGTGAAGATCTGTTGAAAATCCAGCAGATGCTACAAATAATCCTTTATGATCTTTTCCTTCAGATTCACCAAATAATTGCTTCCACCATTCATTTAAGAATAGTAGATTAGGCTCATATCCAACAAGCATTTCAATCTTTTTACCTGATTTGTACAATAGATTGCGTGTTGCTGCATATAAATAAGCTTCGTTATTGGCTAAATTAGGTTTAGAGAATCTCTTATAGGCATCTAATGCACCCTTTAAGATTTGTTTTGTATTAATTCCTGAGGCTTCAAGTGGTAATAACCCTACTGGTGTCAACACTGAAAATCTTCCACCAACATCATCGGGAATAACAAACATTTCATATCCATTTTCTTTCGAAACTGTATAGAGTGCTCCTCTTTTTTGATCTGTAGTCGAATAGATTCTGTTTTTAGCTTCTTCCTTACCATAACGTTCTTCTAATTCTTTCTTTAGAACACGGAAAGCGATCGCAGGTTCAGTGGTTGTTCCTGATTTAGAGATGACATTGATTGAAAATCTCTTATTCTTTAAATATTCAACAAGCTTTGCTAGGTATGAACCACTCATATGGTGACCTGCAAAGACAATTTCTAGTTTATTTTTCTTAAATGGAACATTTAGGAATTCTAAACCAGCTTTAGCTCCTAAATAGGACCCACCAATACCGATAACTACTAAAACTTGACTTTGCTTTCTAATTCTTTTCGCTGCATCAAGTACTCTTTTATATTCTTCCTTATCATAAGTTTTTGGTAAATCTACCCAGCCCAAGAAGTCATTTCCTAAACCTGTTTTTTCATGAATCGTTTTGTGTATTTCATTCACTCTTTTTTGTAAAGATTCTGGTTCTGCACTCAAAAAAGAGCGCACGTCACTTAAATTTAATTCGATGTGTGCCATGTTTTTTTCCTCTATTTCTTTGTTTTTTCGATCCAATGCGGTAAAGCTTTCGCTAACGAATGGAATCCTATTTTAATTTTTACCATCTTTGATATCTTTGGGTGAATTGGGTTTGCTTGTTTATAGCTCAGTTTAAGTCGTTTATTTTCTTCATCAATCTCTAATACAACAACCTCTACTTCATCTCCAACACATAGTATTTCTTCAATGGATTGTACAAACTGATCGGAGATCTCAGAAATGTGAATAAGACCAGAATAGTCTTCGTAGGTGACGAAGACTCCATAAGATTGTATTCCAGTTATTTTACACACAATTTGATCATTTATTTTCATATCCAAAAACCTCGTACACATTATATCATATTTTAGATTTCATCTATGAATATAAGAAAAAAACGCAAGTTTCCCTGCGTTATGCGAGTGTAAGATAGATTCCTAGTCCACCAGGTCCAACATGTGCGGATACAACAGGACTAATAATACCAGTTATTTTAACATCAACATTCTCACCTATCTGATAAATCTCATGTTCTAGCATTTTCGCTTCAACACTCTTATCAACATAAGCAATTCGAACAATTGCTTTTCCATTTTCAATAATCTTGTGTACTTCTTTAACTAGATATGCAATAACGTTGTTAAATCCTCTGACCTTATTTTCTAATCCTAAAGCACCTTTTTCAAATCTTAAGATAGGTTTAATCTTCAACACATTTCCAATCAATGCAGAAACTTTACTAATTCGACCACTTTTAACGAGATATTGAAGATTGTCTACAGTAAAGACCAAAGAGCCCTTTTCTTTAATTTCATCTAAATAACCTAAAGCATCTGAAATGTGATGACCTTCATTTAGATATTCCATCAATTTTTCCGCAAGATACGCCGCTCCATTGATGTTAGATTCAGAATCCACTATATAAATGTTTTCATTCTCTAAAATCGTCTTTCCTAAATTCGCGCTGTTAAATGTACCTGAAAGTGATTTTGATATCGTCATACAAATGACTTGTTGATATCTAGTGAGTTGATCCTCAAAAGCCTTGATAAACTGTTCTGGTGAAGGTTGACTCGTTTTTACATCCTTCTTTTCATAAAGTGCATTGTAAATGATTTCAGGGGCAATATTGCCATCTACATATTCCTTGTCTTCAATAATCACTTTAAGTGGAACAATCGTGATGTCATTTTCTTCAGCATATTTTTTATCAAAGCCAAACGTTGAATCAACAACTAAACCTATGTTTCTTTTCATAATCAGTACCTCTTATCTTTTTTTATGTAAAAAAACGACCAAAAGGTCGTTTAATCTTAATCTACTGTAACGACAGCTATTACACCAGGTACATTTTCTAGAAGCATGGTTTCAATACCTTGTTTCAAGGTTACATCTAGCGCCATACATCCATCACACGCACCAAGCATCTTTACATAGACAATGCCATCTTCGACATTGATAACTTCGATGTCTCCACCGTCTCTTTGTAAATAGGGTCTTACCTTATGAATCAAGTCTAAAACTTGTTGTTTTGTATCATCCATTGTTCCTCACCATTCCTTTGCATACATAGTATATATCATTTGAATGTTTACTTCAAACGATTTAATCAGTAGTTGCTGGCTTAATGCGCTTTAAAACATAATGCCCACAATTCATATTACAGGATTCATTTAAATAGTCAGGAATTCTTTTATATCCATTCGGACTTTTGGGGTCAGAGTTAAATCCTTTAATTCTAAGCATAGAAGATGACATGTCACCCACTAAATATGTGTATCTATCGAATGCGACATCTACATAACGCTCATTAAACTTCAAAAGATCGAATGCATCTCGATGGTTTTTAATGAGTTCAAATTGTCCAAAATCTGTATCTATAATCATCATTACACCTTCTTCAGTATAACCACTGCCTCTGAGGCGATCGCTTTTTGTTCACCAATAGCATCCATTTTTTCATAGGTGGTTGCTTTCACTGAAATTTGATCTTCTCTGATTGTTAAGAGTTTACTGATGTTTTCTTTTATATTTTTGATGTGGGGGTTAAGCTTTGGTAGTTCTGCATATACAGTCGCATCTATATTACCAATTTCATATCCCTTTTGTCTAATCAAATCGTATGTTTCCTTTAATATTCTTTTTGAATCGATATCTTTATATGCAGGGTCTGTATCTGGATAAAATGAGCCTAGATCTCCTAAAGCTAATGCACCTAGCATCGCTTCAGCAATTGCGTGAAGTAGGACATCTGCATCACTGTGTCCTAATAATCCCTTTTCATAAGGAATATGAAGTCCTCCAAGAATGAGAGGTCTATCATCAACCAGTTGATGGATATCAAAACTATGTCCAATTCTCAAATTTTCATCCCTTTCCTTTAAAATCATTTTTATGAATGAAAAATCTTGTGGGTAAGTCGCCTTAATGTTAGGTTCTGAATTGATCACAACCTTAACTTTATCATCTGGATAAAATGCTTGATACAAGGATATATCATCTACGTAATTGATATCGTTACGAATATAAGCGTATCGAATCTTTTCCGTTAAAAATGCTTGTGGTGTTTGAGCTAGGATATAATCATCTCTATTGATTGAAGTTAGTTCTTTATCACTATATTTTTTTAGAGCTGAGGTCAATTTTTCTGCTAATAATACAGCATCGTGATACTGTAATGCTTTTTCAATATCCATAATTGCTTCTTTGGTAATCAATGGTCTTGCTGCATCGTGAATATAGACATAGGGTGTTTGAACTTCCTTCAACCCATTCATTACACTTTCGCCTCTGGTTTTACCACCTAAAACCAATTTAATATCATCAGTGATATATTTTCTAATTTCATTAAGATCTTCTTTAGAAACAACCAAAACAATTTGATGACCTAAAGATAAAAACAAATCTAGGGAATATTTAAATAAAGGCTTCCCGTTAATTTTATATAAAATCTTTGATTGATTGAGTTGTGCTCTACTACCTGTACCAGCAGCAACAATTAAAGCAGTATTCATAATTACCCCTTGATGTAATAATCTAGTTTCTGATCAAATGAGTCATATGGGAGTTCTTTTAATTCTTGAAATTTAAAGATGACGCCCACGACATACTTTGGTCTATGCTTTGTTAAAAATTGATCGTAATAACCTTTACCATAACCAATTCGGTAGTGTTCCTTTGATATAGCAAGTGCTGGAGTACACATGTAATCGATGATATCATCAACAATGATTCCATCGGCTGGCTCCATCACACCAAAATTACTTTGAATAAATGTTATATTGGGATCATACTTGTAAAAATGAAGTCCTTCTTTGGTTACTTTTGGAAAACAGTAGATTTTTGAATCATGGAGTAATCCTAATAGATTGACTTCACGTTCCATTGGATAGAATATAGCGATGACTTTCGAATGATGATAATTCGGATCTTTTTGAATTTGATTGATGATATTTAGACTTGATTCTTTTAGGTCTTCAATATTGGCTAGATTTCTTTTTTCAAACATCAATTTCCGAATTTCATTCTTCATCATGATGCAATATCCTTATAGTAGCACCCATGTGCATTAAACTGTGGGTTTTCAGAAATTGTTAATGCTTGATTTGCAGCTTGATAAAGTTTATGCTCATCATGTGCATCACTTCCACCAATTGCAATCCCTGCAAAGACTTCTAGTTCAACAGAAATTGAACCATACTGCATGACAAGATTTAAGAATGTTCTATTGGATTTAATTCCATTGGCTAAAACATCCATCTTTCTAGGATCGGTAATTGTAATTGCAAATTCAATACCAGAAACTCTAAAGATATCTCCACTTTCAGTAACGAAAGTTGTTCTCAGTTTCTTAATATATTCAGCCATCAGCATATTTCCTATTTCTCTACCTTGCGTTTGGTTAATCTTAGGCATATTCTTCAAGCGAATTAAAACGAGTTGGAAATATCTATTTTCTTTAAATAGCTTGTTCATGGAGACTAGCATATCGTTATGATCTTTTAATCGATCCAATTCATCAATATTACTTGCAAGATAATGCTTAGTCTTCATTGGGTTTAGTGTTCCCATAATGACTGCACTATGCGTATCCTCAAATAGTCTTTTCCCCTTTTCTTTGAACCACATATATCTGCCATTAACCATGATGCGATATGAGATAGAGTACTGTTTTTTATTCATTGTTAAATCGCCCAATAAGGCTAAATACTTCTTTAAATCTTCAGCTTCTATCATCCTTCTAAAATCTGTTAAGTCTAAGGTGTTTCCAGGCAATGCAAGCATGTGAACTAAAGCATCACTTGCCCAAATCGTTCTTTCATCTAAGTCGATATAGAACAAACCTTCTTCACTGATTTCAAGTGTCGCGATAAATTTATGTCTAATACTTTCAAGTTCAGTACTTCTTTCATTTAATTCCTTTTCAACAGCGAGTAAATCAAAATCTGTTTTCTTTTCACCTACACAAATTCTACCCTTATATTTCCCAAGTGCATAGACTGGCTGCATCACCATATGAAGTATCACAGGATTCCCATCAAAGTTTAAGAATGTTAATTCTTGGATCTCTGAATCTCCAGGTTTCGCATTTTCTTTGTAGTTGATATAATAATTTTCTAATGCTCTATTGTTTATTTCTTGTCCATTCATTTTTGTGAAACGAATAGATTTATTTAAGACACTAAAAAATTTCTTTCCAATAATATCTTCTTTTTCAAGATTAAGTTCATTTAATAAACTCGAAGACATATCCTTAATTCTTTCTCTCGCATCGACTACATAATATGAGTTCCATCTACTGTTTTTAATCGACTTGACAAATAATTGATAGTGGTTAGCTTTTAGGATTGCAGTTTTAAATGTTGAATATAAAATCAACAAGAAAACCAAATACACGAAGAAATTGAAACCGATATAAATAGTTTCATAAAGTTCATTTCCAATAATCATTTGTTGGTAAATAACAAAAACCATCACTGCGATGGTAATGTTAAAAAAAGCGATAATCAATCGATTTTTCAAAACTTTTTCAGATTGTATGCTTTGAATAATTACTAAAAATAGACAAAATACAGTAATAATCAAAGGATAAATTGGATGCTGTAGCATGAATGACTACCCCTCTACTCTGGAAGTAAACCCGATATTGAATATCCTAAAAAGATGATAATTAACGTAAAAATTAAGGCTATTACATAAGTCATCCATTTATTCTTATTAAAGTAAATGGATATCTTTTCTGCTAAATTTCTATTGGCAAATGCCTTTAAGGGTTCAAATAATAAAGTCAATATTTTCTTAATCATCATATACCCCCTACTTCATGAACATATTGATGTATTCCATCAATTTGTCTCTATCATTAATCTTTAACATAATACCTTCAACAGCGATTGAAACATTACCTGTTTCTTCTGATACGATGACTGTTAAGCTATCTGTAATTTCACTAATACCTAAGCCTGCACGATGTCTTGAACCAGTAGTTTTTTCAAAGTTTTGATTATCTGATAGTACAAAATATGCACCAGCACAGACAATTAAATCTCCTCTAATAATGACCGCTCCATCATGTAATGGAGTATTGGGTGTAAAAATATTAATTAAAAGTTCCTTAGAAACTTCACTATTCATAATGATTGCGCGTTCAGCATATTGATCCAATGTGTTATGTTTTTCAATCGTAATCAAGGCACCAATTTGTTGAGAGGAAAGATACATAGCAGCTTCAATAATGGACTGCTTGGTTCTTTCACTACCCATGACTACCATTTCATTTCTTGAATCTGATTTCCATACGATTTCTAATGATCTTCTGATATCTGGGGCCATAATCACAATCATTAGTATAGGCATCCATTCCTGAAGATAATTTAAAAATACTGTGCTGACCAAAAGATCTAAGACATTGGCTAAAAATGCGAGTAGATAAACAAACAAAAAAGTGATTGCTATGGAAAGCATTCTCTTATTAGAAACTAAAAATTTAACCAGGAAAACAGCAAGGACCCATACGATATAAGCGTCAACAACTACTTTCCAAATTTCTACCCCGAATATCATATCATCGCACTCCTTTTTACTAAATCTATTATATCATAACAACTTCAAGTGATTAAATAAAATGTCGAATGAAACATATCCCTTTAAAAGAATTCTTTTAATCTATATTCATTGAAAGATTGAGTTTTTTTATGTTACAGTCTATAATGGTAGTGTTGGAGAAATCATAATTTTTTCAATATATTCGAGGAGGTATCGAAATGTACATGAAACTGCGTAGAAATTTAAATGTATAATTTGCCCTCAAAGATTAGTAGGTATTTGATTTTAAATGATAAAAAATAAAATCCAGAACTTAATTGATCCTTAGGCAAATTGAAAGTCTTTTAGACAGTTCGTATCAGAAGACATTTTAGTCTAGCCTATCTAGATGATAGAGAAACAAGAGGTATATATGGATCAAGCATTATTAGTCGGTCTCAGTTATAAAGAGACTACAGAAGAAACAAAAAGATCGTTAGATGAGTTAGAGCATCTAGCACTAGCTTTACAAATTCAAACCAAGGATAAAATTATCCAGAACGCAAAAACCATTTCACCACGCTACTATATAGGTAGTGGAAAGGTCCAAGAGATTAAGACAATTATTAACGTCTTATCCATTGATATCGTGATCTTTGACGATACATTGTCACCCGCACAAATCAAAAACTTAGAAAAAGAACTTGAAGTTCAAGTCATTGATAGAAGCTTTCTAATCCTTTCTATATTTGCAGAACGTGCACAATCTAAAGAAGCAGTACTTGAAGTATCACTTGCTCAAAAGATGTATTTATTACCTAGACTTATTGGTATGGGAAACTCACTATCAAGACAAGGTGGTGGTTCATACAATGCTAAGGGGCCTGGTGAAACCAAATTAGAAATGGATAGACGTCGCTTAGTCGATGAAATATCATTTATTAAAAAAGAATTAGAGAAAATTAAAGCTGAAAAGAATGTTTCAAGAAAACAAAGAAACAAATCTCAAATTCCAGTAGTTGCTTTAGTTGGTTATACTAACGCTGGTAAATCATCAATTATGAACTCACTATCAAGCTATATGCATCACGATTCAGATCCAGTATTTGAAAAAGATATGCTATTTGCAACATTAGATACAAAAGCGAAGAGACTTCAAAAGGATAATAACCCCCCATTTATATTAATTGATACCGTTGGGTTTGTATCCAAGCTTCCCCATGAACTGATTCGTTCATTTGAATCAACATTAGCTGATGTCGTTCACGCAGATCTTCTTCTTCATATTGTAGATGGTTGTTATTTCAACCAACTTCAAATAGACACAACCAAGGAAGTACTTGCAGAAATTGGTGCAGATCATATTGAACGGTTACTTGTTTTAACTAAAAAAGAGATTGCATTATCGACTCCACCTGTTCATGAAGACTATATATTTGTATCGAATAGGACAAAGGAAAATATCGATCAATTGGTTGACACAATCTATGGACACCTTTACAAAACCAATAGAATTCATTACTTGAAGATTCCATTTGATCAAGGTCATATCTATTCTAAGCTCAAAGAAAATAACACAATACTAGAAACTAGATATGAAGACGATGGTACTTTTGTTAAAACAATTTTGACCCCTGAACAAGCATTACTTTATAAGAAATACTTAATTGTTAAACAAGAGAAAAGCGCTCAATAAGCGCTTTTTTCATTTGATAAAGTCTTTAATTTTTACAATCATTTCACTTGGGTCGAGGACTAGACTAAACCTGTCAGACTCAATAAATTCCAACCTAGGATTTGTTAAAACTTCAACCAGTGACTCAATCAATTCAGTTCCACCAAACGGGTCATCATCATGACCATATAAAACCATGACCAAATCACTTAAATAATCAAAATCATTTTTTTCAAACTCGTAGTTAGACAAAAGGTCCTTTATTAAATCCATTTGAAGTTTTTCATCTTCATCTGAGTAATCACTAATCAAATATTCAAATAGTTCAATATCGTTTTTATCTTCTAGAACTTCTTCTATTTGTGCAAGTAACGCTTCCTTAATAGAGGATAGTGGCATGAGTTTTCTGAGTTCCTTCAGCTGTTCAATAGCCTCTAAAACTTGAGCAATAACATCGCTACTATGTGTGTTCATATGTTTCGTTTTCGTAAGTGTATTATAAAGAATTAATCCTGCTACTTTTTCTTTATGCTCTTTAGCAAATGCTTGAGCAAGACCACCACCATGACTCGCACCTAAAACATAAACTGGTTCTATTGAAAGATGATTGATTAGAAGAGTAATTCTTTGAACGATATGAGCGATTGTAGTTTTTGTTTTCGGGTATTTAATGGTGATGATTTGATAATCATCTTCTAATCCCTCTAAAAGTTTATAGTAGGCATCGCTAGAAAACATACTACTTCCTAATAACATTAAAATTATTTTATTCCCATTACCAAAAAAGCGATACTCAATCACTTCATGTTCATCTTGAAATATTAACCACTCATGATGATTTAAATAATTTAAGTATCCCTCATATAAGTTCATGAAAACTCCTAAAGTAAATTATTTTTAATATCCTTTAAAACGCATAGTTCTCTTTCAATCCAAGTTGCTGTTTCCTTGTGTACAAATGCATTTTCATTATTTCGAATTGCTTCATCGATGGAAATGTAATGAAGCTTATATCCATATTCTACTTCATAGTCATCAAGATTGGTTTCTGATAGTTCTTCTGTTACCTCGCATAAATAATAGTATGATTCCATTTGAAAGATAAATTCTGGATCGAATACTGACTTTCTTTTTTCCATCATCATCCCATAAGGTTCAACACTCTCTTTGATGATATTGAGACCTGATTCTTCTCTAGTTTCTCTAATTAGGGTATCAATATCAGATTCCCCATCCTCAGTACCACCACCAGGAAATTTATATTCACCAAATTTTTCACTTCGAATCATCGCAAGCTTACCATCTTTAATAATGATTGCTCGAACTGCTTTCCTGTGAAAGAGCTTCTCACATTCATCATAATTCTTTTTGTCAAAATCCTCAATTAGTCTCAAATTCAAGCTCCTTTAAAACAAGTTATAGTATCGCGATTATTAAAACAGAAATGAAGGTTAAAACATTGATTGGACCCCAAACCATTCGTTCTGGCTTGCTAGGTGTGATTAGGTTTAGAATAGAACCTAAAAAGAAGAATACGACAACAAACCAAATACCAATCGAACCAATAGAGACTGGTTGGTTGCTGATGATTTCAGTTTTGATCAATACAATATATAGGAAAAACCATAAGATAGCAATTTGGATGAATGGCAAAAACCTCATATTCTTGGGTAGACTTCCAGGAAACTTTCCACCATTGGCGAACTTCCCTAAGGGTGCTCCAAAGGCTAGAGCAAGTTGAAATGCTGTCACAATGATAGAAATAATGATGTAATAGATTCCAAGTACAAATATCATTTGTTTTTCAATGTGAAAAAATCACATATCTCCTATTCTTTTTGATTATCTATGTTTTTAGTAGGTGAGAACTCTCAACTACTCTAAAAGATCAAATGGCGGAAGAGATGGGATTCGAACCCACGTACCCCTTATGAGGGTAACTGCATTTCGAGGGCAGCTCGTTATAACCACTTCGATACTCTTCCTTATCGTCTAATCGAAGAATGCTTCGATATGACTTATAAACTCAGCTTTTGATTTTGTCTGTGAAAGCTGTTTTCTTAATTGTGATGCATGCTCAATTCCCTTTAAATACCAAGGACCATGGCTTCTCATTTCTAAAATTGCTGTATATTCACCCTTTAATTCTGCTAAAGCATTTAAATGCTCAATCATCATCTTTTTAATCTCTTGATGTGTTGGTCTATCTAAGATTGTACCATCTTTTAAATACGCATCTATTTCTCTAAAAATCCAAGGATTTCCTAAAGCTGCTCTACCAATCATGACTGCGTCACATTTTGTATACTCAAGCATTCTTTTTGCAGACGGACCATCAACAACATCTCCATTACCAATCACTGGAATGCTTACCGCTTCTTTCACCGCTTTAATCACATCTAAATCTGCTAACCCACCATATCCTTGAGCGCGTGTTCTAGCATGAACAGTAATTGCACTTGCTCCTGCTTGTTCTATTCTTTTAGCAACTTCAACAGCATTCACTGTATTGTGATCCCATCCACTTCTTATTTTTACAGTAACTGGCTTCTTCACTTTTTTTACAATTTCACTCACGATTTGATAAATCATATCAGGATTCTTCATGAGTGATGCCCCAGCTTGTGCCTTAATGGCAACTTTAGGCACAGGACATCCCATATTGATATCAATAATATCGCAATTCGAGTTTTTTTCAATATACATTGCTGCTTCAACCATGGTTTTTAAATCAGATCCGAATACCTGTTGTGCCATTGGTTTTTCAACATCTGTCATATAAAGAAGCTTTACTGTCTTTTCATTATTGTATAAAAGACCTTTGTCTGAAACCATCTCAGCAAAAACAAGACCAGCTCCATAAGTTCTCGATAAAATACGAAAAGGACTATTCGATACACCAGCCATTGGAGCAAGTATTATTTTATTTTCTATTTCTAAGTTTCCTATTTTAAAAGACATCAAAATCACCCGATTCATTGTATCATAGACTTGAAGAACTTTCAATTATGCTACAATTGAGTGGTGAGGTAAAAAAGATGAAAGATTACGCAATTATTAGCTATGCTTATAACAAAACCATTAGAATATATGTCGCTTCATCCACCAATCTGGTTGAGGAAGCGAGAAGAATACATAACACATGGCCAACTGCTACTGCAGCTCTAGGTCGCTTTTTAACAGTATCCGCGATGATGGGACTTATGTATAAGAATGAAGAGAAACTGACCTTAAGAATCAAAGGTGATGGTCCTATTGGAATGATGCTCGTTGAAGCGAATTCTAAAGGTGAGGTTAGAGGAGAAATTCAAAATCCAAATGTTTACCTTAAATATGAAGAAGGTCCTAAAAAAGGAAAGCTGAATGTTGGCGGTGCAGTTGGAAATGGATTCTTGCATGTGACGAAAGATTTATTAATGAAGGATTACTTCACATCATCCTCAGAGCTTCAAACCGGAGAAATCGGTGATGACTTCACATATTACTTCGCTCTTTCTGAACAAATTCCATCTTCAGTTGGAGTTGGTGTATTAGTCAATATAGATCAGACAGTACTTGCAAGTGGTGGTTACATCTTACAGGTTATGCCAGAATGTAGGGAAGAAACGATTGGTGAAGTTGAGAGAATAATCCAAACAATTCCCCCAATGAGTACTTTGATTCAAGAGGGTAAAACACCTGAAGAAATATTAACAATTCTCGCACAAGGAACTGAACAAATATTAAGGAAATCTGATATTAGTTATACATGTAATTGTTCTAAAGATGGCTTTATCAAGTCTTTATCTGCTTTAGATGAAGATACACTTCATGAGATTATTCATGAGGATGAAAAGGCTGAAATAGAATGTCATTTTTGTGGGAAAAAGTATTTATTTTCTAAAGAAGAATTAGAAAAAATCCAGGTCAATCGAAAATTAAAATAAAAGAGGAATTCATTTTCCTCTTTTATTTATACCTATAAGTCCCCACTCATAATTCTATCCGTTAAATCAGAAGTGATTTGTTGATAGAACTTTGTATCAATTTTATACTTCCATCTATATATGAAATATGATAAAAGTATTAAAAGAAGTGGGATAATAATCATTGATAGTCTTAAACCTAATAACATCTCTGGCGATACATTAGATGCGATTAATGCTCTAGCTTGTTCTGTAGTTAAATTGGGATTATCCTTCTTTGCTTGAGTCAGTGGCTGAATCACACCGCTATTTAATCCAGATGCTGCTAAAGTCAGTGTGACGACAAATGTTTGAACGGCTGTAGCTAGCTTTGTTACAAATGGGTTAATTGCGAAGACAACACTTTCGTTTCTAGTTCCTAATTTCCATTGGCCATATTCGATCGTATCTGCGAGCATAACTAGAACTAA
>JAHIRQ010000048.1 GCA_018818645.1 Bacillota bacterium
CGTAAACGTCAAATATTAACACTGTATCAAAAGAAAACCACTTAGAGGATTGCTCTAGGTGGTGTTTTTGTATAGGGAGTTTAAATCTCACCTGGTGGAAAATGGCGGATTTTATGTGTTTCTAAGCGACTTATCAAGTTTTGATGAGTAAGGAAGTAGATCTTTGATATCCTTTGTTTGAATATGATCTAGAACATATTCTAAATACCTTGAAACATTTAAATCATTCATACGTGCTGTTCTAATCATCGAAAAAAGTAGCGTTGTGTATCTCGCTCCATCATATGAACCTGACGTCATAAAGACCTTTCGATTGATCACGAATGGTTTCACAGCTCTCTCAGCGATATTATTGGAGATCTCAATATATCCAGATGTCAGATAGGTCGTTAGTTCTGGCCAGACCTTCTTCGCGTAGTTCACTGCACCCTCTAAAGCGGATCCGGGTTTATAGACAGGGTTAAAAAGAAGTTCTTCCAGTTCTTTTAAGATGGGAGGATGCTCTTTGTTGCGTCGAGCTAAAATTTCTGATGCGATCAGCTTTTCCTTTTTATAGATCAACTCTAGATAAAAGAGTTTACCGATGATATCCAATATCTTTTTTGCGTAACTGCTTGATACGTTTTCTTCAGGTAAGGTTTTGACGATGTCTGCGAAGCGTCTTCTCACATGCGCGAAACACCTTTGCAGTTTAATCTTTTGGTTATCTTTCTTGAGTTTGGTGTATCCTGCATAGTCATCACACACGACCACGCCTTCATAATCCGATAACCAAGCTGCCATCCGGTCAATTCTTCTTGATTCATGAAAGTCATAAATCGCGATCTGTTGATCATAATAACTTGATGTATACACATAGACATAGCTTTTCTTACGATCCAAGTCGCTTTCTGGACGCTTGCTGATGGATAAAGTGGTTTCATCTGCGTGAATCACTCTGACTTGATTATGCAGTAAATCATCTTTCATCTGATGATAGATAGGTGCTAAGATGTTTGCCATCTTCGCCATATAAAGCGCTAGATTTTGTTTTGAAATCTCAATATCCAAGGTCTCTTTGATGTGTCTTGCTAGGTGTTCAAAAGGAATCCCTAACTCGTATTTATGATAAGCAATAAAAGATGCGAAAGAATGCGTCATGATGCTACCTGGAAATAAAGACGATGAAAGCGGATAGTAAATTTGATTATCCTTAGGATTACAGACGCTGCACTTGCAGCTTTGCTTTATGATTTTTGTTACTCTAAGGGTTGCTGGAATAGACTCAACCACATAACGAATCTTTTCTGAAGCGATACTTAAATCATGTCCACAGGATGGACATGCATCGATATCTGGCTTTTCGTATTTGGTTTCACTCACGTGTCGTTCAAAATCAAAGTTTTCAAAGTTTTTAGATTTTTCTTTTCTAACCTTTTTCTCTTTAACTAATCCTTCAACTTCATTGATAATCACAGGTTTCATCACCTCTGTCTGAGGGATAAATTTCTTGATACGTTCGATCGTATATTTTTCAATAACGTTTTCCTTATCCTTAAGAAGTAGATTAAGTTTTTCATTCGCTTCAAAAAGAAGACGAAGCGTCATCTCGTGTTCATTGGATAAATCGTGATTAAGTTTTTCAAGACGCTTGATCTCTTTTAACGCTTCTTTAAGGTTCATACACCTAGTATAGCACATATTTATAACTTTTACTATATACATAGTATATAGTAACTATTTTAATCAATACCCGATTTCTTTGTTTTTCTCTTCCATAATCTTTAAACCTCTTAAGATGTGTTTTAAATCTGAGACCTGATACCCACCTGTTCTTGTTCTCTCAGGCCATTTAAACTTCGTGAAAGTAATCTTATTGATTAAAAGCCATGCTCCATAATCATCCTCATAATAGATTTTGATGGTCTTCCTATCCTTTGAGCAGAAGACAAATAAGGTATGCATCATCTCTACGGGTGTGAAGTTACAGCACAGAAGTATCTGAAATTTGTGCATCCCAGCTCTCATATCGATCTCTTTGGTATAAAAGTAGATTTTCTTAATCCCTTTATAATCGATCATAGATCAGTCCTACAATCTTTAAAGCTTGTTCTAGCGAGGTCGTAATCTTCATCTCTTTGGTTTCAATCACGACGATGGAATGATCAAAGCGTGTGAAGTGTGTCGATTTCTTCGTGACTTCATCATCCTTCAAAAGATTAACCCGCATGTCATCTTCATCCATTAAAGCTCCTGGTCTTGAATCCAGATTGTCTATACGTATAAAATCACCTTGTAAGTGATTATAAGCTGCGACCCAGTCTTTGATGGTTGATCTGTTGATATGCTCTTGTCTTGCGTAATCGCTCATGGTTAATCCTGAAAGTCTGTATTTCTTCACAGTATCGAGTCTGTCTCGGTCTGTATAATGTTTTCCCATGTGTATTTTCCTCGTTTCATGACCTTAGGATATAAAAAAACACCCTAAATGACTAGAGTGTTAATATTTGACCTTTACAAAACAGCAAAAGAATGCCAATTTATAGTCATTTACTACGTTTTTTTACGTAGTGAGTATATTTTAACAGCTGAAACTTATAACCAATTTGCAACTTCAACTTCAGTTTCTACACGATATGAGTTAGGGGTGCTAAAATTTCTACACGATATAAAGAGGGGGTGCTAAAAATCTACACGATTTGAGAGGGGGGTGCTAAAATTTTTACACGATTACCAAAACTTTATATGAATTACGCTATAAATGCAATTCGTATGTATACTGATATCTCCAGTCGTGATGGAATTTATCAATAGAAATGTTATAATAATAATAAACATTCCGCATAGATCAAATTTGAAGTAACTTAATAGGCTTTATAATTGGGAGAAATCTAACATGGAACAACAATGGAACAGCATAAACAACGAAAAGGATATCGAATATGTTTCAATTCTTTTTGGGTATTTTTATGATGCTTGCATTAAAGAGGTAAAATATATTAGTGGATCTTATGTAGGTGATGATTCAAGGATGAAGCCAATTGATGACATTAGACAAGTATATATGATTATTCAAAAGCAAAACAAAGAACACTCTGTTATAGAATTTTTATTTGATGGAGTAGAACGTTTTAATCTTGTTCCAGCAAATGAAGAATATGACTCTATTATAAGTGGGTTGCTTTTGAAGATAATAGGTAAACAGATTTATTTCGCTAACTCACCAGATTTAAAAATTGATGAACTAGATAAAAACTCAAACTGGTTAACATGGATAAAAGCTAAGTCTCTAAAATGGAGAGAGATAAATAAATATATAGGCGATTCATTAGTCTATGTCTATAGAGATTGATAATCACTAGTTTTGTAATATTGAAAGTTAATCAGAGTAAGAAAGTTATGTATTAATTTTTTATGTATGTTTTAAGCAAATGATTGTGGATAAAAGTGTAAAAATCTAGCAATCTCAAAGAAAGGAATTTTTGTTAATGAGCAAATTATGTAAAGCAGAAAAGGAACTCTGCAAAATTATAAATAATGAAGTATGGATTGAACTCAAGAAAAATTTCTGGATGTTTTACTTCATACAAAAGATTAAGAAAATGACTATTTACAAAGTTTTACACGAAAATATTGTATATGTATTTGCTACCAAATATCAAAAGGGAACTGAAGAAATATTTATTTTAAACGATGAGTTCAAAAACAAATGCATTGAAAAACATAGAAGATATATTAGTTGGACAGGGGACTATAAAACTTTATTTCAAGAGTCTTTTAGATTTTTGCTAGTAGATTACGATTTTAGATTCAATTATACTGAATTTAAAAATGCGGTTGATGAGAATAACAAATTCTTTTATTATGGACCGGTTTATTGCGCAAGTTTCTACAATGATTGCAGTTGTATCAATTTTATTTTATTAGTTCAAAGAGGAGATTGGGATGTTTACATTACAGACAAATTTTCTACAGTTCAGTCTGAAATTCGTGGTGGAAGGTATTTTTCAGATGGATTTCTAGCTTTAAAATCTTTTAGCAAATATGACATCAAGGATATTTCATCAAATAGGAATTATATATCACTTATTGGTCAATGCATATACAAAGAAATTAATATTTACAATGAAGTATATGGTATTACATTGAAGAATTAGGTTATCATCATCTGACAAGTTAGAGCGAAAAGGATATTGTGTTAACAATTAACACGATTTCGTTATAACGGTGCTTAAATTAGTTTTAACCCCTGTAGCATATTCATTGTAATGGAGGATTTCACATGAAGAGGATAAGATATTTCCTTGATAAAAAAGCTTTTGGCAATACAGTATCTATATACGACAATACTGACTGGTATTTCATAGTAATAAAAGATCGTGGATCATATCATTATTCTGCAATGTCAAAAGATAAGAAGCACTATTATAATATCGATGCTCAGATTAGAAATCAAGGATATGATGTTATTGATAGTGAAGAAATTGATCAAAAAATAGAGGTTAATTTAAATAGTATTTATCAGACTGATGTACCAGATTACATTCACTTATTAATGCAGACTGGAAACATTTATGGTGAAAAAATAAAAAAACGTTATAAACCCAGACAAAAAAAGTTTGAAGAACAAGCTGATGAGTATTTCAAAATCAATCAATCAATGTTTTCTGAAATATTAAAGGATGCAATATATGGCTCTATTGAATCTGCCTTATTGAATCGTTTACCTGTATTCATGAAACATAGATTTTATCGAAATTTTAAAAAGGGTATCGAAATACATTACGAAGGAGAATATAAAAACACTTGGTTTCAGTGTATATTTAATGAAGAAGGATTAATGTTGTTGTTTGATAGTTTTGTTCCAGAAAGCAAATATAGTCCTGATGGATATTTGGAGTATAGGAATTTCTCGAGTAAAGTCGATTTATATGAATTCATTAATGAAGCATTTGATTACTATCATAACAGGGTAACAAAACAAGATTTTGACTCAATTGAGTTTTTTAAAGAATATCTCAATAAACAAAATGGATCCAAGTAAATTGGAAGTATAGGTTAAATTAAACAGTCACATTTAAAAATTCCCTTTGTTAAGCCATAATATTAGGGTGCTAAAAAATTACACGATTTGAGGTAGGGGTGCTAAAAATTTATACGATTTGAATCAAAGGTGCTAAAATTGTATCATAACTCTTTACCTTAGACATATTGAAAGCATAGGTTTGATACAATTGTATCAAGCCTTTTTTTCATGCAGAAAGGGGATTTTCTCCCTATATGTAAAATTCCAAGAGTCCTAAAGTAGTTAACAATATGACTATTTCATTGTTTATTGAAATCCATGATCAATCATTTGATCGATTACATAACTATTCACACGATAACATAACTATTTAAACGATTGATATGAAAATTTTATCGATAAGAGATAGTTTTATCAAATTTATTTCATCGCTATTGATAAACTAGTACAATATAATATTTTAGGTTTTTACTAATCACTAATAATAGCAATATGTTAAATCTAGAAATAAATGTTATAATATCTATAATATAAATGGCAAGAAAAGAGATGATGAAATGAAAAAAGAAGATGAAAAATACTATCAAAAACTTAAAGAGGATTTAGCTCATCTTTACAATAGAATAGAATCCAGTAAATTCTTGAATTCTAATATAGATTCAGAGAATGACATTGTTATTGTAATATTACATCATCATTTGAAACTTACGATAGTCTTTGAAAATCAATATAAAGAAACCGTGATTTATTTTGACAGTAGGGTAAAGCAATTTACACATTGGCATCTTGACAATTATGAGGCAATAGATTTTTTATCTGATTTGATAGAGGATAAAAAAGTGCTTGTTGAATCAAAAATTTTGCATCTTATAGGATCACAGTTCGCATTTAAGGTGTTGAGTTTAGAGAAGTACTACGCGAATAAAAATCTCTATTTAGGAAAATGCGGAAAAAATATTTTTACTGCCTCAGAAGTTATACAAGGATCTTTAAAGAAAGTTTTCGATATTTCTACTATTACAACAACTTATGAACAGAGAGAAACAATCAAATTATTGGATAAATTTGTAAAACAGTACAACACAATTAAAGATAGAGACTTTGAAGAACAATTTGATACTTTCTTTAAAATTAACGAGGAATGTAGTAGATTATACAATGATAATAAAATTAAAATTTATGCTGGTGATTGCTTATTTACTTACTTTAAATCAATTATAGAAAATGACGGTCCTGAGTATGTTGCAATTATAATATTTACAGTCACGGAACACGAATTCTATGAGATTGGAGTTTGTGTTCGAGGGAGACCATTATTAAAGAAAGTTAGGTTTGATAACAAACTTAAAAGAGCAATTAAAGTCATGTGGGGACGTGAAGGATATTACTTTAAAAAGCGTTAATTAAAAAATCTAACACTTCCGATTAGGACTCATTATAAACATTAATAATAGTGTTTGATTACCCCCGCATTAGATAGACACCTCACAATTTATTGAAACAAAGATCCTACAATCGATAAATTTTTATTAAGAAAACTCAACTAAGCCATAATTTAGGGGTGCTAAAATAATGATAAGGGTGCTAAAAATAATGATGTGGTGCTAATTTGTATTAAAATAGTCGTCCTAACACAAATAAACAATAGGAGAAAACTGTGAGGAAATTGAGTATAGTATTATCATGTTTTTTATTTCTAGTTTTTATGGTTATTTTCATTCATAACTATATTGTTAAATTAGATCTTTTTTATGTGATGTGGGGAGCAATCTTATTACCTATTCCAATTTCATTACTAGTTTTTAATGACTTTGAAAAGTATAAATCATTAAGATTATGGAATATATCATCAATCATTTTACTAATAGTGATAATTATTATATATTACCATTATCCTGATGCTGATTCATATGATTCTATACCTGAACCAGGACCAAGGGTAATTGATTTTATTTTGTATATTGTTTTTGGGATAACCTTGTTGCTTTCATATTTAACCCTAATTAGTAATTGTTCAGCATTTAGTAAACGTCAAATACTTCAATACTTCTTATTAGTTCCTGCATTCTTCTTATGTCTTTTTTCTTTCGATAGGTATCGAGTACTTGAATATGTAAGTAGTATTTTGTTGTTTCTAATAATTTGTTACAACTATATTGAAATAGCGTATAGAAGTATATGGAGAATGAATATGCAAGACAATGGTTTAAAAACTCCATGAAAAAAGTATTTAAAGTGAATTTAATAAGCTCTTTCACTATTCATAATAAAGTTCGTATGGAGTTTATCTTTAAAGGTGAAGCATCCTTAAGTAAGACCCATGAGATCTTAATGCACTAAATAAAATTCATTTTGATCTTTTTAATCAATTATGTATTCTAAAAAAAGATTTCTTTGGTGCTAATATAATTTACTAAGAACATGAAACCTTTGTAATGATAAGATATAGGAAAGGAATTATTCTATTATGATCAAAAGTAAAATCAAAGAGTTTATTTCAGCAAACACTTTGTTTTCAAAAACCAAGTTATGGGTCCCAATTGTTTTTACAGCCATATTTCTCATAACATTAATTGAAGATTGCTTAGATAGTTCGAATGATATTCTACAGATGTCCTCTTATATATTATTTAAAGTCATATATATAGTTTCTATATGGATTGTATATTATTCTTCGAAGGATTATTCAAAAATTAATGATTATATTGTAGATAATGAAAAGAATATTCCATCAATATTCGATGAAGATCAAGAAAGCACATTTCAGAAAATATTAGAAAAACTCAGTGCATACATCCTGATTCTAATATTGGCTTTGTTAATATTCGAAGTATTTAGACTGATTTACGATTTGTTTCATGTTGAAAACTCTATTAAAATCATAATTTTTGTTGCCTTATTGATTTTCAGTTTATTTGCTTTTATTGGATGTTTGATTAAATTTAAACAATTCATTACGTTTCTTAAATCGATTTCAATTGCGAAATCATAAGAATTAAAGCACTTATTTCTTGTTTTTCGACTATTTAGGACATTATCAATTATAGATTTCAACAATTGAACTAGTCAGTTTAGGTTAAAGTTTTTTGGGAGAATTCCAAAAACTTATGTGTGCTAAAAAATTAACAACGGAGCTAATTTGTATTAAAAAATAAGTAGTATCAGTCATTTATTCAATAAAAACACCTGAACAATAATATTTTTATATTTAATTTAGAGTGATAACATGGCTTATCAAGAGAAGGGATACATCATGAATAAAAGATTAAAATACCCACTTCATTCTTTTTTAAATCGTCTTACAATCCCATTTTTGTTTATTATGTTTTCTGTTGCTTATTATTTTATTTATCGGGATGCATATAATGATTTGTGGAGAATAATAGGAATGATATCATTAACAATTTTCTTAATAGTTGTACTAATTGTTTTTCTATACTTATTTCGTGCTCTAGATTACATTATATTTGATAATGAAGAGATCAAAATTTGCTCTTTGTTTCGTAGTAACCAAACGTTTCAATATTCAGATTATGTATGGAGTCATGGGATATACAGTTCAGTAATTGAGACAAAAAAGATAACTATTTTTACACCTAAACAGTTAGATGGTGTTTGCATTCTTGTTGACACATCAAGACTAGGAAATTGTAGAAGTTTAAATAAAAATCACATTCTATATTGTCAAAGTGACACATATCTAGAGAAGTTTCTTGAAACAAAAGATATGCAATATATAGATACAAATCTATGAAAAAAATAGTTGTTTCTTAATACTTCATTAGACTAGCTAGAGTATCATATATCGTCACTTTCGATTGTTTCCATTTTTAAAGAATCAAAAGTAGCATTTTTACACACGCAAATAATACAAGAACAACTTTGCTTTAAAATAGGAAACAGCATACAAAAAGTTATGAAGTTTGATCTCACTAAATCAAACTTTTTTAATTGAAAGTATGTACATTTGATAAGAAGAGAAAATTTTCTCATCTTCATTATAAACATATTCAATTGATTAAGCTTGAATTATATTCTGATATTGATGTAAGATATCTACCTCTGTTTGACATGGGTCAATCTGTGATATAAAATATCTATGAAGAATAATTATCACAAAAATATACTGGAGGGGTAAAGTGAAAATAGCATCAATAATTTCTGGAATTCTATTGATAATGATTCTAACGGGCTGCTCACAATTTAGAAATGATAAAGTACTTGAGGATTTAGAAAATAATAGCAATTTTTCATATAATCTTAATTCAACTGTAACAGATGAAATTAAATCTGAATTTTCAGTCTTTGGAGGGTTTGGTATGTATACATTAGTCGATCCAAATATTGATGTGGATGAAGATGATATTAATGAATATATGAGTGAGAATCCTGTTACATATTATGACGTAAGTGGATATCCAGATTGTACTGATGAGTATGTAATAACAAGAATTTATACGTCTGACCCATCAATAAATGTTTATGACTATTCTGTAGGGGATACATATGATGAGGAAGAGAGTATATCATTTATGAAAACTAAAGGGTTTGTTAAGTCAGATGGTAAAGGTAATTCTTTTGAAAATGAAGATGTTCGCATTAGGTTTTATTATGATGAAAATAATATCATCTACAAAATAGTCGTAGAGTTAGTTTCAAGTTGTAATGTTATTTTCTAATACACATATTTTTTTAGCTCAATTTTTTTGATGTAAAGCCTTTACTTATAAAATGTTCAAAGAAAGCCATAGAATGAAACTATAAGATACTTTCAACAGTTGACCTTTTATAGAAGAAGAAATCATCCAAATTGCAGGTATATTAACTCTTTAAAAAAGTTTTATATTCTAATGGTTTGATTTTCAAAATTTATGATAAAATAAAATAGATTCGAAAAGCAAACGCTATCAGACTAAAGAAAATAATGTTTTTTCTAGCCAATTCTATCAAATAGAACGTTTGCTTTGTAAATAAGAAAAGGAATTAATAGGATGCCATAATCGACACCCTTTTAATATATATAATAGTTGGAGGACTCTATGGAGCTTTATGAAATTTTTACGCATTTAATTCTGACACTTGCTATGTTGTTAGTTGTTGTTTTGATTGCACGCAGTGTTGTTGCTGGTTCAAAGTATTCACCTATTTTAATTATTGTAGTTTTTGGATTAACACTCGGTATGGTGCTTGAAGTCAGTGGACTTGCAGAACCTGGACTTGTTGAATTTCCAATTGTTGGATTAACTGGAGAAACAACAATTATTGCACTTATTGCAACTTTCTTTACAGGTGGACAAAAACTAAGAAACACTTTTTGGAAACCTAAAAAACAAAAAGAAGATGATGTTGTATTAAATGATGAGGAAGTTATTTTAGGAACTAAAGGAACTCAACTTGTATTCTTAACACGTTCATTCTTCATTTTAATTGGAATTATTTCGATTTATCGTATTATATTCCCTACAGGAGGAGCTCTTGATGAGTTTTATCCATTGCTCGCATTCTTTGGGATTGCTGTATCGATTATCTTAATCGATAGTAAAGCTAAGATTGATAATAAAAGACATTATTTATCACGTGGTTTGATGGAAATAATAGTAATCATACTCGTGCTTGTCTTAGGTAAAATCATCTCAGGAGCAATCGCACCTGTGATAGCATTACCTCAAATCTTCTTTGCGATGTTACTTTCGAGTGGAGCTGGTATGATTTATAGTGACTGGAGACCAGGACCTACCATGAGAGCACTACTATTTGGTGGAATTCCAATTGTTTTAGCTGGAGTATTTATCGTCGGTGGAACAAGATTACTTGAAGCATTCACATTAGATGGTATGCTACAGGTCATGGCATATGGATTCTTTGGACAACTCTTTTGGATGTTTGTTGGTATTGGTTTATTAGTCTTTATTGGTAAATCAAATCATGTAGATATCTTAGCACCAGGTATGGCAGGAAGTTTATCACATAGTGGTTTAACGGGTGCATGTACTGCAGGTGATATTGGTGAAGTCGCTAAAGAACGTGCTCCAATTATGATTAATATACCTTTCTTTGGACATATATTTGTTTTTACAATTCTAGCAATTAGTGTGACTCGAGGCGGATTATTAGTTATTCCTGGAATACTTGTTGTACTTTTAGGTATTGTCTTAACTTATTTTGCAATTAAAACTCTAAGATATGCAAATGGTCAAGAAAAACAAGAAATAAAAGGACTTATCTTATTTTCGATTGGATGGCAACTTGTTGCAGTATTTGGAGGATTTACACTTCTACACTTCGCTGGTATGGATTTAGAAAGTGCTGCAATGGCTAACAGTTC
Source organism: Bacillota bacterium (assembly GCA_018818645.1). Taxonomy (GTDB): domain Bacteria; phylum Bacillota_I; class Bacilli_A; order Acholeplasmatales; family Acholeplasmataceae; genus Peloplasma. The sequence goes on from JAHIRQ010000048.1 coordinate 11,331, forward strand.
AGCTATTTCACATTTTGGACTCTTCGCTGCAGTGCAAGGTGGAATGTTTGATTCTGTTAATCCATTAATCAGTTCTCCTGGACTTATCAATTTCATCTTTGCAATGCCATTTCTAATTCATCCACTTGTATTTGGTATGTTTGGTAGTGCAATGAGTAATGATGGAAAAATGCCTAGAAAAGCTCTTGCAGTTCTTGCAATCGCAGGAATTATTGGAGTTGCATTCTCACTCATCTTCCTATAAATAATAAATAGTTAATCATTAGGACGTCGATTGTGTGACGTCCTTTTTTTTTCTGACGATTGGTGATTAATGTTGGTGACGATCCATATGTGTCTTTAAAATATCTGTAATACCATCATCACTAAGATAAGTTTGATAGGTTATTGTTTTAGCTGTTTTCATCATTCTTTTATATAAATCTTCA
>JAHIRQ010000049.1 GCA_018818645.1 Bacillota bacterium
AATGGATGATCTTTATTTTGAAATCAAGAAACGTATTTCAGCAGGAGAACGCGTTTTAGTTACAACACTAACGATTAGAATGAGTGAAGACTTAACTGCCTATTTTAAACAATTGGGGCTAAAGGTTGCTTATCTACATAGTGAAATCAAATCTTTAGACCGCATTACAATTCTTAGAGATTTAAGAATTGGTAAATATGATTGTCTAATTGGCATTAACTTGCTTCGTGAAGGTCTTGACCTTCCTGAAGTCTCTTTGGTCGCAATCTTAGATGCTGACAAACAAGGTTTCTTAAGAAGCGAGAGATCCTTAATACAAACGATAGGTCGTGCAGCAAGAAATCAAAATGGTAGAGTCATTATGTATGCTGATAAAATGAGTGATGCGATGACCTTTGCGATTAAAGAAACAAATCGTAGAAGAGCTTTGCAGCTTGATTTTAATATCCGAAATAACGTTACACCTGTTACCATTCAAAAGGACATTCGAGATAAGATTTCAATTAAAGAAGATATCATTGAAGAGGCTAAGGATTACTCGAAGATATCGAAGAAGGATAGAGAAAAGATGACAAGACAAATCGAAGCGGAAATGAAAGCTGCTGCGAAGAATCTTGACTTTGAAAAAGCTGCAGAGCTTAGAGATTTACTGTTTGAGTTGAAAGCAGAAGACTAATGTCTTCTTTTTTCTATGTGAGGTAAGAATATGAGCGACATCAAAAAAATAATCGAAGAAGATTACCAAAGAAAAGTAAAGAAGTTTGAGCAAATGAGTGAACAAGGAAAAGCTACACTGATTGGTGATTCCATGGTTGCCTATTTAAACTTGAGTAAATTCGGTTTAGAAAAGGAAATGATCAATCAAGGTATTGCTGGAGATACGACATTGGGAGTTCTCAATAGAGTTCACCTAGTCAGTCGATTGAATCCTAAGATTGTGATCATCAGTGTTGGATCTAACGATATGGTTTTAACGGATTTAACCTTTGATGAAACCGTAAAAAACATCCTAAAAGTAAAAAAAGAAATCGAGAGTGACACGAACGCTAAGGTATATGTGATGAGCTTAACACCAGTACTTAGAGATCATGAAATCACGAATTCAATGTATGTTTCAAATAGAACGAATCAAGATATAAGTTATATCAATCATCAGTTAAAAGAAAGAATTAATGAAACAGAGTTTATCAACATATATGATGATTTAATAGATAACGATGGGAACTTGAATTATCACTATACAACAGATGGAATTCACTTAAACCACAAAGGATATGAACACTATACAAAACACATTAAAAATATTATTAAATAATACCAGAATGACCATTTAGGACTTTCGTTTTTAAGGAATTTTATCTACCTATATGGTATCATAGATTTGGAGTTGATTATATGAACGCAAACACACATTATCAAGCAGGTTTATCGAATTATTTATTAAGTACACCCAAGAAAAATATTATGGTCGCGATTGAGCATTTTTCTCAAGCGGCTGTTTTAGGCCATGCCGATGCACATTACTTTTTAGGTCGCTTTTATGGCTTAGGAGATGGAATATCTCTAGATTTCGCAAAGGCTAAGGAACATTATGAAAAGGGTGTCTCCCTAGGCTCTTATAAGTGTGGTTACGCACTTGGTCTCTTATATCAAACAGGGATGGGTGTTGAAAAAGATGAAACCACTGCTAAGGATTATTTTAAACAAAATTACGAAGTATTATTATCAGAAGCAGGAAGTAAGGATCCTGTTTCTATGCATATTTTAGGAACCTACTATTATTATGGCTTTCATGTGCAAAGATACATCTTTAAAGCAATTGAATGGTTCTTAAAAGCATCAGAACTAGGATATAGTGATTCTCAGTATATGCTAGGAATGATTTACGAAACCATTGGTCATGAACAAAAAGATAAGGACAATGCAACACATTACTATGAACTCGCAGCCAAGCAAGATCACCCTTATGCACAATATGCTTTAGGCATTAACGCAATAGAAGAAGAACGATGGAGAGATGCCGTCTTCTATCTTGAAAAGGCAGCAAATCAACAATATGCATTAGCTGCTTATTCTCTAGCAATGTATTATCATGAAAAGGAATCTAAATTTCCTTTAAAAGCGTTTGAGTGGTTTATGGTGGCTGCAAAACAAAGCCATACCGAATCAGAATATTATGTTGGTCTTTATTATCAAAACGGTAAGGGTGTTCCGCAAAATATCGAACAAGCCATTCATTGGTTAGAAAAAGCTGCTATAAAAAAAGATAAAAATGCTTTATATCATTTAGCGATGATTTTAATTAAACAAGAGCTAAAAGATTATAAGACGATAGCAAAACTATTGGAACAAGCAGCTGCTTTAGATCATCCACATGCTCAATATAATTTAGCGGTGATGTATCAAAAGGGTGATGGTGTCGATCAAAACATGCAAAAATCATTTTTCTGGTATGAAAAGGCAGCAAATGCGAATCTCGCAATTGCTCAATATAATCTAGGAATGATTTACTTCGAAGGATCTATAGTAGAAAAAGATGAGTCAAAGGCTAAAGAGCTGTGGCAAAAGGCTGCAGATCAAGGCTTGGAGGCTGCAGTAAAACTGATGCTATCGATTAATAATTATGAAAAGCTGCAGAAATCAACATGGCAATCTTAAAATATAGCTATTTGGCATTAGGAATTATCTTTTATATTTTCATCAATATAGTTTCTTATACAAATCCAAATTTTACAGGTGAATTATCGATAAAGATAATTTATAGTACGATTTCCTTGTTACTATTGATCTTCGATTATGCAAGTATATTATTTCCTAAACGATTGTATAAAAAAGA
>JAHIRQ010000050.1 GCA_018818645.1 Bacillota bacterium
ACTCGATTTCATCTGCTACGAATATTTTCTCGATTAAGTATCTTTCTCTCAGTGTTTTTGTGTCATATCCTTTTGAATCTTCTGGATGATTATTATATCTGATGTTTAATTTCATCATTTTCACTTCCCTTTTATTATATTAATAGTTATTGGAGTATATTTGGAAACAATATATTCACAATTTGAATCAATGTTGGTAATAAAAGAACGGTTGTTATTCCAGTGATGCCAATCGCAGCACTGCTAATCGCACCTTCTTCTTCACCAATCTCGACAGCGACTGACGTCCCGATAACATGCGTAATTGAACCCAATGCAAGTCCTATAGCAAGAGGATTTTTAATCTTCATCACTTTGACAATCAGTTTACCAAATGCAGCACCAGTTAAACCAGTGAACGTAACCATCATCATTGTTAAGCTCATGTCACCACCAATTAAAGCGGATACCTCAAGTGCCATAGGTGCAGTAATTGATTTTGGTAGTGAAGATAAGGCAAGAATTGGTGTTATCCCAAATACAAATGAAAAGAAGACTACAAGTATAAAGGATACAAGTGTTCCAAATATCGTACCAATCATAAAGAACAAAAAGTTCTTCTTAATCACAGTGTATTGTTTATATAAAGGAACTGCTAACAATATCGTTACAGGACCCAAGAAGAATTTAACCAATTCTCCTCCGACCATATAGTCTTCATAGGAGATATCAAATATCAGTAAAATTGAAATTGCTAGAACAACTGCGATTAAAAACGGATTTATAAAAGATAGTTTCAAGAACTTATGGAGTTGATATGCTAAAACATAAATTATCAAAGTAAAGAGAACACCAAATAGTATTGTGTTAGTCATGAGGAATTTCCTTCTTCTTTGAAATATTGATCAATATATCCATAAATTTCATTGTCATCGCTAAGGAAATAATGGTAATGACCACACCAATAAAAATGATTGGAATAAAATTTGAACCAATTAACTCGAGATAATTCATTAAGGATATTCCACTTGGAAGAAAAAATAATGCGATAATACTAAACATGAAAATTGCTAATTCCTCAATATGGCTAAGTTTAATTAGATTCATCTTTAACAATATAAAGAGTACAATCATCCCCAAAATAGGTCCGGGTAATAAAAAGTAAGATGAAATCATCTCACTTATAAGATTGGAAATGAATAAGATGACTAAGATTATAGAAAACTGTTGAATATATTTCATTTACAGACACGCATTCAAAATATTTTCAACATCACTTTGGTCTAAGTTTACGAATTTCCCTATTGTTTTTAATGAACCAAAACTCTTGTCAATCATCTCATTAATCTGACTATTATCGATACCATAATAACTGAGTTTTAGTGGTGCTCCTATGGTTTCTAAAAAGTCACTAAACGCATCAATTCCACGTAGACCAAATTCCAAATCAGTTTCATCACCTTGCGTAAGATTCATAACATTTGCTGCAAACATCTTAAACTTTAATGAAGACTGAAAGATAACATGCTTCATCCAATGTGGGATAACTATTGCTAATCCTCCACCATGAGGAATATCATAAACAGCTGAGATTGCATGTTCAATCAAATGACTTGCCCAATCTCCTTCTAAAATATGTCTTGCATGAGTTGAAAGTGCTTGAGTACCAATGTATGCAATAGACTCTCTGATCTCAAGGTTACTTAAATCCTTAACTAAGCCCTTTCCAAGTTCCATCATTTGTTTCAGCATTGTCTCAAGATGACGATCTTGAATCGCTATTATCGGTAGATTTACATCCTTATTATGAAAGTAGTTTTCAATCATATGAGACATGATATCGACAACACCATAGACAGTATGTTCAAGTGGGACAGAGAGCATTAAGCATGGATCCACTATCGAAAATTCAGGGTGATTCAATGGCCAAACAGCCCACCCCAATTTTTCAACGGTTTCAGTATTTGTAATCACAGAATAATAATTATTTTCAGAACTTGTTGCTGAATTTGTCAATATTGTACCCAATGGGATTTTCTTCGACACTGGTTTTTTATACTTAATAATATCCCAAATATCTCCATCATAAAGACCAGCTACAGCGACTGCTTTTGCACAATCAATTACTGAACCTCCGCCTATAGCCAATATGTAATCAATATGATTGTCTTTGCATAGCTTCTCACCTTCATAAACTTTACTTAAAGTTGGATTGGGTTGGACATTCGAGAGTTCATAAACCACCTTTTTTAAATCTTTTAAAGTCGTGATGATCTGATCATAAAGTCCTGAACTTTTAATGCTTTTTCCTCCGTAAACAAGCAATATACGGTTTGCTTGACTCAATTCATTTGGTAAGTTAGACATTGAGTCACTTCCAAAATATAGGCGAGTCGGATTTGAAAATTTAAAATTCATTTTATTTTTCCTCCTTAATGTAATCTTTCAAGATGAAATCTACCTTCATTTTATCTTCTGCTCTGAGTTCTTTAAAAGGTCTTCTTGGTTTTCCGCAGTCAAATCCATAAAGTGATAATGCATATTTAATGCCAGGTATCAATCCAACTTCGATTAAGACATCCATAATTGCATTCATTTCGTTTTGAATATGAAGAGCTTCCTCATAGTTGCCATTCACATAATGCTCTGAAATCTTGACAAAGTGCTTGGATAAGAAATTGAATGTACTTCCAATAGCTCCATCTACATTTAAGCTTAGTGTGCTCAAATATATCTCATCATAGCCATTAAATATCTTCAAGTTTTTATTAATTCTTGAAAACCGTTCTAGTTCATATAAATCATAATTCGTGTGTTTAACACCATACATCTTAGGGTGATTTAAAAGTTTGATGATATGCTTATTTTCTAAATCAAATGTGAATTTTGAAAGTTTAGGAAAATTATAGATAATCATCTGAATACCAGATTCATCCATAATATCAATGAAATAATTCGCGACATCCTTCATTTGATGAATATAGAAATATGGAGCAGTTGAAGCTACAAAGTCATACCCTACATTTTTTGCATATTTTGCTAGTTTAATCGCTTCATCTGTATTCAGTGAACTGACATTCGCAATCATCATTTTATCTTGACTATATTTTTTTGATAGTTCGAAAAGAAGCATTCTTTCATCATTAGATAATAGAGGTCCCTCTCCAGAACTCCCACCGACAAAGAAACCAGTAGCCCCTTCTTCGATATTGTATTCAATCAATTCTTTAAGTACCTTTTCATTGATATTGCCTTTTTGATCAAACGGAGTCACTAGAGCAACAATGATATCTTTTCCTGACATAAATCCCTCCAAAAGTATGCAACTTTATTTATGTTATATATAGTATATATATATATTTTACACTTTTTTCGTTTTAAAAACACCTAGCTTGCTAATAAAGTCTAATAAATGAACGATTGAATAAATGATCATTAAAATTCCACTAAGAGGCATCGATAGATAAAAGAATTTTCTTGGTACTTGCAGAATTGGAGAAAGTGCTGTCACTCGATCAAATAACACAAAACCAAAATATGTAAATACCAATGCAAAGATTAAACAAAACACTTCATTCACGATATCAAGAATGTCTCCTGAAACCTTCTTCTTCAGTAGGTCAGGTATAAAATCAACTCGACTATGTTCCTTTTTATACCAAAGTGCTGCTGCACCTAAAAAGACTAGCCAAGCAAATGAAAACTCAACTGCTTCATCAAACCAACTTAAATTATAAATTGGGACGATTCTAAGAAACACATTGGTTGCGAGTAGAAGTAATAATGCAATGAAGAAAAATAGAGTAAGAAAGTCAATGGATTTTTCGACTACTGAGCCGATTTTTTTTATAGTTTTCATTTTATCCACCTACCCTAAAAGGCTTGGAAGCCATAATGACAATGCTGGTATAAAGGCAATTGCAAGTAATACAATAAAAATACCTATAATATATGGAAATACTTCCTTGCTCAATCTAAATATTTTCACATCACTAATCGAGGATACTGCATATAAACACATTCCAACTGGAGGTGTTAATAAACCAATCATTGAAGCTAGAATCATAACGACACCAAATTGAACTGGATCCATACCAATTGCAGTAACAATAGGCATGAAAACTGGAATTGTGATCAGCAATACTGCAATTCCTTCTAGGAAACAACCAATAATCAATAGAATCGCAATAATGATCATCATTAATGCTACTGGATTGCTAGTAAAACTAGTTAATCCTTCAATGACCATTTGTGGAAGTCTTAAATATGTTAAGAACCAACCAAAGAATCCTGCTGCGGAAATAATAAACATAACCTTAATGGTATGTAATATTGTATTTCTAATGATTTCAATCAATTGACTCCATTTAATTTCTTTATAAACAACCATTCCTAAGAATAGTGCATACATACAAGCAATTACTGCTGCTTCTGTTGGTGTAAATTGACCTGATAGTATGCCACCAATAATAATAATTGGGGTGAGTAGTGATAGAAATGCTTCTTTAAAACTAATTAGTCTTTCTTTTATATCTGCTTTTGGATAACGTGGATACTTTCTTTTTCTGGAAATAAAGTAAACAACAATAATCATCGTTAAAGCCATTAAGAATCCTGGTACAAATCCAGCTAAGAATAAACTAGCTACTGATACACCTGTCATGGTTCCATAGATTACAAAAGGTATACTTGGTGGAACAACAGGTCCTATCGTAGAGCTTGCTGCAGTAATTGCTGCAGAGAACTCTTTATCATAACCATTATCAGTCATTGCTTTGATTTCAATCATACCAAGCCCAGCAGCATCTGCTACTGCTGCACCTGACATTCCAGAGAAGATTAGACTAGCAATGACATTCACTTGACCTAAGCCACCCCATTTATGACCAACTAAGGATTTAGCGAATCGAAAGATTCTATTGGTAATTCCTCCAGTATTCATTAGATTCCCTGCAAATATAAAGAAAGGAATTGCAAGCAATGTGAACCCTGTCGTTGCAGAATACATTCTTTGTGAAAAGATGAGTAGATTATCAGCTTCGCCAATAATTGCGAAAATTCCCACGGATGTTAAACCTAATGCAACTGCAATTGGAGTACCAGCAAAAATGAAAATGAGTAATATCAAAAATATAATTAATGCTAACATTTTTCTCCTCCATGAAACTATAACGACCTAAAGTTATCCTTAGGTCGTTACAGATATCTTATAAGTAATTATATCGAACTAGTCGCCCTTTGCATCCTCTGCAATTTGTAGGAAATAATCTACGTTACCGACTCCAAAAATAGCTCCAATTGCTTGATATGCTGGTCCCATTTGTGCCTTAAATAAAGCAACATCTGGATAAGTAACTGTCATACCTTCTGCTTCAAGTAATGCAATTAGGTTATCTGCATCATCTCTCATCATTTGGCGCATGTAGTTTCCTGCAGCAACACTTTCTTCTTTAATAATTAATTGTTGTTCTTCAGTAAGTTGATCCCAAACTGTTTTACTCATTACATTAACCATTGAGTTATAAACGTGGTTTGTAATTGCTAAGTGTGTTTGTGATTCAAATAAACTGTTATGATAGATAACTGCTAGTGGATTTTCTTGTCCATCAACAGCACCTGTGTTTAAAGCTGTAATTAATTCAGAGAAAGCGATTTGTTGAACTTGAGCACCAAGAGCTTCCATAGCTGCTTGTAATTGTACTTCTGGTGGAGTTCTAAGCTTTAGACCTGCAACATCAGCTGGTGAATTGATTGGTCTAACTGAATTGGTAATGTTTCTAAATCCCCAGTCCCAATTGGATAAGAATACTAAGCCTTGTCTTTCAAGATCTGGTGCAACCCAATCCATGAATGGACCATCTAGTGTTGCATAAACATGATCATAGTCTTCAAAGACGAAAGGTAACATAACTGTAGCAAACTTGTTAGAGTATCTGCTTAAGTGACCTTGTGTAGGTAAACTCATATCTACAGTACCTAAAATGTTTTGCTCCAACACTTCATCTGGAGTCCCTAACTGATTCGCTGGAAAGATTTCAATAATGATTTTGCCATCTGTTCTTTCTTCAACTTTTTCTTTAAACTGATTTGCTGCAATGTCAGCAGGATGTCCAATTGCTGCATAGTGTGCAAGTTTAATCGTGATGACTTCGCTGTCTTCACTACCACATGCAAACATGAAGAATGCAACAAATACAAAGCTTAACACCAATAAAAATTTTTTCATTTTTTTCTCCCTTTATATTTTTTCTATTTCTTGATGTATCTACCAAATTCGTCTGGTAGCGTACCTTGTTCCCTCATTAAGTCAACATGTGAATCTCTAGGTGGTGTAAAGATATCAATTCCTTTAAAACCATTTGGACCAGGATGTCCTCCATGAATCACTCCACCTGGATGGATCGCCACATCTCCAGGTTTCATAATAAATTCAACTCCATCAATGACATGATGCTCTTCACCTTCTAAAATAATAAGTATTTGTTCTGCGTCATGTGAGTGTAATGGAAATACTGCACCTGCTGGAACTTCTATAAAACTTACTAAAACACTGTCTCCTAATAAAAAGCGTGTTTTAATGTTTTCTTCTGGAATCATAACTGTTTCCGGTAAATCACTAATCTTGTAATAATATTGTCTTTTTTCTTGCATTATTCATACCCCTTTTCTGCTTTATTCAAATTAAAAAGCGTTCCCGATTCTATCATCCGTATATGCGAATGACGTTCGAATCTATTGGCACGCTTATATTAACACAGTGATTTCTTTATGTCAATAAGAAAATTAAATATTCTTTTTTTGTTGATAACCCATGTGCAAAGAAATTTTGTAAGCGGTTTCTACAATATTACGAGATATGTAGTCTATATCGATGTTTTCGGTATATAAACCAGATGCACTGACAGCTGCAATGACCTCACCCTTATGATTAAAAATAGGTGCACCAATGCACGATAAATGCTCTTCAACCTCTCGATTGTCAATCGCATATCCGAATTTTTTAACTTTTTTCAATTCTTCTTTTAAATCAAATTCATTGGTTATCGTATTTTTTGTGTATTTTTTGAATTTTAAATTTTTAATTAAAGCTTCTTGATCTTCACGGTAGGCCAAAATAGATTTACCTAAGGCAGTATTATACAAATTGACTGTTGATCCAATATTTGAAGTGGTTATGATTGCATTATCAGGTTCATACTTATAAAGATATAAGATTTTACCTTGACTCTCTTGACCGATAAAGACTGTTCTTCCTAGCTTATCGCCCAATTCTTTAATCAGTTTTCTTGATGAATTGATTAAATCATCATTTTCAATATAGCTGTTCCCGATAATAAATAACTTAGTACCTATCACGTAGTTTTTGATTCTCTCATCTTGATACTTAATGATATCCATTGCCTTTAGAGTTGCAAGTATATCAAAAACAGTAGACTTAGGAAGGTCTAATTCGTTAGCAACTTCATTGAGTGTTAATCCATTTGGGTTCTTTGAGATCAATTCAAGGACTTCAATCGTTTTTTTCGTCGTATTATTAATTTTCATTTACTAAACCACCATTTGCTTTCTATTTTAAAATGACATGAACTGTATTCTTCGAAAATATTGTATCATACTTCTATTTCATTTAAATATCATCCCTAAAAAAAAGCTATCTCAAAAGATAGCCTGAATTCATCTATTTCGGGTTAGCGACCTAACCATCCACCATCGACAGCGAGTGTAAATCCGTTGATATAATTTGCATTATCACTTGCTAGGAATACTGCTGCTCCTGCGACATCTGATGGTTTACCCCATCGACCTGCTGGAATTCTTTCTAAGATTTCTCCAGCACGCTTTTCATCATCACGA
>JAHIRQ010000051.1 GCA_018818645.1 Bacillota bacterium
CCGATACCGGTTGAAACAATTTCTTCTCTTTCATATACATCATTTAAAAAAAGCTTTGTATCTGATACTCTATTTTCTAAATATAGGGAATGCGCGAGCTCGAAGAGCACGCCATCTTTTGTGACTGACTTTAGATCCATATGGATTAAGGATAGGTTCGTTAATTCTTGAATGGTTAGCATAAGATCTCCTTTATCACTACATTATTTAAGTATTTAAGTATGTTTTCCTTGGTTGCGAGTGTTTGTTCGAATACGGTTGCTAGACTTGCTGCAACTGCCATTTTATAGGCGTGAAGGACGTTTTGGTTTAAAGAATATTGATAGATAAATCCTGCAACCATTGAGTCTCCCGCACCTGTAGTCGATACGATATTTCCATCCATAGGTAGAGCGTGGTATACCAAATCCTTATGAATGAAAATCGAGCCTTCATGACCTAAGGAAATGATTAGGTTCATCACACCTTGATCCATCATTTTTCTACCATAGGAAATGATTTCATCTATATTGTGTATCTTGGTTTCAAAATATTCCTCAAGCTCTAAAAGATTAGGCTTCATGAGTAAGGGTTGATATTGAATATATTCCTTCATGTACTTTCCTGGAGTATCCATAACAAAGGATATATTCTTTTGATTACAAATTTCTGCAATCCGAAGATATGCATTTGGAATAGAATCTAAAGATGACCCTCCAACAATTAAGATATCTTCTTGATTGAATGAAGCGATTTTATCGATAAGCTTTTGAAAATCAATATCATCTATATTAGGGCCTTGATGATTCAACTCTGTTTCTTCATTTCTCGTTTTGATTTTTACATTCATTCTAGTTTCTTCATGAATGGGAATCGTGATGAGTTCAATTTTATTCTGATGGAGTTCGCTTTCAATAAAGGCTCCAGTAAATCCACCTAAAAAAGCGATTGCTTTATTTTTTACACCTAGATTTGATAAAACGATCGAGCAATTGATTCCTTTACCACCAGCAACAAATGACTTCGTTTCAAATCGATTCAATTGATTGAGTTTGATCTCATCGATTTTGATTTTGTAATCAACTGATGGATTCATGGTTAATGTGTAAATCATAGGCCCTCCAAAATATACTTAACATATTCATTCTATATGATTTTATGATAAAAAAATAGGGGAATGACCCAAATTTTCAATTTTGGGAAATCACCCTATCTATTTATATTTTATAACTTTAATTAAGCGATTGTCTTTCTCTGGAAGTTACCAAACACCTGTTTGACTGGTTTAGTGACTATAAATGCATTGGGATCGACCATTCGAACCAGACTTACCAACGTGTGGAGCTCATAGGATGATATAACTACATAAATCAAAGTTTTTTCATGATGTGAATACGCGCCTTCAACCTTCATCAAGGTTACACCACGATAAACCTTGTGTAGGATTTGATCCACAAGCTCTTGAGGATGCATCGTGATGATATCCACCGATAGGAAGTGATATGCTGTGTGCATTTTATCGGTCATGATGGTTGAGATAATAATTCGAATGACTGTATAGGACGCGATGACTCCACCAGTAACAACCTGTCCACTAGGACCTAGTTTACCACCAACAATCAATCCACCTATGATAGCAATCCCTACATTCATGAGCATCGAAATAAATCCAACAGATTTTCCCTTCTTAAATGAAAAATATTGTGCAAGAATATCGAGACCACCTGTTGAGGTTCCATATCGTAATGCTCCTCCACCACCTATACCAATTAATAATCCTCCTAAAACTGCAGCAGCTAACGCATGCTCAGGTCCAACGAGTCCCATATTGACTACAGGTAACCAGCTGATAATGAATGCTTGCAGAAGTACGGAAATAATCGAATGGATGGTAAAGCGGTGTGAGACACCGAACCAACCAACAATGAGAATAGGAATATTGGCTATAATAACGAAGAAACCTAAAAAGTTAAGACCTAAGTCTATACCAAACCAAACGAAGAAAGCATCTCTGACAAGCTGCGCTAGCCCTGGTACACCTCCTGTATAAAGAGGAACCATCGATGCTTCAAGAAACCATGCAACTCCAATACCATAAATTATAGTAAAGACGACGACTGCAATAAGTCGTTCCATTTCTGGTTTTACCTTTCTTTTATAGGTATCTGAATTTAAGAATGTAGCTAGTTTATTCATCTCTGTCCTTTAGTATTTCTTCTAATTTTTTAACTTGATCAAAGCGTTCAAATAAAACCTCTGCCTTCCCTAATGTTTGTGCCTCATATTGTCCAAATTTATGAAGGGATTCGAAGCTTAAATCGGTGATACCAATTTGAGCTGCAATACGTTTGGAGGTTTCTGGGATATAGGGTTGTAATAAAACTGCGACGAAACGAATGGTTTCAAGCAAGTGATATAACACGTGATCGAGTACGTCTTGTTTTTCTGGATTCTTAAATAAAGCCCATGGTTCTGAGACATCAATATATTTATTGGCGAATCTTGCAAGCTTAACAACTTCTTCAAGTGCGTCAGCAACCTTAAGTTCGTTCATGAAAGATACCATTTTCGGTAGAACTTCTAATGATTTTTCAGATAGACTCAAGTCGAAAGGCTCATCGAGAATGACTCTTTTTACGATGCCTTCTCTATATTTATGTGCCATACCAATAGTTCGGTTGACCAGATTTCCAATCGTGTTTGCTAAATCAGAATTATTTCTTTCAATTAAAAGTTCAAAGGTAATATTACCATCTTGTGAAAAAGGAATTTCATGAAGCACATAATAACGAACTGTATCCACACCAAAATATCTGACTAGATCATCAGTATATAGGGTGTTTCCTACCGATTTACTCATCTTACTCTTATTGACTAGAACCCATGGATGACCAAAAATTTGTTTAGGTAATTCAAGTCCTAACGCCATTAAAATGATTGGCCAATAAATGGTGTGAAATCTTAGGATATCTTTACCAATTAGATGAACATCTGCTGGCCAATATTTCTTGAATTCATGAGAAACTTCATGGTCTGGATGATAATCAAGACCAGTTATATAATTCGATAGTGCATCAATCCAGACATAAACGATATGTCCTGGATCAAACTCTACTGGAATACCCCATTTGAATGAGGTTCTAGATACTGAAAGATCAGGAAGTGGTTCCTTGAGAAAGTTTTGAACCATTTCGTTTCTTCTAGATTCTGGTTCAATAAATTCTGGATGCTCTTCTATATGTTTAAGTAGTCTTTCTTGATAGGGTGCTAGCTTTAAGAAATAAGCAGCTTCTTTAGTCCAAACTGGAATATCACCATTAGGTGCTTTTCCATCAACGATATCTTTTTCTAGGATAAATGCTTCTTCAGCGATTGAATACCAGCCCTCATACTCACCCAAATAGATATCACCTTGATCATATAGCTTCTTAAAAATTGCTTGAACAGATTTGATATGGCGATCATCTGTGGTTCTGACGAACTGGTCATAAGAGACATTGACCTTATCATAAATTCTTTTGATTTCAGATGCGATATGATCGACATAGGTTTGAGGAGAAAGCTCATTATTAATTGCTTTACTCTCTATTTTTTGACCGTGTTCATCTGTTCCAGTCTGAAAAAAGACATCATAGCCCTCAAGTCTTTTGAATCGGACAATCGCGTCCGCTAAAATTGCTTCATAAACATTACCGATGTGCGGGATTGCTGAAGCATATGCAATTGCTGTTGTTAAATAATACGTTTTCTTTTCCATGTTCTTATCCTCCAAAAATATAAAAGTCGTCCTTTAAAAAACTCTAAGGACGACATCAGTCGCGGTACCACCTTAGTTCTAGAATAAATTCTAGCACTCTTCACCTTAACGCGGAATGACGTTTCGATCTACATATCGATCGAAAGGCTCGAAAATCATCTTCTCAAAAATGTTGGGTTCGCTTGCACCAAACGCGAACTCTCTAATTCCAATCACTTCAGTTACTCTTTTTCTCACTGCCTATGATAATCTTATTATATTATAATTGCTTAAAAAATCAAGTGTAATTATTTATCTATTTTAACATGCTTATAGACTTCACTTTTAGGAATATTTCTGAGAACAGCAACTTCTTTCATCGCATCTTTTTCAGATAACCCAGACTTAACAAACTTATTGACGTGACTCAATATCGAATCATTAAACTCAGTTAAGTTTTCCTGATTCCCTTCAATAATTAGAACATATTCACCCTTGGTATTATGCTCTAAAAGAGTTGCTTCTTTCAATGTTGTTCGAATGATGGTTTCAAATGCTTTTGTGAGCTCTCTTGATAAAGTTATTTTTCGATCTCCAAATAGATTATAAATGAAATTCAATGTTTTCTCAATTCGCATTGGAGACTCATAAATCACGAGTGTTTCCTTGCGGTCCTTGTAGGATTCCAAAACTCTTTTCATCTCCATTTGTTTTTTTGGTAAAAAACCAATGAAGGTAAAGGGTTGAATCACTAGACCTGAAACAACCAAAGCAGAAAGGATTGCACTTGCACCAGGAATTGACACGACATGAAAGCCTTCTTGAATAACCGCTTGAATGATTTCATATCCAGGATCACTAATACCTGGAGTTCCAGCATCTGAGATTAATGCAAAGTTTTTTCCTTCTTTAAGGAGTTCAATGATTTTATTTTCTTGAGCTTCTTTATTAAACTCATGATAGCTCATCATTGGTTTTTTGATGTGATAACGGTTTAAAAGAACACTTGAAGTTCTTGTATCCTCTGCTAGGATATAGTCGACCTCACCTAGAATTTCAACTGCTCGATAGGTTATATCTGAAAGATTTCCAATCGGTGTTGAAACTACATATAAAGTTGGTTTGTCGTCCTTAAAGCTTTTCTGCATTAGTGCGTTACAACGCGCTTTGCACGTTCTCTTATATCTCTTTCTGAATAGACTAAGCGCATTAATTGTGATTTCTTGGTTTCAGAAATAGAAAATCTATTTCTAATATCTTCTAGGAAGAAATGCTCTGCTGTATTATAAAAGTCATCACTCATCGCAACCTTTAGCATATTCAAATAAGCAATGTTTTTCACGGTTTTGTTGGATTCTTCAAAAAACTTGATGGTTTCTGTTAAATCCTTACTTAAGGAGAAATGATATTCTTTAACGATACCATCACCAACCTCAGCGAGCATCATGTTGAGTAGTCTTTGTTCGATTTCTGTAGGTTCCCCATCCACTGAAACCATATGCATGGCTAAATCTAAAAATTTGAGTTTCTCTTTTCGATTAAGTAAGCTAAGTAACATGTTTTCTACCTCCATATATATCAACCATTTCCTTGGTTAAGATATGCTTTTCAATGTATAAAATGAGTGGATTTTCTAGTACCATCCCCGGTTGTCCGTTTTTGATAGCTTCAATCAATACGTGATTCGCATGACTATTTAAATAGGGGTGAACAAAACGGACTCGTTTTACTTCCATTTGATATTTATTCATGACTGAAATAATTTCAGCGAAGCGATCAGGGCGGTGAATCATATAAAAGTGACCACCAAATTTAAGTGTTCTTGAAACACTTTGAATCAGTTCATCTAATGTGAGCATAACCTCATGACGAGCAATCGTATCATCTTCACTCTCATTGGTGTTAGAGGACTCAGATACCTTGAAAAATGGGGGATTGGAGATAATACAATCCACATTTTTCATCTCTAGCTTTCTAACATCTTGGTTTAGAACAGATACTTGAGATTCCAAATGATTAAGCTTAATGTTATAAAGTGCTTGATAATATCTATCTTCTTGAATTTCGATACCAATAATTGAAGCCTTTGTTTTTTTACTCATATAAAGCATTAATGCACCAGCTCCGGTACCAAAATCCATCAGTGTTTTCGTTTTTGCTGGAACCTTGACAAAATTAGCCAAAAGAATGGTATCCAAATTGAATGCCTGTCTTCCTTTTTGTTCAATCATCAGATTGGTTCCTAGTAATGTTCTTAGCATCTACGCTTCCTTAACGATAATATCCTTAAGTGCTACCCATTCCATACCGCCACCATCAGGATATCTAACTCTAATTTTTTGAGCGATAATATTTAAGTCGATTACGTTTCCTGTTCCTTTTTCAGTTTGAACAGATTGATTCATATCCGGCATGATTTTCTTTAACTCTGTATAAACTTCATCCTCATATTTAATACAACAAAGAAGCTTTCCACAAACACCTGAAATCTTTTGAGGATTCAACGCGATATTTTGATTTTTTGCCATCTTTATTGAAACAGTATCAAATTCACCAATGAATGTTGTGCAACATAAAATTAAACCACAAGGTCCAATTCCACCAATCATCTTCGCAGCATCTCTTGGTCCGATTTGTCTGAGCTCAATTCTTGTATGATAGATTTCAGATAAATCTCTAACTAAATTTCTAAAATCGACTCTACTTTCAGATTCGAAATAAATTAAAAGTCTTTTACGATCTAATGTATATTCAGCACCTAAAACCTTGATTTCAAGTTCATTTTGAACCGCTAAGTGCTTAGCATTTTCTAAGACTCCTGGCTCTAATGTTTGATTGTATAAATCTTCCTTGATATCTCCTTCGGTAGCTTTTCTAATGATTGGTTTTAACTCTGCAGTTAAATCCGTTTCTTCAATATCCTTAAATAGATAGACAGTGCCTATTTCAATACCACGTGATGTTTCAACAACAACGCGGTCTTTTTTTTCTAATGTTAATCCGTTATAGGAGAAATAATATTTTTTTCCTGCTTCTTTAAATTGAACTAAAGCAACATTCATATCGTCACCTTCTTTTCTCTAGTGTGTAAATCAGTTGTTCCAATGCTAGGTCTAGATTAATAAAATAGGTTTGTTTCTCTAAAACATCTTGAACAGCTTCAATGACTGCATTGATGTCTTTCACCTGCATCCGATCACTTTGTAAAATAATTTGATCGCGTAAAAATTTATACGTAATTTCCTGGTGTGCTTTATAATGCACAAGGTCTAAAAAGTATAGAAGTAATAATTCTAAAAAGCTTTTGAAGAAATCTCGATCTTGGATTAAAAATCCAGACTTGTTTGCAAAATACAGTGGAAAGGATATATCTTTATTTGTCCAATGTGTTGCTACTTCTTCAATAAAATGAATCATTTCTAAAAAATTAGGGTTTTCTGCAAGTAATGTTGCTTCATCGATATTCTTCGTTAAATAAGGAGCGAGTGTCGCAACTTTCTCTTCTACACCCAATTTAGTTAGTTCTTCTTCTAAATCATGCTCATCAATGCTTTTTAAATAAATGATTTGACTTCTTGACTGAATCGTACGGAGTACATCATCTAGATTTTCAGTGAGTAGAAATCCGTAAACCGAGTGGTTAAGGGGTTCCTCCATAAACTTTAAAAGCGAGTTTGCAGCATTCATACCAATTTTCTCAATATTTTTTATGACATAGATTCTAGGACCACTCACTAAAGCAGTCTTAGAAAATTCCGATTGTAACAAAAGAATTTGTTCCTTTTTGATGGTTAGACCATCAGGTTCAATGACCATCAAGTTCGAGACTTTACGTTCCTTGATTTGAAGCTTTAGGTGCGGAGATTCAGGCTTACCTTGATTCAATATCAAATAGGAAACCTCATCTATCAATTGAGATTTTCCACTACCCTTGGGTCCGCTAATTAAATATAAATGCGCGAGCCTATTTTTTAAAATGGTCTGTTTAAAAAAATAGTATGCTCTCTTCATATTTTTTCTTCTATTTTCTTAACAATTTGATTGGTTATGTCTTCAATAGATTGATTTCCATTGATGGTAACGATTCTTGTTGAATACATGGACGCAATTTCAAGATATCCTTCTCTAACCTTCTCATGAAAATCAAAGGTTTCTTGATCAAGACGATCATATTTTTCACGGTTTGAGATTCTTGAAATACCGACTTTAGGATCTAGGTCAATATAAAATGTTAAATCTGGCATATTCAAGGTTGCGTAATGATTAATCGATAAAACAAACTTATATCCTAGGTTTCTTGCGTATGCCTGATAAGCAAGTGATGAATCGATATAGCGATCACACAAAACGATTTGATGATCTTTTAGTGCAGGTATAATCACTTCATCCAAATGCTGAGCGCGAGCTGCAGCTAATAAAAGAGCCTCTGTATAAGGAGTTACACCCTTATACTTAGGGTTTAAGATGATATCACGGATTGCTTCTGCAATCATGCTTCCACCAGGTTCTCTAGATGTTACGACTTGATGTTTTTTTCTTAAAATGGTTGCGACGTTTTGAATCAGTGTAGTTTTTCCTGTGCCTTCTCCGCCTTCAAATGTGATAAACATGATAACCTCTCCTTTTTAAAAATTATACCATAATTAGTAATAGATTTTGACTAAAAATAAGCCTCTAGCCTCAGCTGTTTTACCAACTTGAGTACGGTCTTTCGTTTCGAGTAGTTCCTGAATAATCGTGGATTCTTTTTTTCCAATCCCAATTTGAATCAGTGTGCCCATCATTGAACGCACCATATACTTTAAAAAACTATTTCCATGAAATTGGAAAATGTAATGCTTTTTCGTTTCCTTGAATTCAGCTTTATAAATCGTCTTGATGGTTGGCTTCCCTTCGACATGTTGACAAAAAGCTTTAAAATCGTGAGTTCCAACAAAGTCCTCTAGAACTGAAACCATTTTTTTAATATCTAGATTTTTAATATAAACCTCATAGTTCTTTGAGAATGCGGTTGAGGGTTTTTTAGCGATGACATACTTATAAATCTTCGATTTTGCACTATGTCTAGCATGAAAATCTGGTTTGACTGCTTTGACCTTCTTCACTCTAATATCTAGAGGGAGTCGATCATTTACCCCTCGTACCCATGTTTCAGGATCAATATCTATTTTTGAGTCAAAATGAAAGACTTGACCAAGTGCATGAACACCCTTATCGGTTCTTCCTGCACTATGTATTTTAATATCAGTTTGGGTCATTAAACGAAACGCTTTTTCAATGACTTCTTGAATGCCTAGACCATTGATTTGACTTTGGAAGCCTTGGTAATTGGTTCCGTCATAGCTAACCACTGCCATATATCTCATTAGAGACCTCGCATATAAATGATTAGGACTAAAAATAGAATGACGATGATTAAAGAGAATATATCAGAAAAACCAATACGATATTGATCAATTTTAGTGCGCTTAGCACCAATCACATATCCTCTAACCTCCATCGCATTCCCTAAGTCTTCTGCTCTTTTAAAAGATATAACAAAGACCGGAATAAGTAAGGATATAATTTGAATCACTTTATCCTTAAATTTCGATTCCTTGAAGTCAACACCTCGAGAGGCTTGAGCCTTCATAATCTTTTCTGTTTCACCTAGTAATGTTGGAATGTATCTTAGGGTTAAGGATAGCATCATCGCGATTACATCGACTGGAACCTTGATAATCTTTAAAGGTCTAAGAAGCGATTCAATACCAAAGTTTAAATCGGTAGTCATCGTTGTAAAGGTGAGTAAGGATGTCATGATGATGACATTGGTGATACGAATGAAGATAAACCCGGCACGAAGTATTCCCTCATCATAGATATTTAAGGTATAGCTTGTCAGTGAGATGTAGGGTAGTATGATTTGTAAAAAGAAAATCATGATAACTGCA
>JAHIRQ010000052.1 GCA_018818645.1 Bacillota bacterium
ATAATCACAGCAATGATTACATAGATTAAACCAACCACCATTAATCCTACATATGCAGTTCCAGGTCCTCCTGCGGATAGAATCGCTGCAGAAATTGTTGTGATATATGCGAAGCTGCTACCTAAATATACTGGAACCTTAGCCTTTGTGAAGAAGATGTAGATCAGCGTACCGATACCACTTGCTACCAATGCTACCCCTACATCCAAA
This sequence comes from Bacillota bacterium, assembly GCA_018818645.1. Lineage (GTDB taxonomy): Bacteria > Bacillota_I > Bacilli_A > Acholeplasmatales > Acholeplasmataceae > Peloplasma. The sequence goes on from JAHIRQ010000052.1 coordinate 211, forward strand.
CCTGTCAATAAAGGGACAAGTACGGTTGCACCAAACATTGCGAAGACATGTTGTAGTGATAAAACTATCCAACTACCAATGCTTTTTGGCTTTTCGTTAATGCCAACAATTAAACCATTACCATTCATTTTTGTTTCTCCTTATTTTATTTGTAAGGCCTTTAACAAAAAAGACACCAGTGGTGTCCTTTAAATGTCTAGGTATAATGATGATGATACCTTGCTATGCTCACGGGCACAACTTAAAGGACCTTTACTGCAACTAGTATATCATGATTATTTAAAAATCAACCCTAAAAAACGTAAAAAAATGTTATGATAATTATGGTGATGAATATGAAGGAAATAATGAATACAGAACAACTATCTAGAACATTAAAAAGAATGACTCATGAGATTATTGAACGTAATCAAAATCTAAGCGACATTGTTTTTGTCGGAATTATGAAAAAAGGATTTCCAATCGCACAAATTTTAAATGAGAATTTAAAAAGATTTGCAGATGTTGAAGCCGAAATCTATCCTATAGATATACACGCGTATAGAGATGATCTAGAAAATAAAATAACTCCAAGAGATCAAAAGATTAATGTTCAAGATAAGAATGTGATCTTAGTTGATGATGTCTTATATACAGGAAGATCTGTAAGAGCTGCAATGGATGCCTTATCTGATCACGGAAGACCTAAGCAAATTCAACTCGCTATCGTTATTGATCGAGGACATCGAGAACTTCCGATACGTGCTGACTACATTGGTAAAAATATACCTACAAGTAAAAATGAAAAGGTCGTTGTAGATATGAATGAGTCAAAAGTCTATATCGAAGATATAAAATAAGGAATCACAGTTGTGATTCCTTATTATTTATAGGGTCTTAGTGTTTTATTAATATGCTTTCTAATCATTAGCGATATAAATACTCCAATAAAAGATAAAATCATAATCCAATTTAAGAAATTTGGAGATGTATTTGTGTTGAGTATGATACCGTTTCTCATGTGTGAATACTCAAACATAAAAAACTGGTTTTTGAACATCATATCAGGGATTTGATTCAATGTAATCGGAAGCATGATATTAAAAATTAAAGTAAAAATAAATATCAAAGCCATTGTTAAATATAAAGATTTTGTGTCTTTCATGAATAACCTCCTATAATCTATATAATCACTCATATTATACAAAAACTCACACAAAATAATCCTTCAAAATCGCTTCAGATTGATTTTGAATGCACTTAATTACATAAAAAACTTGGGTTTTCTTGTGTCAGAGAAACACATCGAAAGTTGCCTAAAAATCATTTGCATTTCATACACATAAATGTTGACAATTCTAATCTATTATAGTATTATTACATAGGTACGTATTATTTAATTCCACTTTTTAAGCCCTTATTTTAAAAAATAAGACAAATAAGGAGAAACATCTGAATGAAAACATTTATGGCAAACGCTTCAACTATCACTAGAAAATGGTATGTAGTTGATGCAGAAAACAAGACATTAGGTCGCTTAGCAACCGAAGTCGCAACTGTGTTAAAAGGAAAGCATAAACCAACCTACACTCCTCATGTAGACAATGGTGATTATGTGATCGTGGTCAATGCAGAAAAAATTCATCTAACTGGCAAGAAATGGGACAAGAAAAAATACTATAGCCATTCAGGGTATAGTGGTGGTCTCAAGGAAACAGTAGCTAAAGACGTTATGGCTAAATTTCCAACACGCATGGTTGAAAAAGCAATTGTTGGTATGTTACCACATACTACTTTAGGTCGTCAAATGGCAAATAAATTATTTGTTTATGAAGGACCAGAGCACAAGCATATTGCACAACAACCAGAGAAATTGGAGGTATAGAACATGGCAAAAGAAAAAGTACAATATTTAGGAACAGGTCGTCGTAAGAGTTCTGTTGCTAGAGTTATTCTTACCAATGGGAAAGGTGCATTCATCGTGAATGGCCGCGCTTTTGATGAGTATATTCCTTCAGCAGCAACACGTTTAGACGTCGTTCAACCATTAGCTTTAACAGAAAGCGAAGGGAAATATGATATTTCCGTTAACGTTTACGGTGGTGGTTTAACAGGACAAGCAGGTGCAATCCGCTTAGGTATTACACGCGCTTTAATGGAAATCAACCCAGATCTAAGAGCAATCTTAAAACCAGCGGGACTTGTAACAAGAGACCCACGTTCTAAAGAACGTAAAAAGTATGGACTTAAGAAAGCTAGAAAAGCTTCACAATTCTCAAAACGTTAATTCATTGGGACCTATATGGTCCCTTTCTTTTTTGTGATTGGTGATATAATGGAATTAAACCAGTTTAGGGGATTGCATATGAAGTTGAATTATAGAAATACCATTTATGTCGGTTTAATCTTTTTCATCATTTCTATGTTTTGGCAAACCTATGATATGCTCATTGCTAGAACCTTAATTGATAAGTATGGGTTAAACCAAACTTGGTCAGGGATTGTGATGGCTATGGACAATGTAATGGCGGTTATTCTTTTACCGCTTTTTGGTGCATTATCCGATAAAAGCAATTCGAAGAAGGGTAGAAGAACTCCTTATATTATTGTTGGTACAGTATTATCAGCATTCGCATTTATGGCATTATCCTATACCGATTACGTTCAAACCTTAAAAATAAAAGAAACTGACTTAATTGAATATCACTATGATGTAGCATTTGATGCAGAAATTGATGCCAGCGAAAGAAATCATTGGTATGAAGTTATTATTCATATGGAAGAAGAAAGAGTGTTTGCATATCAAAATGGATTAATCAGTGGAAAGAAACTGAATGAATGGCGCAGTTCAATTGAAGAACCCATGATTGAAATCTTGGATAACAATGGCGTCACGTTAACCACAAGAGACCTATCAATTATTAAGGATTTATACTATAAATATTTAAGTGAGCGCGCTTGGGAGATTACAGCAAGTGATCCAACAAATCTCATCATTTTCTCATCAATATTATTCACAGCACTCGTTTCCATGGCGATTTTTAGATCTCCAGCTGTCGCATTAATGCCAGATATCACCATTAAGCCACTCCGAAGTAAAGCAAATGCCATCATCACCCTAATGGGTGCTGTTGGAGGAATTATGGCGGTTTATATCATCATGCTTTCAGGTTTGAATAAGCATACCTATGATTATCATGGGATGGTTTATATCATTGTTGGTGTTATAATGCTTGCGACCTTAGGAGTATTCCTTTGGATGGTAAAGGAACCAAAATTGGTTGAACAAAAAAGAGAATTAGACAAGAAACTTGGACTTCAACCCGATGAAACTAGAGTTAGAAACAAGAAAACACTTGCAAGTTTAACCGTAAAAAGAAGAATGTCTCTCTATGTATTATTAGGGTCTGTATTCTTACTGTTCGCTGGGTATAATGCAGTCATGTCCAAACTCGCTGATTATCTGCCAAAAGTTTTAAATCTTAACCTATTTGACTACCAATTTATTATTGCACAAGCACTAGTTATCGCATTAATTCTCCCAATTGGTATTCTATCTATGAAAATTGGTCGTAAAAAGACGATTATGATTGGGATGATTATGCTCATCGTTTCACTCGGAAATGTGTTCTTTCTTAAGGAGAATCAACCATGGCTTACTGCATTAATCATCGCAGGAGCTGGTACAGGTTGGATTATGATTTCCATCAATACATATGTTATGGTCGTTGAACTATCTAAAGGCTACGATGTAGGAAGATATACTGGTTATTATTATGCTGCATCGATGACAGCCCAAATATTTACACCAATTTTTTCAGGTATATTGATGGACCGTTTTGGTCGATTGATCTTATTCCCATACGCAACAGTTTTTGTTATATTGGCGATGATTACGATGATCTTTGTCAATCGAGGAGAAGCGGTTCAAATGAAAAAACTAATAATTATTCCAGATGATGAGGAGTTGATTGAATGAAAATATTAGTGATCGGTTATTCAAGCTCAGGGAAATCTACATTTACAAAGCGGTTGGGTCAAGTCTATAACCTACCCGTTCTTCATATAGATAAAATATTTTTCGCACCCAATTGGGTCGAGAGAGATAAAACACAAGTCGAAAAAGAAATCAGAATATTTATGAAAAATGATTCCTGGATTATCGATGGTCTTTACCGCAATCAAGCTAAAGAAAGATTTGAATTATCAGATCAAATCTTTATCTTTGATTTTAATCGCTTTAAGTGCCTTTATGGAGCGATTGTTAGACGGGTAAAGTTTCATAATCAAATACGTGATTCAATCGCGGATGGATGTAAGGAAAGATTGAATTTTAGCTTTGTTTGGTGGATTCTTTTTGGTGGACGTAAAAAGAAATCGAAAGATCTACTAAAAAATATAAGAATGACCTATAAAAATAAGGTTACTGTATTTAAAACTAGAAAACAGGTGAGTCATTATCTAAAATCAATTGGATATACTGGATCACTCAAATATGAATAAATTCATATAATCATTGTGAAAAGTCGAGTTCTATCGTATAATATAAGTTGCATGTAAGGATGTGTTTATAGATGAATAAAGTACGCGTAAGATACGCACCAAGTCCCACAGGACAACTCCATATAGGAAATGCACGCAGTGCACTTTTTAATTATTTGTTTGCGCGTCACTTCGGTGGCGATTTTATTGTAAGAATTGAAGATACTGACGTTGCTAGAAATGTAGTTGGTGGTGAGGAATCACAGCTTGCAAATCTTTCATGGTTAGGGCTTGATTGGAATGAATCACCAGATAAAGGTGGGTCTTTTGGTCCATATCGTCAATTGGAACGACTTGATACTTATCAAAAATATGCAAACGAACTTCTAGAAAAGGGACTTGCATATAAGGAATTTAGAGAAGATGGGATAAAGTTCGCGATTCGCTTTAAGGTTCCTAAGGATATTGAATATACGTTTAAGGATATCGTTCGTGGTGAATTAAAATTCAATAGTATCGATGTAGAGGATTGGATTTTAATGAAGGATAACGGTATTCCTACCTATAACTTCGCAGTTGTCATTGATGATCATTTAATGGAGATTTCTCATGTTCTTCGCGGTGAAGAACATATTACAAATACTCCAAAACAAATCATGGTTTATCAAGCACTCGGTTGGAAAACACCTGAATTCGGTCATATGACCATTATTGTAAACGAACAAAAGAAAAAACTATCCAAAAGAGATAAAAATGTTATTCAGTTTATTGCTGAATATAAAGATATGGGTTATCTCCCAGAAGCAATGTTTAACTTTATTTCGCTACTAGGTTGGTCACCAACAAGTAACCAAGAAATTTTATCAAAAGAAGAAATCATCAAAGCATTTGATCCATCAAGATTATCTAAGGCACCAGCAATGTTTGATAAGGATAAACTAGCCTATGTCAATAGTAAATATATTAAGGCGATGTCTATCGATTCTTTATCAGAAATGGCGAAACCATTTTTGATGAAGGCGAATATTTTGATTCATTCAGATGAATGGTTAAAGCTTTTAGTTGGAATATTCCAAGATAGAATGTCATATATTGGTCAAATTGTAGAACTTTATCACGCATTTTTCCATGAAACGTTTGAAATTGATCAAGAAGCCTTTCAATTCTTAGTGGAAAACAATAGCCTTCTCATTTTAGAAGCCTTCTACAATCATTTGAAAGCAAGCGACTTTAAGGCAGAGACCATAGAACAGCTGATTAAGCAAACAGGGCTTGATACACAAACCAAAGGTAAACCACTCTTTATGAGTGCAAGAATAGCAACAACAGGTGACATGCATGGCCCAAGTCTTCCAATATCTCTAGCACTTCTTGGAAAAGATATGGTTCTTCGAAGATTAGAAAACACAATGACAAAATTAAGAGGTGAATTATGAAAAAGATTATAGGCATTCTATTTGCAGTACTCACAGTTTTTTTACTATCCAGTTGTAAGGAAGATATCGGAGTCACTGCAGAATTCTCAAATATCGATATTGGATTAACTTCAATAACATTTACAGCAGTCATCGATGATCCAGATGCGAAAATCACAGGGGCTGTGACCATTAAGCTTCATAAAGCAGATGGAACAGTCGCACATACAAAAGATATTACAACCGATGAAGAACTTGTTGATTATAACGTTTCATCACTATCGAATACAGAAACATATACTATTAAATTATACGCAACCATTGGTAGAGATTCAGTGGTTATTGGTGAATATGAATTTGAACTGCTTTCAGCAGCAACCATTCATATTACAACAACAGAACAATTTTTAGCAATGAAGGACAATCGTGCTGGTAATTATGTATTAGATAACGATCTAGATTTTACAGGTGTTACCTTTACAACTCCATTCACTGCAGCATTCTCAGGAACCTTTGACGGCCAAGATTTTACAATATCTAATATAAACTTTACCAATGTGATTACTTATACAGGAGTATTTGGTTATGTATCATCAGGAACCATTAAAAATGTAAATTTTGATCAGATTACCATTGGAACTATAGATACACCACTTGCAATGTCTACTTCATCTAGAACTGGAATTGTTGCAGGTTATGTGTCTTCAACTACAGCGAAAATTGAAAATGTTACAGTCTCTAATTCAGTCATTCACTACTCTACAGCAAGTACTGTTCAAGCCTTTGTTGGTGGATTGGTTGGTGAATTTAAGGGTGAAATGACAGATGTTGAACTAAATAACGTTGAAGTTATGGTGAAATCATCTTCATACGGAAGAATAAGAGTTGGTGGAGCTGTTGGATTATTAACAGAAGAAGCAAAGCTCAAGCGTGTTAAATCGGATGCAAACGTTGAAGTTGTATTAGATGCATCCCTAAAAAATAGAGATGTTCAAATCAATGTTGGTGGTTTAATAGGCTATCATAATGCAAGAAATGTGAATAAATCTGTAGAAGATCTTTATTCAACAGGCAATGTTATAGTCGATGTTGACTTCGGGACAACTAATGATTCAACTTCCGGAAACTATTCAGTTTATGTTGGAGGTATCGCTGGTATTGCATATAGTAATGTATTGAATGCATTCTTTGCTGGTTCTCTTGAGTTAACACATATTAAAAATGCAAATGAAGAAGTCGTGAATAAGAACTTTTATGTTGGCGGACTCATGGGCTTCTATGGTTCTAATAAAGCTATCGTATCAGCTGTTCGCCTAGGTGATGATCAAGAAATCAATGTCAATGTTTCAGATGATGTTATATTACGTGCATCACAAACATTTGGTCAAAACATTTCAGCAACTATTCAGCAAGTTGGTATCTTTGGTGATGCGCATTTGATGATCAATATGGTTGATGAAACCGCAGGTGATGCATCGACTGTTTATACATCACTCGCTTCGTATTTTACAAGTGATTGGATGAATACTGCATATAACGCATTACCTTAAGTATAATGAATCAAAGGGAATCTCCGGATTCCTTTTTTTGTAGGTTAATATGCATTTTTCGCAACTTAAGTGGTTTTTGATTGAATAAAATAAGTTCGTCCTTTATAGTGATGGTGTAATTCAAAAAAGGAGAAACTAAAAATGAAAAAAATATTAGGAATGATGTTCTTAGCAGTAATCGCATTGACTTTAATTGGTTGTAGTGCACTAGACCCACTCTCTCAATTCGAAAGAGTAGCGGCACAGGAAATCAGCAGTGTTCAAGAATTTAATGATGTAACAGATGAAGATACAAATGATGATGAAGTTGAAGCACTCTATAGTGGTAGCATTCAAGTGGTTAGTCTATCAGCAACAACTCTTGATTTAACCAATCAAGATAAAATAGACTACATCAAATCGCTCTTTCAATTGATTAGGGAAACACATTTAGAGAATGTAGCATTAGCTGAAAGCACTAAACTTTCATGGGATGAACTGATTTTAAACATTCAAGTGTTTAGAGATAGTGATTTGGAGTTATTACCAGATGATAAAGAAATATTAATAACTTATCGTCATGAGATTAGAACTAGAAGAACAGAAGTCAGAGCTACCTTTGGAGACATTAAAGAACTATTTGATGAACTTCGCGGAAAATACACGATTGAAAATCTTGATATGATTACAGAAAACCTTGAAGAAGTATTGAATGTACTCGATTTAAGACAGGAATATATTACATATTTAAATCAAGTGATTCTAGATGTTGATTTGATGATTACATCCTATAACAGTTAAAATCGTAAACAGATGGTTGAAAAATCATCTGTTTTTTTATTTCTAAAATCAAGTAGAGCAAAATCCCATGTATAATAAACATGGGTGAACTACATGAAAATATCGAAAACTAGATTTATTAACTATATAAGATGTAATCGTTATACCGCATTAGACGAGATTTATAGAGACCAGTCGAAAGCAGTGGTATCCTTTACCGATGATCCTGAACTTGAAGATTTAATTGGTGAAGAAAATAAAGAGAAGGTCTCCTATCTTCTAGATGATATGTATGATGAAGATGATGAGGATATGCTTGAAAAAGATGATCCTCAAATGGAAACCATGCTACCATATTATTCACAAATAGAAATACTTGCTGGAGCAGCTATTCAAAAAAGATTTAAAGGGGATGTCATCTATAGCCTTGATACCTACCTTCAAAAAAGATTTGAACATGAAATTGAAGGCTTTCAGTTTTACTGTTTTCTAGATGGCTATCAAGAAGATAAAGATACAATTCGTATTTTCGAGGTTAAAGCAACCACCTCAAAGAAATTTAAGGAAATGACATATAAAAATAACGATGATGAAAAGTCACCGCTTTTTGACTATTCAACAGAAGAAATTTTAATGCTTCAAGAGGATTTAATGGGTGATGTCAATGAGGAATACAATAAAAAAATAGAGCGATTAAAAAATCGCTTAACGAAAGAGGGTCGTTATGTTTATGACATCTCTTACCAAAGATTTGTTTTAGAAAGATCAATTCAAACTGATAAAAATATCAAATATTACCTGGTCGTCTTAAATAGTGACTATATTCATGAAGGTTTAGTCAATGAACGAAACGAACCTATTTATGGGGACGATCTTGTTACATTGATGGATGTAACATCACTCACAAAAAAAATGATGAGCACTATCGAAGAAGATATCGATATCGTCATTCATAGACTCAATACCATGAATGCAAACCCAGTTCATTTAGGACCTCATTGCCAAAGAAAAGATACAAGACAATGTAAGTTTTATCCAATATGCTACAAGCACATACCAGAATACAATTCGATATTTACCTATATGGGCGGACATAACGGATTTAAGGATGAAAATGAGGAAAGACATGAACGTTTTGATCTCATCAATGAGGGGATAGTTGATGCTAAAGAGATTCCTTTCGCATGGTTAAAAAGAGAAAATAATATCATCCAAAGAAGGGTCATTGAAACAGATGAAACTTATTATCACGTACCAAAAATTAGAGCTGGAATTTCTATTTTAAAGTACCCTATTTATCATCTAGACTTTGAAACTTTTCCTTGTCCATTACCTAGATTCAAGGGTGAAAAACCTTATAGTCAATCTCTATTTCAATATTCAATTCACGTTGAGCATCAACCGGGAGTATGTGATAAGGATAAAGACAATTATTCCTATATCGCAACCAAGCATATCGATTTAAGAAAAGATCTAATCGAACATATGCTTGAAGTCATCAAAGAAGATGGTGGGTCTATCATGGTCTACAATCAGTCATTTGAGCAAACAAGACTTAAGGAAATGGCAGAGCTTTATCCAGAATATAGAAAAAGATTATTAGATATGGTAGACCGATTATTTGATCTGATGTATTTATTAAAAGGCAATCAAAAAATGTTTACACCTCTTGGTTTTGAGAAGGAAGAGGCGAAGGCGATTAATTATTACCATAATAAATTAAACGGTTCATTTTCGATTAAAAAAGTGCTTCCTATATTCAGTGATTTGACCTATAAAGGAATGGGGATTTCGAATGGGACGGAGGCACTGGTTGCCTATGCAAGATTTCCAATGATGGATCAAAAAACATTTGAATTGAAATATAAAGAACTTTTAGAATACTGTAAACAAGACACTTGGGCAATGGTAGAAATACTCGAAGGACTTAGAAAAATTTAAGATATAAACTATACCCTGCAATCGGTGGTTTATACTTCTATAAAGCCAATTTCGTAAATTTCAGCCATTTCATGTGCGATTTCTTGTTATTTCCTTTGTTTTCATTTATAATAAAACAAAGAGGAGGGTACAACTATGTTGAAGCTATACAACTCGTTAACAAACACCATCGAACCATTTGAATCCATACAGCCTAAGAAGGTTTCAATGTATGTTTGCGGACCTACTGTTTATGGTGATATTCACCTAGGAAATGCTAGACCAGTTATCTTTTTTGACGTTTTAAAAAGATACTTAAATTTCATAGGCTATGATGTGTTATTGGTCTCTAATATCACAGATGTTGATGATAAAATTATCGAAAAAGCGAAAGAACTAAATGTCAAAGAATCTGTTCTAACAAACACCTACACCAAGCATTTTATTGAGATGACTTTATCCCTAGGAAGTGCTCTTCCAGATATGATGCCAAAGGCTACTGAATATGTACTTCAAATGATTGAATATATCGAGGAGTTAATTAAAAAAGGGTATGCTTAC
>JAHIRQ010000053.1 GCA_018818645.1 Bacillota bacterium
AAAGTTTAAAATTAGAGAAGAATTTATAACTTTAGGACAATTTTTAAAAGCAACAGATCATATTAATTCTGGTGGGGAAGCGAAGTTTTTTTTATTTGAAAATGATGTTTTTGTCAACAATGAAAAACGAACTGAACGCGGAAAAAAACTACGAAATGGTGATCATGTTTTAGTAGAAAATCAAGAATACTTAATTGTCGATGATACAAAAACTGATTCTCAAAAACTTTAGAAATCATCAGGCTTTAGAATTAAAGTTTGAAAACCCTTTTGTCTACATTCACGGCACAAATGGTGCTGGAAAAACAAGCATTTTAGAAAGTATTTATTTTTGTGCGACTACAAAATCTCATCGGACCAACGATGAAAAAGAACTCATTTTAAGAAACGAACAATTTGCTCAAGTTAAATTAACAACCAGTGATGACAAATATGAACTTATTTTATCGAAGACTGGTAAGAGAGCATCTATCAATAATGTTGAGAAAAGAAAGATTAGTGATTATATCGGGCATCTTCGTGTTGTCATGTTCGCACCAGAGGATCTTGAACTCATTAAAGGGAATCCGTCTAATCGAAGACAATTTATGGATTTAGAATGGATGCAGCTCAATAAACAATATTTAAAAAATTTAAACACGTACAAAAATGTATTAAAACAAAGAAACAGTTTATTAAAAAAAATTAGTCTAGAAGATGATTATACTTTCCTTAACATTCTTGGAGAACAACTCTACGATGTGGGTTCTGAGATTATTAAGGAACGTAGACAGTTTCTTCTAGAACTCAATAGTTACTTGTCAAAGATTTATCCGTTATTTTCAAATCATCAAGTTCAAATCATCTATAAACCTGATGTTGATGAAAAATCATTTAAGAATTATTTAAATAAGAATCAAAAACAAGATATTTTATATCAAACAACAAATGCAGGACCCCATAGAGACGACTTTTATATCGATTTCAACGCATTTGATGCCAAGAGTTATGCATCTCAGGGGGAGCAACGTCTAATCGTTGTAGCGCTAAAATTAGCGCTTCTAAAGTTGATTGAAGAGAAGACTGGAAAGCAGGTTGTACTGCTTTTAGATGATGTTTTAAGTGAACTCGATTTAGAGAAACAAAAATTATTTCTAAAACATTTACCAAAAGAACATCAAATAATTATGAATAGTGCACTTCCAATTGATGGGGAACATATTCAGATGATACATTTGAAAAAGGAGTAAGAACATGTCAAATTATGATGCATCGAACATTCAAATATTAGAGGGATTAGAAGCTGTAAGAAAGCGCCCTGGTATGTATATAGGAAGTACTGGATCGAGAGGTTTACACCACTTGGTATGGGAAATTGTTGATAATTCTATTGATGAAGCCTTAGGTGGTTTTGCTACCAATATCAAACTAGAACTATTAAAGGATGAAGTCGTCCGTGTTACAGATGATGGACGTGGGATTCCAGTAGATTTGCACCCTAAAACAAATCGACCTGCGGTTGAGACTATTTTAACGTCTCTCCACTCTGGTGGTAAATTTGATGGAAAATCATATAAGGTGTCTGGAGGATTGCACGGCGTAGGTGCTTCTGTTGTGAATGCGTTATCTGAATGGTTTATTGTAGAAATTCATAGAGATAATAAAAGATATGAACAAAGATTTGAACGTGGTGTTCCAGTGACTGATGTCACTGTCATTGGTGAATCTACACACACAGGAACAATTGTTACCTTTAAATCTGATCATCTAGTCTTTACGGAAACAATCGTCTATGAGTTTGAAATACTTAGAAATAGAGTTCAACAGCTCGCATTCTTAAATAAAGGAATTAAAATCACGATATCTGACCAACGAGGAGACACACCTGTAGAATTTAGTTATCACTATGAAGGTGGTATTGTTGAGTATGTTGGTTTCTTAAACAGTGGAAAAGGTAAAGTTAACCATGATGTTCTTTATACTGAAAAAGAAGTGGATGGCGTAACGCTTGAAATTGCTTTACAATATAACGACTCTTATGCAACCAATCTTTATTCATTTGCGAATAACATTCCAACTCACGAAGGTGGTATGCATGAAGATGGATTCAAGATGGCATTAACGCGCATATTAAACAAGTATGCAAGCGATAATGGCTTCTTAAAGAAAGATGATTCCTTCCTTGGTGAAGATACTAGAGAAGGTCTAACTGCAATTATTTCAGTTAAACATCCAAATCCTCAGTTTGAAGGACAAACAAAAACTAAATTAGGAAATCCAGAAGTACGCCAAATCACTAGCCAAATTGTTGGTGAAGGGTTAGAAAGATATCTTCTAGAGAATCCAAATGATGCTAAATTGATTATTGAGAAGAGTTTAATGGCATCTCGTGCACGAATTGCAGCAAAGAAAGCTAGAGAAGCAACAAGAAGAAAATCTCCATTAGATGCACTTGGATTTGCATCCAAGCTCGCAGATTGCAGAAGTAAAGATCCTGCAGTATCTGAAATTTATATCGTCGAAGGTGATTCTGCCGGCGGATCCGCAAAGCAAGGCAGAGAATCAGAATATCAAGCAATTCTTCCACTTCGTGGTAAAGTCTTAAACGTTGAAAAAGCAAGACTTGATAAGATTTTAAATAATAAAGAAATTCTTTCACTCATTCAAGCACTAGGAACCGGTATTGGCGATGAATTTGAAGCTGAAAAATCAAGATATCATAAAGTTGTCATCATGACAGATGCTGATATCGATGGAGCACACATAAGAACGCTTCTTCTAACCTTCTTCTTCAGATATATGAAGCCATTAATTGATTTAGGTTATGTCTTTATTGCACAACCACCGCTATATAAAGTTCAATCAGGAAAAAGAGTTGAATACGTTTATACCGATGAAGCCTTACAAAAGATTCTTGCTGAAATGGGCGGACGTCCTGGAATTCAAAGATATAAAGGTCTTGGAGAAATGAATCCTGAACAGCTTTGGGATACTACCATGGACCCTGAACATAGAACACTACTTCAAGTCTCACTTAAGGATGCTATGGATGCCGATCAGGTTTTTAGCATGCTAATGGGCGAAGAGGTTGAACCAAGAAAAGCATTTATTCAAGAAAATGCGATATATGCTTCAAATATTGACGCATAGAAGGGAGATTAAAAATGGACAATAATATTAATGCAAACAATGTATCTTCAAAAACCACTGAAGGCTATGTAAAAGAAATTAACATATCCACAGAAATGAAGACCTCCTTTTTAAATTATGCGATGAGTGTTATCGTATCTCGTGCATTACCTGATATTAGAGATGGACTTAAGCCTGTTCAAAGACGAATTCTATATGCAATGAACGATTTAGGCATGGCAGCTGATAAAGCGCATAAAAAATCTGCTAGAATCGTCGGGGAAGTTATTGGTAAATATCACCCACATGGTGATTCATCTGTTTATGAAGCTATGGTTAGAATGGCACAACCATTCAGCTACAGAATGCCTCTAATCGATGGACATGGAAACTTTGGTTCCGTTGATGGCGACGGTGCAGCAGCAATGCGTTACACTGAAGCTAGAATGTCAAAATTAGCTGGAGAACTCGTTAGAGACTTAGAAAAGAACACGGTCGATTTTATCGATAATTATGATGGTTCTGAACGTGAACCTAGCGTTTTACCTGCTAGATATCCAAATCTTTTAGTCAACGGTTCAACAGGGATTGCAGTTGGTATGGCAACAAACATTCCACCTCATAACTTAGGTGAAGTGATTGATGGAATGCTTGCTTATATGGATAATGAAGACATAACATCAACTGAATTGATGGAATACATTAAGGGTCCTGACTTTCCAACAGGAGGTCAAGTCTTAGGGTTAACCGGACTTAGACAAGCCTATGAAACGGGCAAAGGGATTATTGCAGTTAGAGCAACCGCAGAAATCGTGACACACAAAAATAGAAATAGTATCATCGTAACTGCTATTCCTTATCAAGTCAATAAAACAACATTGATTGAACGTATTGCAGAGATTGCGAAAGAAAAAATTGTAGAAGGCATTACGGATTTAAGAGATGAATCGAATCGTAAGGGAATGAGAATTGTCATAGAACTTAGAAGAGATGTTAATCCTCATGTTATGCTCAATAATCTCTATAAATATACACAACTTCAACAATCATTTGGTATTAATATGATTGCGCTTGTTAAGGGACAACCTCAAATGGTTGCTCTACGCGACATGCTTAAATTCTATCTAGAACATCAAATCGAAGTTATTCAAAGAAGAACAGTTTATGATCTAGAAAAAGCTGAAGCTAGACAACATATTTTAGATGGTTTAGTGGTTGCACTTCATGATATCGATCATGCAATTGAAATCATTAAAAGTTCAAAAACAGGTGAAGAAGCTAAGGAAGCATTAATCTTCGAATACAAGCTTACAGACATTCAAGCAAGAGCAATTCTTGATATGCGTCTACAACGTTTAACAGGACTTGAAATTGAAAAAATTGAAGCAGAACTTGCAGACCTAATCATTCGTATTAGAGACTATAAAGAGATTATTGCAAACCATGATAGAAAGCTAGAAATCATTCGTGAAGAGCTTATGCAAATTAGAGCACAATACAATGAACCAAGACTTTCTGAAATCAATCTACATGAAGATTTATCTATCGAAAATGAAGACTTAATTCCTGTAGAAGATGTTATTATAACAGTGACCAATAATGGATATATTAAGCGTATGAAAGTCGATCATTATAAGACCCAAAATCGTGGTGGTGTAGGAATGTCTGGAATCAAGGTTCATGAAGACGATTATGTCGAACATATTCTAATGACTTCAACACATGATTATCATCTATTCTTTACCAATAAAGGTAGAGTCTATAAGATAAAAGGCTATCAAATTCCTGAAGGTTCAAGACAGTCAAAAGGATTACCAATTGTTAATCTGTTAGACTTTGATAAAGATGAAACTTTAGCATCATTCACAAACGTTAAAAACTTTGAATCTGATGAAGAATTTTTAACTTTCGTAACGAAGAAAGGTATCGTTAAACGTACTCCAATTTCAGAATATCAAAACATTAGAACGAATGGAATTAATGCTATAAATTTAAGAGACGACGACGAACTATTAACTGTTTCCTTGACCGATGGAACCAAAGAAATTATCCTTGGTGCATCCAACGGGAAGGCAATTCGCTTTGATGAAAACGATGCACGTGCGATGGGTAGAACAACATCAGGTGTACGCGGAATGAGCCTTGGTGAGCATGATGAAGTTGTTGGTGTAGCAATTGTTGCAAATGACCAAGAAGAGATTTTAATAATTACCGAAAAAGGCTTTGGTAAGCGAACTATAGTAGAAGAGTATCGTAGACAAATTCGTGGAGGCAAGGGCGTTAAGACAGTGAATGTTACTGAAAAAAATGGTCGATTATCCACATTAAGAACTGTATCTGATGACCAAGATTTAATCGTAGTTTCAGATAAAGGTGTTGTGATTCGAACGCATGTTGATCAAATATCACAAACGAAACGTGCTACACAAGGAGTTAGAATTATTAGACTTCGACCTGATCATAAAGTCTCGACGATTGCACTTGTACCAAGAGCTGAAGAGATTGAATTAGAAGGTGCTGAAGAACATCAATTTATTCAAGAAGCTTTAAATGTAACCGAAGAGAAAAAAGTGCTTGGGGTTGTTGACTTAGCACCTGAAGAAATTGAAGATGAACAAGAAGAAATCATTACTGCAGAGAGTCTATTTGACGAGTAAAAAATGAACAAAACGCATCCATCATTTGGATGCGTTTTTTTACTTGTTCTTTTATTTTTTTATATAGGTCTTATCAATATAGTCTACTGCAAATTGATGAAGTGAGATACCATAATCTTCTTCAATAAGACGTGTAAATTTTCCAATCTTTTTTTCGTTATTTTCAGCATATAAAGTTGAATAGCAACGATATACACTCTCTTCATATTTTTCAATGTCTCCAAGCTTATGATATGCAAGTGAATTGAAGTAATAAAAGTATTCCAATAAGTAGAACAATTTGAGCTTCGTACTCAACTCTATTCCCTGATTACATAGACGAATAACTTCATGATAATTTTCATTTATACCCTCATATTGAGAGAGTCTTTGAAGGCATAAAAGAATAACATTTTCATTATGTCCACTGACGATTAAATTAGGTTGACTGATATACAGTTTTAAACGTTCAACAATAACTTCTTTCTCATGGAAATGTCTCATGCTAATGAGAGTGCTTAAGATCATAATTTCTGCTGTGGAAAGCATTCTATTTTTTAATATATTAGGAAAGTCAATCAGCTTAATTGTCTTTTGAACAAATACTTCTTCAGAAATTGTTTTTTTATACATATCAAGCATATTGACAGTATGGGTGTAGTAAAGTCTATTCACATCATCAATAATATATTTGCTTTTTATTTGTTTGTTATAATCTTCTGCAGCAGCAAAATCTATATTTGCTACAGAGTTGTAAAAATTAGTAATTAGAGTTGTTTCATTGAGTCTTTCAGATTCAAAATCCCAAATGACATATTCAGGTTTAAAGCCTAATCTTCTAGATAATTGATTGATGATATCTTGTGGAATATCACACTCACCCTTTAAATATCTTCTAAATTGACGAATAGAAACAATCCCGTTAACAAAAATTTCTTGGGTCATGTTTCTTTCATATCTCAACTTATCGAAGTATAAAGATAACTCTTTTGAATATGTGTTTTCCATTTTTATTCATTCTCCTGCACGATGGGACAGATTTGCTCTACACAAATTTGTTTTTTTGTTTTATTCTATAGATGGGGGGGATACCAATGTTTAACAAAAATCGAGTTTTGCACAAGTTTTCTGACATGGGAATGCCTGATATCATCTCTAGTAATGATCAAGTTAGGGTATCAAGTGTTTTTGCAGAAAAAAATGAGAACAAAACAGTAGGGATTGATGTTATTGTTGATCAAGAAAAGGGAGTCAAAAAAGACTAACAACTATATTTTAGCACATGGGGGGGTTAAAATATAGTTCTTGATGAAACAATTATCAAAAAGGATTCAATAAAAAACAAAGTTACAAATGATGTTACCAATGTAATGAAATAGATTTGCTATTGACTAATTTTCAAACAATCCATGTTTTTCGTCAGGCTCTTTCAATCTAAGGAAGAAAAAGATCCTAACATATTCATCCATATTGTTATCACCTCTTTCATAAATGAGGTATAATATGGTGTATACTAACGAGAAAAAAGGGGGGGATAATTTGGAAACTAAAGACCAATGGCGAATCTATTCCATATATATTGGTTCTTTTTTTATACTGAACATATTAAACACATATATGCTTACAGTACAAGGATTGAATCGCTATATCGCTCCTTTTAAGCATACAATTACAGGCGAATTAAGTGCCTTTTTAGGCAATTTTTCTGTACTATTGTTAATTTCTTTACTAGCTTTCTTAGTGATTAAGAAGGCTAAGGCAAGAATGCTTTTTCTATTAGTATTGACCTTTATTCTTAATTTCTATATATTTTGGATGGGAGTCTTCAATCTATTCTTTGGGACTGCATTTTCTATTCCTGCAGCAACCATATTCAATAATCCAAGCGATGGTTTCGCAATGGGAACCTTCTTAAATGCGCTATTAGAACTTGTTACTTATTTTCGAATCATTGTTTTTTGGCCCTTTATTATATTACTTACTCTTTATATCCTATCGAATCGAAAAGTTCTATCAGAGATTCGGTTTAAAATTAGCATTAGAAAGTATTTATCTGGGATTCTTCTAGTGATGTTGATGCTTTTTATGTCGATCTTTTCTTATTATGAACAATATAAAACAGCTTTACCACTTAATTCTGCAAAAAGTACGTTTGCAGTTCAAAATCTTGGAGTTTATCCATATTACTTAGGTGAATTTATTGGCCAACCCTTCGATTTAGATCTCCAAAAATTTTTGGATTTAGAAAATGAAGATGATTTAGCAGCTGCTTTCCAAAAATATAATAAAAACCAAACTTCTTATGTCAATTACTTTGATTCCCTCACATACTCAAACAGATTAACGATGAGTCAGGCTGTAAACAATATCTATATTGACCCAACCATAGCGAATGGAGATTCACTTCACGGAATTTTAGAAGGAAGAAACATGGTTTTAATTCATTTAGAATCCCTCAACTCTTTCCTGCTTCAGCATGAAGATATCAATGAGAGACTCATCTTTATGAACCAACTTTTATCAGAATCATTCGTTTTCAATAACTTCTATAACAATGTAGGGATGGGTGTAAGCTCAGATGGGGAACTATCAGTCTTAACCGGTTTATATCCGATGGGAGATCGTACATTATACTGGGAATATAATAATATTGAGTATCAACTCAATTCAATTCCAGACTATTTTAATCAAAAAGGATATCATACAGAAGCGATTCATGGAGATAATCCAACATTTTATAATAGAGATCAGGTATATCCAGAATTGTTCGGCTTTGATAATTTTTATTCATTAGAAGACTTTGTTGAAGAAGGATATGATGTTAAGGAAGGATATCTCTATGATGAAACAAACAACTTACGACATGTCAGTCCATGGATATCAGATTATCATCTAGCGGATTATACTTTTGAGTTTGGAACATCTTTGGTCAATAACGGGACACCGTTTATGCTATTTTCTATAACAATGATGCCACACACACCATATGAATTTGATCCCAACGGATTTAGAACTAATGTTTATCCACAATATAACAACTTAATCAGTGGTTTAACAATGAGATATATAAATTATGTTGACTATGTAGATGATGTATTAAAGAGATTTTTTATTAGTGAAACTGGGACTGATCAAACTCTAGATAATACAGTTTATGTTTTCTATAGCGATCACGGGTCAGGAATCAAAAATGGTGATTTAGACGTATTATTCAATAGAGACCTAAGCGTTCTTGAAACTAGACAGATGCTTCAACAGGTTCCAGCTTGGATATACGTTCCTGGTGATGAATATGTGAACTTTGGTGACTATCAAATACGAAAAGGATTGATAACCGGAGAACAAAATCTTGTAAGAAGTCAAGTCGATTTATATCGAACAATGATTGAGTTATTTAATTTACCTGTTATGGATAATGCCTATTATGGAGTTCACGGAATGAGTACTGAACCCACATTCGCATTAGATAATAGACTTTTAGATGTAGCGCTTGACAATTATTTCGCATCGATGAGAAATCCAGAAAAAGTTTTCCCTGAATCCGAGGTCATGTCAAAATCAACATATCAGTATATTTTAAGATTTAAACAACTTTCGGATATTATCGTGTCCAAGGGAGACATTCAAAAAACAATTGATGATGCAATTCTTCGTATTTATGGGTGATTGAATGCAAAATAAAAAAGTTCATATATTTTATTTCTTAACTGCAATTTATATAGCAGTTTCTATGATTTTAGGATTTATACTCAATAATGGGCTTGTTATATTCTTAGGATGGAACATTTTTTTAGCCACATTAGTTTTTTTGTTTTCTGAACTCTATGTTTATTTAGATAAAACAAAGAAGAGAAAAATATATTTATTAGTTATACTTACCCTATACGTACTTTTTTTCCCAAATACACTCTATGTTTTAACAGATTTTATTCATCTTGAAAACTATGATTTTTTCGCTGATTATCCAAGCACATATGTAATGATGAGTAGCGATTGGTTTGTTTTTATGCATATTACTATAGGGGCACTATATGCAGCAAAACTAGGCATTTCATCGATAAAAAAGTTAGAACCTTATATTTTTCAATCACTAAAAAAATATAAGTACTTAATACTTTCAGCTTTATTTTTATTGTCCTCTTTAGGTATCTTTATAGGAAGGTTTCTTAGATTCAATTCATGGCAAATTTTTGATGTTTTTTCCATCTTAAATGGAGTATTCACACATATAGGATTTGCAGTAACTTTTATCATTATTTTCTTTGTATTACACTGGGTCTCATATTTCGTTTTTTCTCAACAAGACAAAATTAGATTATAATAGAAGTATATTAACTTTGGAGGTTATCATGCGCGTACTAGTTGTAGGTGGAGCAGGCTATATAGGGTCTCACACTGTATACGAATTAATTAAAGATCATCAGGAAGTTATCATTCTTGATAATTTGTCTTCTGGCTATATGGAGTTAGTTCACCCAGATGCGAAGTTTTATGAGGGTGACATTCGAATCAAAGAAGACATTGTTAAAGTTTTCAAGCAGGAAAAAATTGATGTTGTCATGCATTTTGCAGCAAAAATTATCGTCCCAGAATCTGTGAATATACCGTTAGAATACTATCATAATAACGTTGAAGGAGTTCGTACTTTATTAGAAGTGATGAAGGAGTTTAATGTTAAAAAACTAGTGTTTTCTTCAACAGCAGCAGTTTATGGAGAAGCAAGTGGCGTTTGCAAGGAAACAGATATAACTCAACCCATAAATCCTTATGGTGAAACAAAACTTGCTACTGAGAAAATGATACAATGGGTCTCAAATGCGCATGGATTCAACTATGTAATATTTAGATATTTCAATGTAGCTGGAGCAGATAAATCTTTAAAAATAGGATTAATGAAAGACCAATTAACGCATTTAATTCCTGTAGCAATTCAAGGGATTATCGGTCTTAGAGATCATTTAACAATTTATGGTAATGACTACCCTACTAAAGATGGAACGTGCATTAGGGATTATATACACGTCTCTGATCTTGCATATGCTCATGTGTTAGGGGCTAGATATCTAAATGCTGGTGGAAAATCAGAGATTATGAATCTAGGATCGAATAGTGGGTACACTGTATTAGAAGTAGCTAAAGCTGTAAATGAAATAGCACCTCTTAAATATATAATTGGACCACGCAGAGATGGTGATCCAGCAGAACTTATCGCATCCAATGATAAGGCAAAAAATATCTTAAAATGGATACCAAAATACACATTAAAAGATATCGTACTTTCTGATTATAATTATCGTAAAAAGATATCGAATAAATAATAAAAAAAAGCCGGATTTGTGCATACAAATTCGGCTTATAAATTTTTAGATTTACTTATAAATAATAAAGTGTAATGGCAATAATCCCGACGACTAGACAGTAAACTGAAAAGTAAATAAGATTTTTAACCTTAACATAATTATAGAGGAATTTTACGGATATCAAACTGAATATAAAACTCATTAAAAATGCAAGTGAGTAACCCAAATAATGAATAGGTTCGTTAGTGTTAAAGGCTTCATAAAGCCCTAATATAGAAACAGGAACGGAGACAACCAAATAACTTAAGAATGAGAATTTTAAAACTTTTTTTAATTCAATTTTCTGCATTAAACCACCTGTCATCGTTATGCCGCTTCTTGAAATACCAGGAAAAACAGCAAACATTTGGAACGCTCCTATAACCAATGCGTTCTTCCAAGTGATCTCATTTTTCCATTGAATATCTCTTTGTTTATAAACATAAAACAACAGTAATGAAGTCAGTATTAATGCGAATCCAATCGATAGCAAATCATTAGGTAAATAGTCCTTAAATAGTAATCCAAAAATACCTATGGGAATGACTGCAATTACTAGTTTACTAGCATAAACAAAATCTTCTTTTCCAGTCTCGTCTTTTCTAATTAAATAACACCAAGTTCCTTTGATTAATTGTCCAACATCTTTCCTAAAGAAATAGAGAAGCGCTAAGAAAGAACCAGTGTTTGTAATCATCAAAAAGATAGTCAGATTGGTTAAGTCCATGTTGAAGAGATGACTAAAAAGTGTGAGATGTCCACTACTCGATACAGGAAAAATTTCAGTTACACCCTGAATTATTCCAAGTATAATGTATTTAATTATTTCAATAAGTTGTTCCATATAATCACCGACTTTATTATAGCATATTAATTCAATCAAAATGTGTTAAAATATAAACAATCCATTTTCTTTATTTATAGATAATGAAGGTATAGTGAAGTGATTTTTTTCTATTTTAGACTATAATAAAGTTGAAGATATATACAAGGAGATCAAATGAAGCAATTAATAAAAATCATTAAGGGATCGTTTGTCGGAATGGGCAGTATTCTGCCTGGAATTAGCGGTTCAATGATTGCTGCAATCTTAAAAATTTATCAAGAACTGATCACAGCTTTAAATGATTTCACTAAGCATCCATTCCAAGCTTTGAAAAGTGTTTGGGAATATATTGTTGGTGTAATCATAGGCATAGGCTTTGGCTTCTTATTTATTAAGATATTTTTAGATGCATTACCAATTCCCTTCACCCTACTTTTCATAGGTTTCATCCTAGGAGCTATTCCTGGAATCATTAAAGAACTCCAATCAAAAAAGTATCATTATTCACAATTTATTGTCATGATTTTAATGATGTTGATGATGATAGGATTTCTATTTATTCAAGAAGGATCTTCCACTACGGGAACGTGGGTTTATTATCTAGTCATTTTTTTAATAGGTGTCATATTCGCTGCAGCATTAATCACACCCGGATTAAGTGGAGCAACCATGTTATTAGCGCTCGGATTTTTCCAAATTTTGATTGATCTTGGTGATGATATTATTCGTGCTTTTTTGACCTTAAATTTTACAGAAATTGCTCCATATATTCCAATGCTTTTACTTCTCTTGCTGGGTGCGGTTGTCGGGCTCATTGGAATGGGAAAAATCATGTATCAATTACTCACCCATTTTAAGTCACATTTCTATTTTGGAGTATTGGGAATAGTCATTGTATCACCATTTAATATTTTATTTACTTTACAACAAGATACAGAAAATAATGTTTTTCAAACAACTTGGTATATATGGTTACTTGGAGCATTATTCTTCGTATTAGGTGTATATTTAACACATATCATTACCGTCAAAGGTCAAAAAGTGGAGGAGATTTTATGATAAAAAAAGCAGTTATTCCAGCAGCAGGATATGGAACAAGATTTTTACCAATCACGAAAGCATTGCCTAAAGAGTTATTACCTATTATTGATCATCCTACGATAGAATATATTGTCAGTGAGGCAATTGATGCAGGAATTACAGACATTTTATTAATCGTCAGCGCGAATAAAAATGCAATTATTGACTACTTTGATTACAATATGGAATTAGAAACTATTCTTCTATCCAAAAATAGACACTATGAATATGGACTAGTACGCAATATCGCGGTTGGTGCTAATATTCATTACATTAGACAAAGAGAACAATTAGGTTTAGGTCATGCAGTATTACAAGCTGAGACATTTGTTAACGGTGAACCCTTCGCAGTTCTTCTAGGGGATGACATGTATGTTGGTAAGGATAAACCAGCAATCAAACAACTTGTCGATGTCTATGAAAAGGTTAACTCATCTGTGTTGGGAACGATGGAAGTCGAACTTAAAAACACATCTAAATATGGTATTTGTATTCCAAAGGAAGACCAAAAAGGTCCAATTGTTGAACTAAAAGGTGTTATTGAAAAACCAAAAGTTGAAGAGGCACCATCTAGAAGTGCAATTGGTGGACGCTATATTCTTACCCCCACAATCTTTAAATATTTAAAGAATCAACCCAAAGGTGCAGGTAATGAAATACAACTCACCGATGCAATTCTAAGAATGATGTCTGAAGAAAAGGTATTTTCCTATGACATTCAAGGTAAAAGATATGATGTAGGAAATAAAATAGACTACGTTGAAGCAATTCTCGACTTCGGTCTTCAAAAAGAAGAACTTAAGGAAGAACTTCAAAAGCTTATCAATAGTAAGGCGAAGTAATCCATTGTAGTATCTTTACATTTACAGTTAAAAAACATATAATATAGGTAACACGTAAAAGAGAATAGTAGTTATCCTCATTTGTATAGAGAAATCACGGTTGGTGAAAGTGATTCTAATGAAATATTGAATCTACTCTTTAGTGGTGCTAATCACATCCGTTAGTCAGCGTTAAAGACTTTTGAGGGCTAGAAATTTCTTTCTAGAACTAAGGTGGTACCGCGTCAATTGACGTCCTTAGATATATATCTAGGGACTTTTTATTTTTTAAGGAGGAAAGAACAATGTTAGATTTAAAGTATGTCACAGAAAATATTACCGAAGTCATTAAAAAATTGTCTGGAAGAAATGGTGATTTTTCATATTTGAATGAGCTTGTCACACTACAAGACAAAAGAAAACAAATTATTGTAGAAGTTGAAACAAAAAAAGCACTTCGTAATGAAGCTTCTAAAAAAATAGGAGAGCTTAAAAGAAATAAAATGGATGCGACTTCAGTTTTAAGTGATGTTGCACATTTAGGCGATGATATAAAAGCACTAGATGATGAACTTAACACCATAGAAGAAAAAATCTTTAATATTTTAGCGAACACGCCAAATATCCCTCATGCAAGTACACCTATTGGTAAGGATGATTCTGATAATGTCGAAATCAAGAAAGTAGGAACTCCTCGGGTATTTAATTTTAAAATAAAAGATCATATCGAACTTGGTGAAAAACTAGATATTCTAGATTTTGAGAGAGCTGCAAAAATTACAGGCACTCGCTTTGTAGTAGATAAAGGCCTTGGAGCAAGATTAGAAAGATCATTAATCCAATGGATGATGGATCTTCACGCACATGAGCATAATTATATAGAAATTATTCCCCCATATATCGTTAATGAAAAGAGTATGTTTGCTACGGGACAATTTCCTAAATTTAAGGAAGATGCGTTCAAGGTCTCTGCAGGAGATAATGCGTGGTTTTTAAACCCTACTGCTGAAGTTCCTACGATTAACCTTCATAGGGATGAGATTATAGATGGTGATATACTCCCAATTCGCTATTGTGCTTTCACGACGGCGTTTCGCGCTGAAGCAGGATCTGCTGGAAGAGACACTAGAGGAATACTCAGACAACACCAATTCAATAAAGTTGAATTGATTAAGTTTACCAAGCCTGAAGAATCCTATGACGAGTTAGAAAAAATGCTTCTCAATTCTGAAGAAGTTTTGAAAAGATTAGGGCTTCCATATCGAGTTGTTGCCTTATCTACAGGTGATATCGGATTTGGTATGGCTAAGACCTATGATATTGAAGTATGGCTTCCTGGACAAAATATGTACCGTGAAATCGGTTCTATTTCCAATGCAGAAGATTTTCAAGCACGTCGTGCGAATATTCGTTTTAAAAGAACTAAAGATAGTAAAACCGAATATGTTCACACCCTCAATGGATCTGGTCTAGCTATCGGACGTACCATGATTGCAATCATTGAGAATTATCAAAATGAAGATGGAACCATAACTGTTCCTGAAGTGCTTGTTCCCTACATGAAGGTCAAGTTAATTCAATAACACAATTTCACATTAAAAAACCATAGACTTCACATAACAATTTGCTATGATATAAGTACTTCTATTTTTTCTCTCTATTTTTTCTCTATGATATAATAAGTGTGCTGAGGCACGCTTATTTTTCTAATAAAGGGGTGTACTATGAAAATTTACTATGTTGAAGATGAAAAAGACTTATCAGAAATTATCAGAAAGTATTTAAGTCGAGAAGGTTATGAAACAACCGTCTTTTCTAGTGGTGAAGAAGCAATGAAGCATATTCACGATTCAGTTGATTTGTGGATATTAGATATCATGCTTACTGGTGAAATCAATGGTTATGATTTAATTAAAGCGCTTAAGGAAAACAATAGTCAATCTGCTGTTATTTTTACTTCAGCTAGAGATCAGGATTTAGACAAGATTATGGGGTTAGAGCTTGGAAGCGATGACTATCTTGCTAAACCTTTTTCACCTAGAGAATTAATACTAAGAGTCAAATCTGTCTTAAAGAGACATTTTAATTCTCAAACATCAGAAATGGTTAACTATGCAAGCTATGAAATTAACATAACGAGAAGAGAGATCAGATATCAAGGAGAAATGATTGATTTAACAAACAAAGAATTTGAATTACTCTTATTTTTCCTAAAGAACATGAACACTGCATATGGTAGAGAAGAGATTTTAAAACATGTGTGGGGAGAAAACTATTACGGTAGTGACCGTGTTGTGGATGACTTGCTTCGCCGACTCAGACATAAAATGCCTGATTTAAAAATTGAAACTATTTATGGATTTGGTTACAGATTGTTATGAAAGAGATGAAGTTAACAACACAACTCAATCTTATTTTTACGATTGTAACGCTGTTAACCAGTCTTATTTTTATCATTGCATTTAATCAAGTTCTAGCTAATATGAGAGTTGATCAAAATAAACTTCAGCTTTTCGAGTACTTACAAGAAGTTAGCACAAACATAGAAAATCCTGCTGGTAGTAGCTATAACGGATATGTTATTGTTTTTAATAATACAGTAACAGATAGTAATAACATCGCTATACTTGAAGGAAATTATACTGCGCAATCACTTTATAATAAACTTCGTGTCATACCTGGTGGATCATTTAATGAAATCATTGGAGATAAAAACTTCTATTATCAAATTGAAAGAAGACCAGGAAATAACGCAGTTATCGTCTTTACTTCAGAGGCTTACCTAGAAGTTATCGGAAACTCTTTTTCTGCACTCGTTAGAGCGAGCTTTATTGCATTGGTACTTTTAGGGAATTTAATTATTCTCATGTGGTCTAGAATCACAGTACTACGCGTAAAGCGACTTCAAGGAGAGGTTCAAGTATTATCTAGAACAAATTATCGAGTTCCAATTGAAATCGATGGAAACGATGAAATTACAGATTTAGCTTTGACAATTGAAAAAATGCGACAAGAAATTCAATACTCGGAAAAATCTAAACAAGAAATGCTTCAAAATGTATCTCATGACTTTAAAACACCTATTGCAGTCATACAATCTTATGCAGAAGCAATTGCTGATGGAGTTTCTGATGTTAGTGAAGCAGAGGTAATTATCAAGCAAGCCGATATTTTGAATCAAAAAGTAAAACAACTACTTGAGTTGAATAAATTAGAATATTTAAAAGATCAAAATGAATTTGAAACTGTAGTTATTAAAGATATCATCATCAATATTGTAAATAACCAAAAATATAGGACTTCACTAGAATTTATTATTGAACTTGATGACTCTACTTATTTCGGAGTTAAAGAAAACTTCTACACTGCATTCTCTAATATTATTGATAATGCAATTCGCTATGCAAAATCACAAATTGTTATTACTTTAAAAAACAAAAAACTCACCTTCTATAACGATGGTGAGCGTATCAATGATAAATTTATTGAGCAACTATTTAAACCATATGAAAAAGGAAGCAATGGACAGTTTGGCTTGGGAATGAGTATTGTTCAAAAAACATGTGCGCATTTCAATCTTTTGCTTAAGGTTGAAAATGTCAATCAAGGAGTCATGTTTACTATAGAGCCTCTTTAATCAAGCGGGCTCTTTCTTTATAATCATCTGTGTTTAGATTACCCATATTGTTTTTCAATTGAAAAGTGATTTCTTCTTTAGCATAACGTGGAATTAGATGAATATGAAAATGGAAAACAGTTTGACCGGCATTTTCACCATTATTACTTAAGATGTTTAATGCCTCCACATGAAACGCTTTTTGGATTGCTTTTGCTAATTTGGTAGCAACCGAAAAAAGATGAGCAGCAATGTCTTCTGGTACATCAAAAATCGTTGGATACAAAGCTTTAGTTACAACTAAAGTATGTCCTTTTGTAGCTTGTGAAATATCAAGGAATGCAACAACTAAATCGTCTTCATAGACAAAGTGAGCAGGAATCTCTCTTGCAATAATTTTTGAAAATATTGTAGGCATAGTTATACCCCCTTCTTGGCTTTATTCTATCATAATTTAATTGAAAACCACCATAAAAAATGATATAATCACTTACGTACGTAGGAGGAATTAACTATGAAAAAAATACCAGTAGGTATATCAGGTCGTCATCTTCATTTAACGAAGGAGCATTTGGAAACCCTTTTTGGTCCAGGTTACGAGCTCACAGTGATGAAAGAACTTACTCAACCAGGGCAATATGCTGCAGAAGAAAAGGTTGATGTCATTAGTCCAGATGGAAAATTATTAGCAGGAGTTCGTATTTTAGGACCGGTTCGCCCAGCTTCACAAGTCGAAATTTCGAAGAGTGATGCATTACGCTTCAAATTTGTTGCTCCAGTAAGATCTTCAGGCGATGTTAAGGGTTCTGGTGCAGCAACTTTAGTTGGACCAAAAGGACAAGTAAAGATTGAAGAAGGTGTTATTATCGCTGATCGTCACATCCACTTTTCACCTGAAGAAGCGAAAACATTTGGAGTTGTAAATCGTCAAGTTGTTAGTCTTAAAATAGGTGGAATTAAAGCGGGTATTTTAGATAACGTATTATGCCGTGTCCATCCACAATTTAGACTTGATTGTCATTTGGATACAGATGATGGCAGTGCATTTATGCTAAACACTGGTGATATGGTTGAGCTTGTAAAATCATACACAATTAACGAATAGTGCCTGCATAGGCACTTTTTTACCATAGGAGGTTAACTCTTGAAAAAGTTAGCGAAACAGCAGGTTTTCAAGGATCCATTGTATGGATTTATCCATGTAGATTATGAACTCATTCGAAAACTTATCGACTCTTCTTTATTTCAAAGACTTAGAAGAGTACGTCAATTGAGTGGTGTTCAAATGGTTTTTCACGGTGCAGAGCATTCTAGGTTTTCACATAGCCTAGGTGTTTATGAAATTGCGAATCGTTTTTTAACAGTTCCCGATATCCAAAATGCACTCAGTGAAAGAGAAAAACTGATTTTTTTGAGTTCAGCTTTGCTACATGATATTGGACACGGAGCATATTCTCATGCATTTGAGGATGTTTTTGGAGTTAATCATGAAAAGATAGGTGCAGCATTAATTATTCACGATCAAGAAGTTTGTCAAGCACTGAACACCATTGATTTGAATTTTGCTTCGGATGTTGCATCCGTTATTTTAAAAGAGAAAAAATTTCCGTTAATTGAACAATTAATTTCTAGTCAACTTGATGTTGACCGTCTAGACTATTTAGAACGCGATGCCTATTTTACAGGTGCAGCCTATGGTCATATCGATGTTGATCGATTAATTCGTGTTTTATATATTAAAAATGGTCAAGTCGTGTTCAAGCTTTCTGGAATTCATGCAATTGAGAATTACTTGATTGCGAGATATCACATGTATTGGCAAGTTTATTATCATCCAGTAGCTAGAGCCTATGAAGTGACTCTAGAAAAAATTTATAAACGTGTCAAGGATTTGTTGGTGTCTGGTTTTGAGTTTAACGGTAATGTCTTACCCCTCAAGAATGTCATGCACGATCCATCGAATTTGGATAGTTTTATCGAAATTGATGATTTTTACATCAACGGATTAATTTCAAGTTTTATGAAATCGAAAGATGAAATTTTGAAATCATTAGCAAACGATTTTCTCAATCGAAAGATTTGGGGCTATTTGAACGACACAGAAGAAAATCGTGAGAAGATCAATGAAATCAAAAAAACATATACAGAAGAAGAATTAGGATATTACACATCATATCGCACTGTCCATAACTCCACCTATAATGACGATGGTGAAGGTTTTGGTGATAAAATTTATATTTTGCTTGAAAATGGGAAAATATCAACACTTAAAGAACAATCTAAAATCATTGAAAGCTTAATGCTTAGTGGAACAAAGACTGATCCTAAGTTTTTCTATAAAAAGAAATGAGACCTAAAGTATTTGTAGTTGAAGGAAGAAACGACTCCAATAGATTGAAACTCATTTTTCCAAATATTACTGTAGTTACAACCAACGGTAGTGCAATCAATATTGAATCTGTAGAACTACTCAAAGAACTTGATTCCACACACGATATTATTTTATTTCTAGATCCAGATCATGCGGGTGAGAGAATTAGAAGACTTTTGTCAAAAGAAGTTAAAAACATCTATCATGCATTTCTAGATAAAGAGGTTGCATATAGTAAAAACAGGAAAAAAATCGGTATAGAGCATGCATCTGAGAAGGACATATTAGAGGCACTCAAGGATATAAAGATTGTCTCTCATGAGTCGAAAAGTGATATTACTCATCCCTTTCTATTTGAAATGAAACTTACAGGAAGTAAAGATAGCAAAATGCTTAGAGAAAGGCTCTCTAAAGCGCTTAAAATTGGTTATGTCAATGGAAAAACATTGTATCAAAGATTAAGAATGTTTGATATTAGTCAAAAACAAGTTATTGAGGTACTTAAGTGAATCATCAAGCAAAAAAGAAATTCGGACAAAATTTTCTAAGAGATAAAAATTTGTTAATGAAAATTGTTCGAGAATCAAACATTGCGAATCAATTTGTAATCGAGGTAGGACCAGGGCAAGGTGCTCTAACTACCTTTTTGGCATCTTCAGCAAAAAAGGTAATTGCTTATGAAATAGACGAGACACTTAAACCTATCTTAAATGAACTAGAGAATCAATATGATAATCTTAGTGTTATTTATCAAGATTTTTTAGATGCTGATTTATCCATTTATTCAGAGGATCTTCATGTCGTAGCTAATGTACCCTACTATATAACAACACCAATTTTATTCAAACTGCTAGAAACTAAAAACATAAAAACTGCATCTCTCATGATTCAAAAAGAAGTCTGTGAGAGATTATTGGCTGTCCCTAACAGCAAGCAATATAATGCTTTATCAATCATCCTTCAATACCATGCTGAAGCATCTAAAATGATGGATGTGAAAAGACACATGTTCTTTCCTGTTCCCAATGTAGATAGTGCTGTA
>JAHIRQ010000054.1 GCA_018818645.1 Bacillota bacterium
CAGCAAAAATCTGTGGTTCATTATTCTCCATCGCAGTTTTAGACTTAATCGTTCTGAGTTGCTCTGTAACAGCATGATATGCTCGTTTATATATTTTCTCATCTGTAAAATGTGATTTAAGTTCAATCAAATCTTCTAAATCCAAGTCACATAAATATTGAATATCTTTATGTTTTTTTATAATTGATAACGCAAGATCACATTCACTTCTACGTTCGTTATATTTAGAGTCTGTTGTTTTTCTAGGGTAGTTTGTATTCATTATCACCCATTCATAACCTTCAAAACTCGCTGGAACTGCAGTTGTTTCAAGCGTGGCTGTATTCATCAATAATGCTCTATTCTTAGCTCCTTTGGAGATAACTAGTTGATCCATAATCCCACAATGCATACCCATATAATCATTCTCTACATGTTGTGCCAATAGCGCTAAATACTCTCTTGAAAGATTTAATTGATACATTTCATTGCAAATCCATGAAATGAGTAATTCAAGAGAAGCACTGCTTGATAACCCTGATGCTGTAGGAAGAGTTCCATATACTAGCAAATCAAAGCCATGTGGTAATTTGAAATCTCTCGATATCAACTCAAAAATTATACCCTTCACATAATTTGCCCAGTTATGTTTTTTATCGAATTGAAGATGATTTATATCCGTCTCAATGATACCATCATCATTATAATTTAGAGAATAAAATCTAAAATGATGATCTAATCTAGGATTCACTATTCCATATGTTCCCAAATCTATGGCAGCGGGGAAAACTAACCCTCCATTATAATCGATATGTTCACCAATCAAATTAACGCGACCAGGTGAAAAATAGATTTTAGTATTTGGTGTAAAATAAGAAAAAATCTTTTGAAAATCTTCCTTTAGATTATTCATAAACAGTTTCACCTAGCCCTTAAGAGTTCATTAGATTCATTATATCAAAGATTAAACAATAGCTCAATATTTAGAACACATAGTGTTCTATTTTTATACTATGTAAGTTTTAAGAATTTACCAAAGTTTCAACCCTGTTTTAATGATAAAATGTATATATAGAGGTAAATATGATATGAAAAAAGTGTTGATTACAGGATTTGAACCTTTTGGTGGAGAACAAATCAATCCATCTTATGAAGCCATAAAAAATATCAATCGAAGTCATCTTAACTGCGAACTTTTTATATTAGAAGTTCCTACTGAATTTTATAATAGTTCAAAAATTGTCATTGAAACCATGCATAAGATTGAACCAGATGTAATCATTTTAGTTGGTCAAGCAGGTGGCAGAAAAGAAATTTCAATAGAGAGAGTTGCTATCAATATTGATGATTCAAATATTGGTGATAATCGCGGTATTAAGCCAATAGATAATGTTATATCTATATTTGGTGAGAATGCTTATTTCTCAAGTTTACCTATAAAAACCATATTAGAAAAACTAAGAAATAATTATATTCCTGCTGGAATTTCAAACAGTGCTGGAACCTATGTTTGCAATCACCTCATGTATAATGTTCTTCATGAACTCAAAGAGCGTGGTCTTCATCAAGTTCAAGCTGGTTTCATTCATGTTCCTTATATTCCAGAACAAACTATAAATAAACAAAACCTTTTTTCACTTGATTTAAATGTAATTACGAAAGCATTAGAAATCATTATAGAAACTACTTTAAACCAGTAATCATAAGGAGAACTGATTCATGTTATTTTTAACATAATCAACATTGTTGTCCTTTTTATTTGCCATTTTTCGATTTTAAGTATATTTTAAGGGTGTAAGGTGGTGATAATTATGCCAAATCTATATATTGTTACTGGCGCAAACGGACATCTCGGAAATACAATTATTCGAGTATTAAAAAATCAAAATCATGATGTACGCGCACTTATTTTACCAACAGACTCAAAAAAGATGCTCAACTCACTCAATGTGCATGTTTTTCATGGTGACGTTAGAAAGATGGACACTCTTGAACCTTTATTTGACTTAAGTGACACAAAGTATACTTATGATGATGTAATTGTTATTCATGCAGCTGGTATTGTGTCAATATCGTCAAGAAAAAACCCTATTTTAGAAAGTGTAAATGTCTTAGGAACTAAAAATATAGCAGATTTATCCTTAAAATATAATGTCTCCAAATTCATTTATGTTAGCTCAGTTCACGCTATTCCAGAGCTTGAAGACAATCAAATCATTACTGAGATATCTCATTTTGATCCAAACCTTGTCATTGGAGCATATGCAAAATCTAAATCAAGAGCTTCTCTTTATGTGATGAGCATGGTTAAAAAGGGATTAAATGCAATTATTGTTCATCCATCAGGAATAATCGGTCCAAATGATTATGGACATGCACACATGACAATGATGATAGAGGACTACTTAAATGGTTTCTTAACCTCAAGAATCAATGGTGCTTACGATTTTGTAGATGTAAGAGATGTTGCTAGCGGAATCATTCAATCTTCAGTTTCTGGTAAAATTGGAAGCTGTTATATACTTTCAGGACATCGCATTGAACTAGATATGCTATTTGACCAATTGAGAGGATTAAGTGGTAGAAAAAGAAAAATTCATGTGCTACCTATGTGGTTTGCTAAGCTGTCAGCTCCACTTGCTGAAATCTTTTATAAACTTAGAAAACTACCTCCAATTTATACTAAATATTCTCTTTATACACTTCAAAGCAATTCTAATTTCTCCTATGAGAAAGCTAGAGTAGATTTAAATTACCAACCAAGATCATTAGATGAAACACTCTATGACACTGTAAAATGGTTAGTTAAAGAAAATAGAGTGAAAAGATATCGAATTCTAAAATTTATCAACCAACTGAAACCAATGAGAAAAAACAAAGGAAGCTAAATGAATGCTTCCTTTTTCTTAAATCATTTTTCTAACATCAAATTTTTCATAATCAGCATGATTTGCAACTAACCAGTATTCCTTTCCATCGGTCGTACGATCTAAGAAATGGTAATCTACCAAATATCTTCTAATCATCACATAATCCTCAAACATAGGTTTAAGTATTAAATTAACTTCTTTTTCAGAATACTTTTTATTTGCTTCAAAAAAATGGACAACCATACAAAGTATAATGTACTTCTTTTTTTCTTTTGCTGGAATCATTTTAAAGACCAATGGTGTCATCGATTCAACAGCAGTGTCAACTATAGCCTGAATATCTTCATTGGTTATATCAAACATCATCATCACCTTCTTAAATCTATATTAACATAATCCAAAAGAAAAAGTCAGAATTAACTGACTCATAATTGGTCATACCATAATTTCGCTTGATCAATTTCTTCTTTGTTTAATTGATGACCATGTGATGTCCAAAAAAGTGTGGTCTTCGCTAAAGAGCGGTCAAACATCGCATTGAGCTCATCA
Source organism: Bacillota bacterium (assembly GCA_018818645.1). GTDB lineage: Bacteria > Bacillota_I > Bacilli_A > Acholeplasmatales > Acholeplasmataceae > Peloplasma. The sequence goes on from JAHIRQ010000054.1 coordinate 3,399, forward strand.
ATCTCACCATCTGGTGTCATTTGATCATTTGTCCCTGCACCAATAAAGATAGATACTTTTTCTAAATCTGTCTTCTCTAAATTTCTGATCGGAACCATTGGGTGAAACAAAATAGCTGCATAAAAAGGTTGATTGTAATGAAGCAGTATACTAGCAGCAATATTCGCGCCATTTGAATAACCCACTGCAATCACTTTATATCGATCAAAACTATATTTTTTTGCTGATTCATCAATAAACTGATAAAGATTTTCTGTTTCTTCTTTAAGGCTATCCATGTCAAAAACACCCATTGCTAATCTCTTAAAGAAACGAGGCATCCCATATTCTAACACATTTCCTCTAACGCTTAAAACATTCGCACTTGGATCTATATGCTTAGCAAGTGGTAATAAATCAAACTCATTTCCACCAGTTCCATGTAGTAATAAAAGAGTAATATCACTAGCACCAGATTGATAAATATGCTTCATTTTTTCACTCCATTCATATCCATTGCTTGATAGCCTATTTTCTTAAGACTCTCAATTAAAGCATTCAATTCTTCTACTGAAAGACATTTGTATATTTCACTTAAGGTTTGAATATGATTTGGGAATATAGAACTAAAAAACTGTTGTCCCTCTACTGTTAAGTCAACCATAGTAGATCTTCGATCCACTGCATCTGTAGTCCTTGAAATCAGATTTTTTTGTTCTAGTTTATCAATCACATAGGTCATACTAGAATTCGCCATCAATAGCCTATTTGCTATCGATTGTATGGGTTGTTTTCCTCTATTATAAAGAAGCTCTAAAACCCCAAATTCCGAAGTATTCAACTGATAAGATGATATATCATTTTTGATAACAGCTTCAACGTTTTGCATAGCTCTAAATAATACTGTCGTTAATTTCAAATATTCCTTGTCGTAACTCATGTAATCACCTACCTAATCCATATACTCTTTATTATACACTTTGTCACTGCGCTTCGTCTCAATATGTCTTACAATCTTCTCTATTTTCTCTCGCATATTCCTGAATTTTGGAGGTAATGCTAGTGTTTCACCAAGAGTCTCGTAATCTTCTTCATCATCTATGAATCCTGGGCCTTCAGTGGCGAATTCAAAGAGCATTCCAGGATATAGTCTTGTGTATAAGGATTTGAAGTAAAAACGGTCTACATGGCCAGAATGAGGCGCTCTAAGCTTATTTAACACCGAGATCCAATCATCTAAATCTTTTTTGTCATCAACCCTAAATGCAACATGATGGATCCCACCATATCCTTGTCTACCATTTTGTAAATCATCTCTATATTCAACAATGACTCCTGCACCATTGCCACCTAAACCTGTTTCGTATAGGCTAAATTGATTCTCTACCGCTATTTTATCAAATAAAAGATATTCAGTTAGTACCTTATGGATTAAACTCATCTGATTGACTCTAAAAAATATAGGGCCTAAACCAGTAATTCCAAATTCATTTGGTACTGGTCCTTTTTGCCAGGGTGTACCTGATTTTATACCGCTTATGTTTTCATCCGAAAATAGCACATATTCTGCATCATCGAAATCGCGAAATTCTAATGTCTTTCTTCCAAACAATTCTTTGATTTCAAAATGATTGACATGATACTTTTCAAATCTTTTTTTCCAGTAATCAATCGCTTGATTTGAAGGGACTCTAAAAGAAGTTTTAGATATTTCATTTGTTCCTTTAATAACCTCTGATGCTCCATTGAAATCAAAAAATGTCATATCAGTTCCTGCACTCCCTATATCATCTGCAAAAAACAAATGATAGGTATTAATGTCATCTTGATTGATTGTCTTTTTAACTAATCTTAATCCTAAAATATGAGTAAAGAAATCATATATTTTTTCTGCACTACTCGTGATTGCAGTCACGTGGTGAATTCCATTTAGTTTTTTCATATTATACCTCCATGCACTTTCATTCTACTAGATTGATGGATTCTATTCAAGCAATATGTTTCGAATTCGAAATAATATTCAATTTTATTTTTTAATCGTTTTTAATATGCATATTTTTGAGGTATAATTAATTATAGACATTTCAAGACATCGTGTGTCTCTTAAGGTTGTGATCCATTGAAAAAGAAAAGATATTGGTACAAATTAGATAATGCAGCAAAAATATTTCCGGCAGTCTCCAAAGATGACCGCAGTAACGTCTTTAGATTATCGTTTTATTTAGATGAAACAGTTGATAAAGATATACTTGAGGAAGCTGTTAATAAAGTTCTAAAAAGATTTGAAACTTTTGCCGTCCAATTAAAAAATGGACTTTTTTGGAATTATTTCGCTTCAAATGAAAGACATTATATCGTTGAACCAGAACCATCTGAATTATGTAGATACTTTAAGAGTACTCAAAATCAAGGTTATCTATTTAAGGTATACTATTTTGAGAATAAAGTAACTCTTGAAACTTTTCATTCATTATCTGATGGAAGTGGAGCACTTCATTTTATTAAATCGATAGTATATCATTATTACAAGCTCCGTGGTTTTAAAATTGACCATGAAGGAAAAATACTGGGTGAACTCCCATCTTCTAAAAAAGAAAGCGAAGATAACTTCATTTCAAACTACAATAAGGCATCTAGAAGAAATCTGAAGGAAGAAAGTGCATATCATCTTGAAGGTGAACGCTTTAGTCACCATTGGGTCTTGTTTTTAAAAGCTAGAGTGGATAGTAAACAATTGATTAACCTTGTAAAAACGAAGTATCAATGCACAATTACACAATATTTCACAGCATTAAATGCTTGGAGTATCTATAAAGAAACAGTTGATTTTGTAGGAAATAAAAAGCCTTTAAAAATCTTTGTTCCTGTGAATTTAAGACCTTATTTTGATTCAGTCACACTTAGAAACTTCTCCTTATATATCAAAGCTACCTATGATAGTGAAAGAACTGATTGGACATTTGAAAACATGCTTGAACTCACAAAAGAACAATATAAGGATCAACTCGACAAAGATAAATTACAATCAAGAATCAGTTCACTTGTTGGATATGAAAAAAATCCTTTCATTCGTGCGCTTCCACTTATTTTAAAACAAATCGCTTTTAAGGTAGGCTATAAAATTCTAGGAGAGAGTATTTCATCGTGCTCTATTTCTAATTTAGGTAAGGTTGATCTTCCATCAGGATTTAAGGGTAAAATTAAGGATATTGACTTTGTAAATGCTGGTTATGGACTTGCGATGACTCTGATTTCACTTGATGACCACATCAACGTTATTTTAAGCTCACCACTTAAAGATTTATCGATTATGAATCACATGATTTCCTTTATGGTGAAAGATGGTCTTGATTTAATTCTTGATACCAATTATAAGGAGGGTTATGATGAAATATTGTAAAACATGTCATGTACATTACGACAATACATTAGAGCATTGTATACTTTGTAATGGTGAACTCGATCAAGTTGGCGAAGAACTTTCAACTTATAAATTCCCCGAAATAAAAAAAAGATCAAAATCAAGATTTTTCTATAGACTATTTCTATTTTTAAACCTTGTATCTGCTCTTGTTACTCTATATATTGATTTTGCAGATGGTTTACCTCTGACTTGGTCACTCGTTGTAGGAATCACAAATATTTATGTAGTGGTCATGTTCTTAGTTCTTGCGGTACCCACAATTTGGACACATAGGCTAACAAAAAGCGTAATCATTACTGTAGGTAGTTTAATTTTGATAGGATTAGCGATTCGTGATGTAGATTGGGCACTCGATTTTGTATTCCCATTTGCAGTCATGAGTAATATCTTTATCATTACACTCCTTATTCTCGTTAATAAGAAAAAGTGGTTTGATTACTTCTCAAGTTTGATTTTTATAACAATCATTGGTTTAGTTCCTGGACTACTTAATGTTTTAAATTTAACAGTTGTTCAATGGCCAAGTTTAGTTTGTTTCGCATTTTCAACTTTCACTTTATTTGGTATCTTGATTCTTCCTTCAAAATCAAGTCGTGAAGAGTTTAAAAGAAGATTTCATATCTAAGAGACGAGAAATCGTCTTTTTTTTGTTTAAAAAAAAACACTAGCCAATTGAGCTAGTGTATTTGATGATGGTTTCCATTTGTACTACCATTCGGTGCCATTTGCTTGACCATGTAATTAAAAATATCTTTTCTAGTAATAATTCCAATAAATGCTCCAAAATCATCTAGTACAGGTACGAAGTTTTGTTTTGTAGCAACCTCAATAATATCTTCCATATTGGTGTGAATTGGTACTGATACATTATCTTTATTTCTTGGTACTGCTGAAACCGGTGTAGATTCTGTCTTATCAAAACCCATCTGGTGATCCTTAATGTACCATAATAGGTCACCCTCACTTAATGTGCCAACGTAGTCTCCTTTTTTGTTTAAAATAGGAATCGAGTTGTAGCGATAGATTTGCATTTTCTCAAGTGCTTGTCTAATTGTGTAGTCACTAAAGATATACGCTACCTTTTCTTTAGGTGTTAAGCAAAATAATACGTTCATTTTTCTCCCCTTTAATTCGAAATGATAATTTTTTGATACCGATGTAGCATATTCATTTTCTTAAATCATGATTCTCGAATACGATCAAGGTTAATTCAATCAACTTTAAAGATGAAAAGAATTACATAATTCATACTTCAAATGCTTATATCTTCTTTAACTTGCTGAAGATAATTCTCGGATGGACTTTGAATAGAATACTCATTTTTGCTCATCTTTTTTTGCAACTTTATTATATCATAGATATAATGTTTTGTACAATGAAAATGATAACGCTTCCACTAAAAAAGAAAGGACCAAATGGATGAACAATTGGTCCTTAAAAAATATGAATTAAGCTTTTGGGTTTTTCTTAAGTAAAATAAACACGAATGTAAAGAAGAGTACAATACAGATTCCTAATGTTATTAATGCCTGCATAATTCCATTAGGTGCGAAGCTTGCAAGTAGCAAGATTGGGAATCCAAACAGTATTGCTGTTGTTGTTCCAGTGACTAAATCTGTTGCTGCAGGAGTTTCATATTGTGGGTCTACTTCTCTAAGTAATGCAATACCTGTTGATGCAGTTCCTGTCATTGTTCCATACATTCCAGCAAACGCAGGAAGTGTGTATTCTTTATAAACACGTTTGGTAATCTTATGAATAAAGAACATGGTTGATGCTCCAGCAACTGCTGTAATGATTAGGAATGTGATCCAGACTTGAGCAGATGCGAGATCTTGAACGTTAATAGAAATAATTGATGCGACAACCATGAAATCAAAAACGACACCTGCAATTCTATTGAGCATATAATTGTTTGGGTATTGTCTTGTCATGATGTTTTTTGAACGAAGATAGTTAAACAATTTTTTCATCAGCAATGCAATAACCATACCAAAGATAAAGTTAAAGCCCCAAATGAGTGAATTCACCATTCTATAGATTCCTTCATTCAATGCTGCTAATTTAGATAATCCAAACATTGTCAAGAAGGTTATACCATAAACAAGAAGTATTAAACTGATTTGAACTGTAAGCTTATCAATAGATTCAGCTACAGGGATTTCATCTGGAGACTCAACTTCTTGGATACTTGTAAGATGTATTGTTGATTCTTCACCTGAAACTTTTTTATGATAGACTTTGTTTAAATAGATGACTCCACCGATACAAGCCCATATAAAGCCCATCGATGCAATCGCTAGACCATAGGATTGTCCACCAACAAATCCGGTAACAACACCTTGAGCATTTTGAAAGTTTTCATAAACGATACCAAAGTTGTTTGCTTGACCTGGACCTTGCCCAAATCCAAAAGGAACTAATAGTCCTGTCGCTAGCCCTGGACCTGTCTTAAAGACTGGGAATATAGTAAATGCCAAAATAGCAGTTATGGATATACCGATAATCCCTTGAAGTAAATATGAAGAAACAATCACCATACCATTATAATAACTATGCGCACGGTTCGTTTTGATCTTAAACTTTTCATTAACCTTTAATCCCATTGCTATAAAACCTAAAGCAATTGTATGATAAGTGACTAGATTTAAAAATGAATTGAACTTATCAATTTCACTTCCATCCATAAACCACGACAAACCAGTCATAGGTCGAACAATAGCTTCTTTAATAATTAAGCCAATTAAACCTGCAATAACTGAGGTTGGTAACAAAGACTTTCTTAAAATCGGGATTTTTCTTCGAATAACATTTCCAAGCAAAAGTAATGCACTTAAAATCAAAACATAAATAATGACTCCCCAAATCGCTAGTGATTCATAGTTTGATATCATAATTACTCCTTGTGCAAATTTATTTGTATAAGAGTTATACTCTTAATGACATTATACTTAAAAGATATAGAATTGCAAGAAAAAAGGGATAAAGGAAATCCTTACCCCCTAGGATCTAGTTACATTTTCAAATAGTCTAAATTGAATGCTTCACATACACCTTCACATGTACATTGACCATACCAAACGTTGACGCCCATTTTTAATGCATTGGATTGATTGATTGCAGTGTCTAAACCTAAATTAGCAATCATCAGTCCATATTTTAATGTAGCGTTGTTTAAAGCGATTGTAGACGTTCTAGGAACAGCTCCTGGCATGTTAGCTACGCTATAATGAATAACTCCATCGACTTCATAAATAGGGTTATCATGATAGGTTGCTCTCGCATGTTCAGTGGATCCACCTTGGTCGATTGCTACGTCAACAATGACACTACCTGGTCTCATCTTCTTGTAGAAGGATTGTTTGATTAATTTTGGTGCTTTTGCTCCAGGGAGTAAGATTGCACTGACGACTAAATCAGAATTGATAACTGTTCTTTCAATGTTATCTGCACTACTATAAAGTGTTTTAATTCTATTTCCATAAATATCATCTAAGTAAGTCAATTTCTTTAAGTTCACATCAAGAACAGTAACATCTGCTCCAAGACCTACTAGCATCTTTAACGCATTTTCACCAACAACACCTGCACCAATGATACAAGCTTTAGCTGGTTCAACTCCTGGTACACCAGAAATCAGTACTCCTGAACCTCCAAATGGCTTTTCTAAATACTTCGCACCTTCGATTGCTCCAAGTCGACCTGCAACCTCACTCATTGGCTTTAAGCAAGGAAGTGAGCCATCATCAAGGGTGATGGTTTCATAAGCAATAGATTGTGTCTTGGTTTCAATCAATCGTTTAGTTAAGGCTTCATTCGCTGCTAAATGAAGGTATGTATATAGGATCAAGCCTTCTCTTAAATACTCAAACTCTGATTCTAAAGGTTCCTTAACCTTTACAATCATCTCTGATTTTGTCCAAACCTCTGCCGCGGTTTTCAAAATCTTCGCACCTGCATTGATGTAGTCCTGATCACTAAATCCAGAACTCATTCCTGCCATGGATTCAACAAATACTTGATGTCCGTGGTTGACATATTCCTTTACTGCACTTGGTGTCAAACCAATACGGTACTCTTTGTTCTTTACTTCTTTGACTGTTCCGATAATCATTTTTTTCTCCTCTTAAATTAATCGTATCTGATAGGTTTATTGTAACATATATTGATAAGTTTTTTAACCCCTAATTACACTTTATTTTTGTTATGTTGATAATGATTTAAAATGATTGTTTTCATTTTATTTTCATCCTTCAAAAGCTCCTCAATTTGAGTTAATCCTTCTCTATTCTTCTGAGTCTCTAGCCATAATTTTAAGTATCCGTTTGGTCCATATTTTTCTTCGATATGTGCATAAGCTCTTTTAAAATGATCTTCAAAATCAAGTTCGGGGTAATGCTTTAGCCCAAACTGAACAGTTCTTAATATAACGATATCTGGATCAATATCACGATCTGCCTCTGCAATAATCTTTCCATAAATTGATCTTGGCTCATGATCATTGGATGCACGGTGATCTTCAACTGCTTCTTTCATGATGATTCTTTGTTCTTCACTAAAGTATTTTTTAAGTTCCTCATCATTATACAAAAATAGACCACCAGTCAAATGGTGATCGTTACGACCAAACTTTATACCAATATCGTGAAAACAAGCAATCACATAAACCATGTCCATGTCAACATTAAAGTCCTTAGCTATTTCTAAGGAATTGATAATGATAGTTTCCACATGATCCATTTGATGTGCTTGATCAAAATGACGATAGATAGGAATGATTTGTTGATAAAGATAAGTGAGCAATGATTTTTCCATTCAAACCTCAGATGTTAATATTCGCTTTTCTTGATAAAGATAAAAACATTCTTTTATCGGATTTATACGATAGTTTTGATAATACTTCAGAGGCATCAACCCAAACTGCATCTGCTATTTCTTCTTCTTGTGGCTTCAATTCAATTGTTTTTGCCTTTGCTAGAAAGTAAACAACGCTTTTAATGACGCCTTCTTTTGGATAATATTTTGTTTTTTCTTTGATGTGCGCATAAATTTCCACATCAAGCCCTGTTTCTTCTTTGACTTCTCTTGCAGCTGTCATTTTTTCTGATTCATTCAATTCAACATGTCCCTTTGGAAAGCCGAATCTTAGCCCATGACGTTGCTGTACGAGTACAAATTGAAATCTGTTTTGGTGTTTTCTAAAGATGACTGCCCCACATGATTTTTCTTTGGTCAAAATCATCACCTTCTTTTGATTACTACCTAAAGTATATCATAGAGTTCTTTGATTACATCAAATAATGAATGAAATTTGCTATTTTTTTACATGTCAGTAAGATTGATAAAAACGGTTTCATCATGTATAATAGAAATAAGAATGAGGGATTAAAGTCTATACATAGAGGTGATGATGCGTGAAAGTCTTATTTTGCAGTTCAGAAGCATTTCCTTTCAGTAAAACCGGCGGTTTAGCAGACATGGCCCTTTTTTTACCTAAATCTTTAGCCAATATCGGTCATGAGGTTCGAATCATCACTCCATATTACAAGAACATTGGAAAGCACCATAAGGAAATGAAATATTTAGGTGCGGCTACAATTGGGATGGGTGGAATTGAAACTATTGTTCATTATTATGAACTCATCTATCAAGGATTATCTTATATATTTGTTCAAAATATGCATTACTTCGAACGGGATAATTTATATGGGTATAATGATGATGCTGAACGATTCGCTTGCTTCTCCTATGCAATCCTTGAAGGTTTAAAGATTTTTAAGTTCTATCCAAATATCCTACATTTAAATGACTGGCAAACAGGAATTGTTCCATATCTTCTTGATGAGCATTACCGTCATAAAAACGATCAATACTTTTCCATCCATACCTTATTAACTATTCATAATTTAGAGTATCAAGGATCTTTCGATACCTATGTCAGTAGATTCTTCAATACAAATTTCAATTATACCTATATTCATTTCGATCGTGTCAACTTCTTGAAAGCAGGAATTGAAAGAGCTACAAAAATCAATACCGTCAGTCCAAGCTATCGAAATGAAGTCTTAACTGGAGAATATGGGTTTACCTTAGATGGTGCTCTAGAAAGAAGAAAAGCCGATTTTGTTGGTATTTTAAATGGAATTGACGATCAAGTATTTAACCCTGAAACAGATCATATGATTGTATCCAAATTTAACAATATAAAAACAAAAGCAAACAAGCTTATCAATAAAGAGGATATTCTCCATCATTTCGATTTAGATGTTGACCTAAAAGTACCTCTTGTATCTTATATAGGAAGACTTGCTACACAAAAAGGAATTAATTTGATGACTGCATCCTTAGAGGAAGTTATTGAATATAGTGATGCAAGATTTATTTTAATGGGATCGGGAAATGATTCATATCAAGATTATTTTAGATATCTTTCTTCTAAATACCCAAATAAAGTGGGTCATTATATAGGTTTTAATGAAGAACTAGCACACAAACTCTACGCAGCATCCGATATCTTTTTAATGCCTTCACGATTTGAACCTTGTGGATTGGGCCAATTGATTGCGATGCGCTATGGAGCACTTCCTCTTGTTAGAGAAACAGGCGGGTTAAAAGATACCGTTATTCCTTATAACCAATTTAGCGGTGAAGGTACAGGATTTAGTTTTTCAAATTATGATGCATTTGAATTCAAAGAAAAGTTATTTGAAGCTATTCATTTATACAATGAAAACCCAAGAATCTGGAATAAGCTTGTCAAACAAGCAATGCAACAAGATTTCAGCCTTGAAAAAATGGCTTTAGCATATGAATCGATTTACCAAATCATACTAGGGGTGTAAAATATGGAAACATTAGCATTAATACTTGCAGGTGGTAAAGGTAGTAGATTAGATATCCTATCTCAAAGACGCAGTAAACCAGCAATGCCTTTCGCTGGAAAGTTTAGAATCATTGATTTTACATTGTCAAATTGTACACAATCTAATATTTTTGATATTGGTATATTGACTCAATATCTTCCACTTTCATTAAACGAGCATATCGGTAGTGGAAAGCCATGGGATTTAGATAGAAGAGACTCTGGTGTCACACTTCTTCAGCCTCATAACTATTGGTATTTGGGTACAGCAGATGCTGTACTAAAAAACCTAGAATTTATTAGTCGAAGAGACCCAAAATATGTCTTGATTCTTTCTGGTGATCATATTTATAAGATGGATTATCGAAAGATGATTGCACTGCACAAAGAAAAAAATGCGACCCTAACGATTGCTACTCAACCAGTTCCTGAATCTGAAGTGAGTCGATTTGGTATCATGAGCATCAATAAAGAAGGCGAAATCATTGAGTTTGAAGAAAAACCAAAACATTCCAAATCAAATCTAGCTTCAATGGGTATTTATCTATTCAATTTTGATTTACTCAAAAAAGTTCTTCTTGACATTAAACAAGATGATTTAGATTTTGGTAAGCATATTATTCCTCATTTGATAAAAACAACTTCTAAGGAAGTATTTGCATATCAATTTGGTGATTATTGGATGGATGTTGGTACCTATGATTCCTATCTAGACACCAATCTTGCAATGACAAAAGACTTTACTGAACTTGACTTATATGACCCAACCTGGAAGGTTTATACTAAAAGTGAGGATCTTCCACCTGTTAAGGTCGGTAGTGAAGCTGTCATTCACAATTCATTGGTATCAAATGGTTGTGTCATTGAAGGTACAGTGATTAACTCAGTATTAAGTCCTGGTGTAAGAGTTGGTAAGGGTTCTGTAGTTAAGGATTCTGTTATCTTAAATAATGTTATTATTAGTACAGATGTTACCATCAATAAGTGTATTTTAGATAAAAAGGTAACTGTAGGTAGAAATGCATATTTAGGATATGGTGATGACTACACTCCAAATATAGAAAAACCAGATCTTTTAAAATCTGGAATCACAGTCATTGAAAAAAACACGATTATTCCTGGAGATGCAATGATTGGTAGAAATTGTCGTATTTTCAAAACTGGAGTATTTAAGTCAAAGGTTGTAAAAAGCGGATCTACTATTCAATAAAAACAAAACAAAAACTGGGAGAAAAAATGAACCGCTCCCTGTCAAGTAGACAGTGGAAATAATTAAATATTTAGTTGATTTAAGGCTTGATTTCGATATTCAATCGGAGTTAAGCCTTTTAATTTTTCTTGATATCTTTCCTCATTGTAGAAAACAATGTATTGATTTATCGCTTCTTTAAGTTGATTGATATCATGAAACTCATTCAAATA
>JAHIRQ010000055.1 GCA_018818645.1 Bacillota bacterium
TAAGGTTCCAGTATATTTAGGTAGCAGCTTCGCATATATCACAACAATTTCTGCAGCGATTCTATCCGCAGGAGGACCTGGAACTGCATATGTAGGATTAATGGTGGTTGGTTTAATCTATGTAATCATTGCTGTGATTATCGGATTTGTGGGTAGTGGTTGGTTAAAGAAACTTCTTCCACCAGTCGTTATTGGGCCAATGATTATCATTATCGGTCTTTCACTAGCTCCAGTAGCAATTAACAGTGCAGGTTTTAATGGAACTACATCCTATAAAGAACCACTTGTTGCACTCATCACATTCCTTACAGTAGTTATACTTTCTATCAAAGCAAAAGGTTTCCTAAGAATAGTTCCTTTCCTAGTCGCAATCTTTGTAGGTTATGTAGCAGCGATGATTGTTGGTTTAGTCCCTGTTGACTTTCTATTTGGATTTATTCCTTATCCCGAAGTATTTGCAGGATATAAATTCTTCCAACTTCCTAACTTCAGTTTCATTGGTACATACGCAATTGACTTTAGTGCAGTCTTAATGTTCGCTCCTCTCGCATTTGTAACGATAGCTGAGCACATTGGTGACCATGTTGTTTTAGGGGAAATCACTGGAAACGACTTTATTCAAGAACCTGGATTACATAAGACACTTCTTGGTGATGGTGTTGCAACATTCGTCTCAGCAGCAATCGGTGGACCTGCAAACACAACATACGGTGAAAACACAGGCGTTATCGCAATCACTAAGGTTGGATCAGTTTGGGTAACTGGATTAGCAGCAGTATTCGCAATTCTACTTGGCTTCTTTGGATGGATTCAAGCATTTATCAATAGTATTCCATGGGCAGTTATTGGCGGTATGACAATCGTATTATACGGTTTAATTGCAGCAAACGGTGTAAAGGTATTGATTAAGGACAAAACAGACTTATCCAAGATGAAGAACCTAATCATTGTATCTACAATGTTAGTCATCGGCTTAGGTGGAGCTTCATTAAAAATATTCCCAACCACTACACTTTCAGGAATGAGTTTAGCAATGATTGCTGGTATTCTCTTAAATGTGGTTATCTCTTTACTAGAAAAAGTCGGACCAACTGAATAACAATTTCTCTTCTCGGTAACAAAAAAAGGCATATCATCGATATGCCTTTTTGTTATTTCGTTATATTTTATAATACGTTTAATAGCACTAGATATACAATGAATAGAATAGCTACGCCATATAATAAAGGACTAACTTCTTTTCCTTTTCTGCTTGCTAACATAACAACTGCATATGTAACAAATCCAAATCCAATACCATCAGAAATAGAGTAGGAAAGAATCATCACAAGAATAGTCATAAAGCTTGCGATAGCAATTGGCCATTTGTCCCATTCAATCTTACCAATGGATGCAGCCATCATTGTTCCAACGATAACCATAGCCGCTGCAGTAACACCTGCAGTAACAAGTGATAGGAATGGAGCAAGGAAAATAGATAATAAGAATAGAACGCCAGTAACTACTGAAGCTAAACCTGTTCTTGCACCTGCACCAACACCTGATAATGATTCAATATAAGATGTAACAGTTGAAGTACCAAGTACTGCACCAACGACTGTAGCTGAAGAGTCAACGATATTTGCTTTTTGTAAATCTTCTTCAGAAACATTTTCCATTTGACCAGTGACAGCCATTAAAGTTCCGCTTGTATCAAAGAAGTCAACGAATAGGAATGCAAAGATTGCGAACCAACCAGCTGGAACTGAAAGTAAACCACCAATAGCTAAGAAAGCTTTACCTAAAGTTGGTGTTAAAGAAGGTAGAGATCCACCAAAAGTTGGCAATGCAGGCATACCAGATACACCGAATAAACCAAAGATCAATCCAACAACTGCAGTAACAACTAACCCGAAGAATACTGCTGCTCTTACTTTAATTGCTAATAAAATCATTGTAATAACGATTCCGAATAAAGCAAGTAGAGCAACTGGATTTGTTAAGTCACCAATAGATGTATTTGTTCCACCGTTATTGACGATGATACCAACATTAACTAATCCAATGTAAGCAATGAAGAACCCAATACCTGAACCAATTGCATACTTTAAAGATTGAGGAATCGCTTTAACGACTTTAGCTCTAAATCCTGTTAAAGTAACGATTAAGTACAAGATACCAGAAATTAAGACTGCTGCTAACGCTTCATCCCATGAAAAGTCTAATGCAACACAGACTGTAAATGAGAAGAATGCATTGAGTCCCATACCTGGAGCAAGTGCAACAGGGAGTTTAGCAAATAAGCCCATTGCAATTGTACCAATACCAGCAGCAAGTGCAGTTGCTAGAAATACAGCACCTAAATCAAGACCTTCAACAAGTTGAATGCTATTTCCATCAACCATAATCACACCACCCATTAAGCTTGGGTTGACGAATAGAATGTAGGCCATTGTTAGGAATGTTGTTAAACCACCTAATAATTCTACTCTAATAGAACTTCCACGTTCTTCAATCTGGAAAAACTTTTTAAAACTCTCCACTTTTTCAATTCTCCTTTTTTTGTATTGTATTCACATGTATTTTTTAAAAAAATAAAAAAACCACGAAATTAATTGCGGTTTCTACATATGAAAACAAGAAAAAGCTGCTTTCATATCGTAGTCGCGTATTTTACGGAAACGCGGTAGAAACTTGACCTCCACATCAGGTCGATTATACGATACATTGAATACCCCCTCATTATAACAAATGAAACTTTGAAATGTAAAGCCTTTTTTCATAAAAAAATGAGGAAAGCGTATTCCTCATTATATGTTTGATTTGATATTCAAATTATAGCTGGTCAAACTCATCTATTTCTTTTGTAAATATTCCAATATATAATGCAGATGCAACCATACCAACAGTAATTGCGATTAGGAATCCCCACCAATTTGACATTAAGAAAACAACAAATATACCTCCATGTGGTGCAGGTACCGAAACACCAAATATAGCTACGATGACTGCAGCGAGCATACTACCAATAATCAAAGCTGGACGCATCACCTTAGGATCTTTTTTTGCAAAAGGAATTGCCCCTTCAGTAATGAAGGAAGCTCCTGTAATCCAATTCGATTTACCAATTTTTTGTTCTTCTTCTGTGTAAAGCTTTTTAAATAGAAAAGTTGATAGTGCTACACCTAAAGGTGGAGTCATCCCTGCAGCCATAATCGATGCCATTAAAATAGAGGAATGCGCATGAAAGATTGCGATGACACCAATCAAATAAACAATCTTATTGATTGGACCTCCTAAATCAAATGCCATGAGAGCTCCTGCTATGAGAGCAACTATAATTAAAGGTATTCCATTCAATTCAACAATCGCAGTTTCTAAGTATATACTGATTGGACTGAATAAGAAATTGATTAGAAGCATGGAAAGAGATGCGAGTAGTAAACCAAATATAGGTAGAATTAATATTGTTTTCATGCTAATCACTGATCTAGGTATTTTCTTGGTTAAGAGTTTTAAGAGTTCAACAGAATATCCTGCAGCAAACCCTCCTAAAATCGCTCCGATGAAGCCTGAATCACCATTTAAGGCAAGTGCGCCTGCAATGAATCCAGGGAGTATACCAGGTCGATCTGCGATTGAATAGGAAATATATCCAGCAAGAATTGGTAGGATATATTGAAATGTAACCGTTCCTGTTTCCTCCATCCATAGGGATATAGGTTCAAAAATAGATAATGAGGATAATGCTAAAAAAATGCCTCCCGCTACAACAAAGGGAATCATAAATGAAAAGCCATTCATTAAATGCTTATACATCTTTGTTCTGTCTTGCAAATTGATCAACTACTTTCTATTCGTCGTGATTGTATATATTAAAATTTCCAGCTAAGGCACCTTCAATCAATTCTTTAGCGTGATGAATCCCATAGGCAATCGTTACTTCTTTCAAAGGCTTACCTGAAAATCTAGCTTTTTCGATTCTAATATCAGTTGCTAGAATAACTGCAAAGCTTTCTTTGATGTCTTTAGCTGATAGTCTATTTTCGACACCAATAGAACCATTGGTCTCGACAATAACTTGAACACCTAATTTTATTCCTTCTGACTCTAAGACTTCAGCTGCCATATAGGTATGTGCGATGCCTGTTGGACAAGCGGTAACTGCAACAATCTTTTTCATAGGTTACTCCATGGTATAAAGAAGCGCTAAGACTTCTTCTTTTGTTTTTGCAAGCATTAGCGATTCTCTAAAGGATTCGTGCATTAACTTCCTTGATAATAGAGCGAGCACTTTTAAATGTTGATTTGCACTTTCATCCGGCATCGCAATCATAAAGAATAAATGAGCAGGCTTGCTATCTAGAGAATTGAAGTCAATACCTTTTTCACTTTTTCCAAAAATGACTGTGGGTATTAATACATGCTTCGATTTTGCATGGGGTATCGCAATTTTCATTCCGATACCGGTTGAAACAATTTCTTCTCTTTCATATACATCATTTAAAAAAAGCTTTGTATCTGATACTCTATTTTCTAAATATAGGGAATGCGCGAGCTCGAAGAGCACGCCATCTTTTGTGACTGACTTTAGATCCATA
>JAHIRQ010000056.1 GCA_018818645.1 Bacillota bacterium
AATACATTCTGAGCATGGTTTACTGACTACGATTGCTTGGGGTATTGATGGTCATATTACATATGCACTTGAAGGCAGTGTATTTGTTGGTGGCTCTTCTGTTCAATGGTTGCGAGATGGTATAAAACTCATATCATCAGCCTCTGAAACTGAGAATCTAGCACTTTCTCTTGATTCTAATGACGGAGTATACATTGTTCCTGCATTTGTTGGACTTGGAACACCTTATTGGGATTCAGATGCTAGAGGAGCAATGTTTGGCTTAACAAGAGGTACAACTAAAGAGCATATTACTAGAGCAGTACTCGAATCTATTTGTTACCAATCCTTGGAAGTTCTAAGAGCTATGGAAGAAGATACTAAAATTCCTATTAAGGAATTCAAAGTAGATGGTGGAGCTACTGTGAATAACTTCTTAATGCAATTTCAATCAGATATCTTAAACTTAAGTGTTGAAAGACCAGTGATCCAAGAAACAACAGCGTTAGGTGCTGCATATTTAGCAGGATTATCGACAAAATATTGGAAATCATTTGATGAAATCAAATCATCTTGGAAGTTAGAAAAAGCTTTTCATCCTTGGATGGATGAAGAGACTAGAAGTAAAAACATCAAAGGATGGAAAATTGCAGTTGCAGCAACTAGACATTACAAATTAAAATAGAAAGCATGGAATTATCCGATTATATAAAATAGGTTTATAATACTTATATAGAAAGATGGAGGTCAGATATGTTACATTATGCAATAGATTATAACGAACTAGAAAAAGAATTTAAGAAAAAAGTTGTGATTGAAGGTGTACCAATTATGGTTGCTTTACTTGCAGATAAAGTTTATGCTATTCAAGACAAATGTACACATTTAGGTGGATCACTATCAAAAGGAACAATTGAAAATAGCGATGTGAAATGCAGATTACATGGCGCAAAGTTCGATTTAAAGACCGGAAATGTAATAGATAAAGCACATGTTGGTTTTATAAAAATGCCTACAAAGAAAGCTACAACTTTCAGAACTGAAATTGTAGATGGGAAAGTGTTTGTAGAGTTATAAGTTTAGTAACACATTACAATAAGAAAAAAGTAGACATTTTAAACCGTGGCTACTTTTTTGTAAAATATAATAAAACCATCCATATCATCTTGAAATGAGGGAAATTTATGCAAAAAAATTTAATGCTACTTTGGATTATGTTAATCATTTATGCAGCACTACATCTTATATTTTTTTCAATGAGCTCTATTCATATCGTTGATCTTATGTTTATGAATGAAGATCCAATGATATTCATGATGTTCAATTTTCTTGGGATATTTCCTTTTGCATTCTTGTTATTTACAATTAAATATCAAGTAGTTCTAAAGACAAAACATAAGATAGGTCTTGGACTAGGTTTCGTCTCTGGAGCTTTTTCACTATATCCAACCTTGACATATCTAAGCTACAATAATAAAGCAAAAAAAACAAACCTCACCACTTATGGATCGGTTGTTTCAATGATTATGGTAGTTGTATTACTATTTTATGGATTATTTTTTGGCAGTTTCTCTAACTACTTCTACCACTTTCTTAATGATTCTTTGGTACAAATTATGACTATCGACTTCATTTTCTTATATATTCTATCTATACATTTAATGCATAAAAAAACAAAAAAATGGTATTTTACATTTATACCTCTTGTTGGATTTCTGTTTAATATTTACGAGTAAATTGTAGTAATATCTTTCGCTTTCTTTCTTGGCTTAGGTAAATTCTTAGACTGAGCATACCCAACCATGATCAATCCAGCAATAATTTCATTAGTATTTAAACCTAGTACTTCTTTAAATAAATCAGATTCGATATATTTGGGAGTTTTCCAAAAACTTCCAAGTCCTTGTTCTTCTAGTAAGAGTAAAAAGTTCTGTATAACAGCAGAAATAGCTTGTAAATCTTCAAGTTCGTCAGAATAATCAGAATTTTTAGGCATAACAAATGCAACTACCATGGGAGCTTGAAAAACTTTCTCCATGGTCTTTTTTATTTCATCCTTTTGTTCTTCATGTATCTCATCAAGGTACTTTTGGATGAAGTTCAGTTTTCCATTTCCTTCCAAAATGATAAATCTCCATGGCTCTCTCATTTTATGATTTGGTGCATATACCGCTTGATCTAAAAGTTCAATGATAAGGTTATTTTCAACCTTAGTATTTGTAAACTTATTACTACTTACTCTATTTCTAATAATCTCGTTCAATAACACAATAACACCACCTTATATTTCTATCATACATCTGAAATGATTGAATTACAAAGTTCTTGTTTTTATGCAGCAAAAAAAGAGTAAAAGGAAAGAGGCTGCCCCTTTACTCTAAGGGAGATTTGCAGTATTCTATTAAATGATACGTTTCGGGTGAAGAGGATTCCCTTGTGTCTCTTGAAATAGTTTGTCGCGAACCATGTCAAGAGCTGCTGTGATCAGCATGAAAAGGAGTGCCATGAGAATTGAAAACTGTAAGTTGAAACTTACAAAAGCGTACATAACAAAACCTACTGCAACTAAAATATACAGAAAATGCATTATTTTGCTTAATCTAGGCTTATACATACTGAGCTTGCTGTAGCTTTCTTCTTGAAGAACAACAACAAAGACGATGAAAAGTATATAACCTATCATTCCTCCGTAAAGGAACAGCAAAGATGTATTGTGTGTGGAATCATGATTTGGCATGATTTCATTAATTAATCTTCCACCAAGAACATAAATAGTGACGAAGACTGCAATTATGGTACAAAATTTAATTATGTTTTTCATAGATGATCATATCCTTTCAAGCTAATTAAATGTGCATTATGATAGACTAATGATTCAACATATCTATATTAAACTGCAAATATCATCACTGATTCAATTGCGAAGGAGAGTATCTGTGCATAAATGATGCTTGTAAGTAATGCTAAAGCATACTCCATTCTTGAATTGTTCATGATTATGCAGACATTGTATTTTTCTTTAATCAACTTTCTTCTCTTCCACTGAACATAGAAGATAAATGGTGAAAGGAATGCAAGTGCTAAAATCTGATAACTAAAATTCGCTTTATATTGACTGAAATTTAGTTTAAAAGATTCAAGCAAAATAAACGATATCCACCACATTAGAATAATGACAATAGATAATAAACAATATCTATTTTTCACATAGTCATTCACTCTACTTTTTTCTAAATTCAAATTACGAGATTTTTTGAGATATTTATTTGTTTGATGTACTCTAAAGAGTATCCAAATTGTTAGAAAGATGATTATCATCCAGATTATAATTGCGTATGCCATTTCTCCAACTCCAATATACTCAAAGTGTCGTGATTCAATGAAATAAAAGATTATCCTTTTTAAAGCCATTCTAAATTGCTGAAGTATCTTTTTCGAGAAATGAAATACTTTTGCAATATTTCTAATTACTTCTTAAAACAAATCAATTGATATGTTATAATTGACTTATATTTGGGTAGATTTGTTTCAAATATTCATACGTTGGAATTAGAGACTAACCCAATCTGGTGCGTCGTTTCCATCAAAACCTAGACTAACCCAATCTGGTGCGTCGTTTCCATCAAAACCTAGACTAACCCAATCTGGTGCGTCGTTTCCATCAAAACCTAAACTAACCCAATCTGGTGCGTCGTTTCCATCAAAACCTAGACTAACCCAATCTGGTGCGTCGTTTCCATCAAAACCTAGACTAACCCAATCTGGTGCGTCGTTTCCATCAAAACCTAGACTAACC
>JAHIRQ010000057.1 GCA_018818645.1 Bacillota bacterium
CCTGTAGACCATTCCATAGAATACATGTTGAACCAACCAGCACCATTCGTGCCTGGTTCATTAGAATTTGCAATACCTGCATTTAAAACACGGTAGAACTTTCCTTCATGAAGAACGACATCATCAGTGTAATAAGTATTGGTTGGTACATATTCATGATAGATTTCATTAAATGGTCCATATGGAGCTGTTGATGGTGGTGGTGCAGATGCATATCCTCCACCAATAATTTGATAGATTTTACCGTCCCACCAGACATAATCACCAACTGAGTAGGTTTCACCAAGGACATATTCAGGAATACCTTCAATGCCACCAGCAGCTACGCCCCATTCACCAACAGGTACTTCTGCTAAAATTGCATCTTGATCATCTATAATATTAGGTGCCCAATATGCAAAAGTGGAGGTGATAGTATATGAAAATGCGATGACTAAAAAAATCATAATAATAGATTTTATTCTCTTCATTTCTATACTTACCTCCTTTATTTGTGATAAAAGCAGCTATTATTAGCTGCTTAAATTGTTATGAAAATTTTTAGATGTTATGGATTAACAACTGGTACAACTGTAAATGTTACATCAAATGATAACGTACCACTGGCAATTAAACCATATTCTGTTGCGTCTGCTGGCTCTAAAAGAAATGTAACTAATACGCTTACTGTTTCTGGTACATCTTTAGTAATGCTTAAATCAGCAGTAACATCAAATGTAAACAATTCTAATATTCTTGTTTCTGAAACAGTTCCTAATACATAGTTAGATAATACAACTGAATATGCAGCAGTGCTAGCGAATTCTGCACTATCTGTATAGTCTAGAGTATAAACTAATTCAACAGATGAAGCAGCATTATCTTGATTACTATTATTCACTTGACCCACTGGAACTAATGAAACATCAATAGTACCTAAATCAGCAGTAACAGTAGTTACTCTACCCGAACCAATGCTAATGGTTCCTGCAGCTACCTCATCATTGTCTAAACTTGCCCAAAACGCATATGTGAACCCTGACGTGATCACCGCTAACATAACTAATAAACCTATTACTAAACCTCTTTTTTTCATCTTTAAATCTCCCTTTTTCGTTTTTTTATTTTTCTTTTTAATTTTCTTAATCAATACTTCTTGGAGTTACACTAAATCTTACAACAAAGCTAATGTCTTCTCCTTTAATACTGCTGAAGGCCTCTTCTGCATCTTCAACATTTACTAACTCTAAATCTAATCCTCTTTCAACTGCCTCATCTTGATCTATGGGCTCCAACAATCTAACTACTATTTGAACAGTCACGACACTGTTAAACAGTTCATACTCGAATGAATTTCCACCACTTGCTATCCTTATATCTACTAGGTGTCCGTATGTGTATGATTCACCAATTTTTACATCAATTGCTTCTACAACTAAATTCATACTTTGAACGAGCGGTTTATCGATGTGTACTTCATAACTGAATATGACTTGATCAACTTCTCCTTCAAAATAGACACGACCTTCAGGAACTAACATACCTGTGAATGAGTCGCTTGTTTCCGTTACAACCAACTCTGCGTCCTCTCCGTCAAAACGGATGACTACATTTCCGATTTGGGAAACATCCTGCCAATACGCAAAGGCTGCTGTAGAAGTAAAGCCAAGTGCGATAATTAACATGATGATTATTCCAATCGGAATATACTTCTTGACCACTTTTCTTTCGCCTCCTTTGACTAAATAAATAGAGCCAACATGTTTTCACACGCAGACTCCTATGTCATTTAAAATAAAATGCCATATTGTCAAAGCGTAGAAGTCTTATCCACAATGAGTAGATTTCTTCTAAATGACAACTGGCTGCCTAGTTTAGGCCCTATAGCTTTGCGTCCCTGGATTTCTCCAGGTTTGCCTTTTTACATTTGTGACTGAAGATGTTATTCACATTTTCACCAATATTATATACTACTTATATGAAGGTGTCAATGAAAATGATTAGATAATGTTAAAAATGATTGATTTTTTTACATTTTTTTTACATTTGGTTAGAAATAGCGCGAAAATTGTACATTTCGCGCTATTTTCTTATTTTTTTATTGGGAAATCGGTTTTTACTTCTTAATTAAACTTGCTAACTTAGAAACTGTTCTAATCAATTGCGCAGTATAACTCATTTCATTATCATACCAAGCCATGACTTTAACAAGTTGTCTATCATCATAATTGACGATTTGTGTTGTGTTTGCATCATATAAAGATCCATAATGAGATCCGATGACATCTGATGAAACGATTGGATCTGATACATAAGCTAGTGTTTCATTTGCTGCTTTTCTAAATGCTGCATCAACTTCTGCCAATGTAGTATGTTTCTTCACTTCAACTGTTAAGTCAACAATTGAACCAGTGATTGTAGGAACTCTAAGTGCAGTACCATCTAATCTACCCTTTAATTGTGGTAATACTAGACCAATTGCTTTTGCTGCTCCTGTTGAAGATGGAATGATGCTTTCAGATGCTGCACGTCCTCTTCTAGATGCGATACCTTTTTTATGAGGTTGGTCCATTAGAGATTGGTCAGCTGTAAATGCATGAATGGTTGTCATGAATCCACCAACAATACCAAAATTATCATCTAAAACTTTAGCGATTGGAGCTAAACAGTTTGTAGTACATGATGCACCACTTAAAATGTCTTCTGTTCCATCTAAAGTATCATCATTCACGTTAAACACAATTGTCTTCACATTTCCAGATGCTGGTGCAGAAATAACAACTTTCTTTGCTCCTGCTTCTAAATGCCAACCTGCTTTAACTTCATCTGTAAAGAATCCTGTACATTCTAATACGACATCAACACCAAGTTTGCCCCATGGTAATTCTTTTGGGTCTTTTTGGCTGAAGATTGGAATCTTTTTACCGTCTACGATTAAATCTGTTCCTTCATAACTTACAGTGTTTAACTTAAAGTTACCTTGTGCTGTGTCATACTTTAATAGGTATGCTAATGTTTCAGCATCTGTTAAATCATTAATACCAACTACATCGAATGTAGGATTGTCTGCCATCAATCTGTATGCAAGACGTCCAATACGACCAAAACCGTTAATTGCTACTTTTATTGCCATAATTTAATTTCCTCCTTGGAATGTTTTATTCATCGACTATATTCTACCATTTTATATGACAATTTCAAATATAATGAAACCGTCTTCATAAATGTAAACGTTTTTCCTTCCTTTTAGAACCTTGATTTGATATAATAAAGGAGGCATAATGATTTAGGCAAAGAAGTCGAAGAGGGTGAGACCATTGAATAAGAATATCGAGATCGAATTTAAGACTGAAATTACAGTTGAAAAGTATCAGGAATTGCTTTCATTATTCAACCTAGAAAACAATATTTTTAAGCAAATTAATCATTATTTTGATACAGATGATTATAAATTAAACCAAGAAAAAATTGTTCTTAGAATTCGACAAAAAGGTGAAAATCATTTCAAAGTTACCTTAAAGAGTCAAAGTGAATTTGGTGCTTTTGAGAGCCATGTGCTTCTACAAAAAGATCAAGCATTAGATATGATTAAAAATGGATTCAATACAAAAGATTATTTTGATGATATTGATTATTTTGTAACCTTTAGAGTATCTCTAGA
Organism: Bacillota bacterium; assembly: GCA_018818645.1. Classification (GTDB taxonomy): domain Bacteria; phylum Bacillota_I; class Bacilli_A; order Acholeplasmatales; family Acholeplasmataceae; genus Peloplasma. The sequence goes on from JAHIRQ010000057.1 coordinate 3,641, forward strand.
TAATTATAGAGTTTCAACACCTTATGAAGGCGGAGTCTTATTTCTAGATCGTTGTGAGTATTGTAACGTCGTCGATTATGAAGTTGAGTATGAAGTGAGCAATTATCATGAAGGTGAAAAATTGTTTCATAAGTTCTTAAAAGATCACAATATCAAATTTGTTCAAACCAAGCGTAAGAGCGAAAGAGCATTTATATGTAGAAGATAGTTTAGGCTATCTTTTTTTTATTTCCTTTCATTTTTCGTCTTTCTCATAAAGCAATCGGGAAAATAAACTGGTACCAGTTGATTGTTTTTTTGTTGCTGTTGGTGTTTCTGCTGATTCTTTCTAAACTGAATTTGATTGGTATCCTAAAAAAATAACTTTCATTGTACTTGGATTGCTATTTGAAAGATTTACTCATCTACTCATAATACCTCTTGCTTTATCACTTCATAGAAGGTTTGATTTATACAATAATGGCTTTGCTGATTGATTTGTTGCTGCTTTACTATCCTTATTATTCGCTAGAATAAAGCCTGATAAGGACTCAAACCCTATTTAGATTGAAAAAAATGGCCGATTTTATCTAATTAAAGCCATTATACATAATATAACATTGACATATAATGATAATAACTTTATAATATTATATGTAAGTATTAAACGATGGAGGACCAAATGAAAGAAAGAAGTTTACTTTATTTTATTGCAGCTGTGGTTTCAAGCGTACTTTTCCTTGTAGCCCTATTGATTAGAACACAACCTTGGTTTATTATGTATGGTTCTCATGCAATGCCAAGTTTACACGCACTATTCATCCCTGTCGTCTTACTATGGGTTGGTTGGTATTTCCAAAGTAAAGGCTTTTTGCTTTCTGCATCCATTTTCTTAACTGTAATCCTAACCATTTTCTGGGATACATCAGCTGGAATATTAAACGGAGATATTCATGTGATTTCATCATATGCTCCAGGAGTTAGAACAGCATTTGTGTTAGCATCCATGCTTATGATTGGAACATTTGCAACTGGGTTTTACACTTATCTAATGGCTGAATTGAAGAAAGATAAAGTTGTCGTAGAATAATCAATAATCAAGCAAAATAAAAAGGAACTCTCGAGTTCCTTTTTTTGTATTTAATGCGTGTGTTGTATTTCTTTTTTTATTTCATCAAAATAGCGTCTGAGCGCACTTTGATAGTCACAATGTTCACCTTGAGGACAATCAACGCACATAATCAATTCTCTAAGTCTTCTAGGAATGAATACGCGAATCTCTTCATCATTATAACCTACCTGCATCTTGTCACCATCAATCATGATTGGTCTTTTTAAGACACTAGGATTATCGATAATAAACTTTTTCAGTTCACTTATTCTCATATCTTCAACATCTAAAGATTCTTCTTTAAAAATCTTTGATCTTGTTGAAATGATATCTTCAAATCCGTTCTCTGCGTTTTCTAGCATGCGATCAATATCCGCTTCAGTTATACGCTGGTTAAATAGGTTCTTTTCTTCATAAGGTATCTTATGATCATCAAGCCACTTTTTCGCTTTCCGACATGACGAACAACTTGGGGTTGTAAAAATAGTAATCATTGTCTTCCTCCTTTAGAGATAGGTTTTAGCCTACAGCACTTTGTGTTCTTGCATGGGTTGCCCCGTTGCTTAATTATATAATTATTTATAGAAATTTTCAACCTGTGAAAACGTTTTTCCTATGATTTTACACATTTCACCTCTACCATTAGTTATTTGATACGTGATTGCGTTATAATAGAATAAACTAAAGTAATGAAAGGAACCATTATATGTCAAAATGGGATTTATCAACTTTTTATCCAAATTTAGAGGCTTGGGATGCTGATTTAATCAAAATGTCCGAGCATATTGATCATCTAGCTACATTTCAAGGTAAGTTAGGTGAACTAACTAGTTTTAACTCGTTTCTTGAATCTGAAGAAACTGCATTAAAGCTTTTATATAGACTTTATGCATATATTCATTTGAATAGCGACTTAAACCTAAAGGATCAAGTGAAATCATCAAAGAATCAACAAATGATGCTGACTTTATCAAAACTACAACAAAAAACATCGTTTGCAAAACCAGAAATGATTGCAATCGGTGAAGAAAAGATCATGGAATTTATAAATTCCAATGCTTTCTTAAAGACTTATACATTCGAAATGAAAAAGCTATTCATGCAACAAAAGCATGTATTATCAGGAGATCAAGAAAGCTTACTTGCTAACTTCGGTCCAATCAGAAGTATTCCAGCATCGATGTATCAAGCACTTGCTATTGTAGATAGAGAGGATGAGAAAGTAACCTTATCGGATGGTAAGGAAGTTTTAGTTACACAATCAAACTACCGTTCACTTCTTCCTGAAGTACCTACTGCCGATGATAGACGTATCGTCTTTGAATCTGCATTTAAGAGATATAAGGAAAACAAGGCTGCGTTTGCTAGTACCTATAATCTTGTACTTCAACAGCTAGCTGCAAACTATAAATCAAGAAATTATGAATCTTCTTTAGAAGCTGCACTTGATGTCAATAACATTCCTGTTACAGTATTTCATAACTTAAAAGATGCTGCATACGAAAATACGGCACCTATAAAGAGATATATTGAGCTTAGAAAGAAACACTTAGGCCTTGAAAAGTATCATACCTATGATCGTTTTATGAAGCTTGCAAGAGATGATACCAAGTATCCCTTTGAAACTGCTAGAAAGCTATTCTTTGAAGCAATTGCTCATATGAGTGATGAGTTTACTTCTCACCAAAAAGAAGCACTTAAAGACGGATTTGTAGATGCATACCCAACTGAGGGTAAAAGAACTGGCGCATATTCATCAGGCTTCTATGGATTTCATCCTTATATCCTACTTAATCATGATGATACTCTAGATGCAGTCTTTACACTAGCTCATGAAGCTGGACATAGTGCTCATACTATTTTTTCGAATGAGAATCAACCAATGCCTACTTCTGACTATACAATCTTTGTTGCAGAAATTGCATCAACATTCAATGAACATATTTTGCTTGACTATTTATTAAAGAAAGCAACAACTAAGAATCAAAAGATTGATTTACTAGAAAAAGCAATTGATGGTATTATGGCAACCTTCTATAGACAAACATTATTCGCAACCTATGAATATGAAGCGAATCAGTTGGTAGAAAAAGGAGTCCCTATTACTGAGCAATCTTTATCAAAGATTATGATTGATTTGTATAAGCATTATTATGATCTTGATATCACTGAAGAAAATGGTAAACAATATGTTTGGGCTTATATCCCACATTTATTCTATACTCCATTTTATGTCTATCAGTATTCAACGTCCTACAGTGCTTCTTTAAAAATTTATGATAACGTGAAAACAAATCAACCGAATGCAATGGAAAACTTTATTGGTCTTCTCAAATCTGGTGGTAGTGATTTCCCAGTCAATCAAGCAGCGAAGGCTGGTGCTGATTTAACCAATAAGGAAACCTTTATGGCCGTTATTAAGAGATTCAATAGTCTAATCGACCAACTAGAAAAAGTGCTTGAAGAAAAATAAGTATTGATGTATAATAAGTATGCAATGATAAGAAATAGTAGCATGATTACATAATGTCAAGAGAGCTGGGATGGTGGAAACCAGTCATTATCGTTTATGTGAATGGGGTCTTGGAGCAAATAGTAAATCGGCTATAACGATATCGAGGGCTAGAGTTTGACTCTAGAACTAAGGTGGCACCGCGTAACATTTACGTCCTTAGATTTATATCTAGGGACGTTTTTTTATTAGAAAAAGGAGGGCAAAGTCATGCCAAAAGTAGTTAAGAAAGAAATCATTCCACCCATTGAAAAAACACCTGTCAAGGCACCAGCAAAAACCATTTTGGTTTCTGGTATTCAACCTACTGGAAAACTAACATTGGGTAACTATATTGGAGCATTAAGACAATTTGTCAAGCTTCAAGACGAATTAGAGGATACCGAACTCTTCATTTTTATTGCTGACCTCCATGCAATTACGACCCCACAAGACAAAATAGAATTGAGAAAGAGCATTAGAAATGTAGCCGCTCTTTATATCGCATGTGGGCTTGATCCAGAAAAAGTCAATTTATTCATTCAATCTGAGGTCCTAGAACACTCTGTATTGGGTTATATTATGGAATCTACAGCCTATGTGGGTGAAATGGAGCGAATGACACAGTATAAGGATAAAAAAGGTAAGCAAACCGAAGGTATTCGTACATCACTTTTGACCTATCCTGCCTTAATGGCTGCTGATATTCTTTTATATGACGCAAATATTGTACCCATTGGGGATGACCAAAAACAACATCTTGAATTGACAAGAAACTTAGCAGAACGTTTCAATAACTTATATGGTGAAACATTTGTTGTTCCTCAAGGATTCTTTCCAAAAACAGGTGCTAGAATCATGAGTTTAACCGATCCAACCAAAAAAATGAGTAAATCTGATGAGAATCCAAAATCCTATATCAATTTACTTGATGATCTTGGACTGATTCGAAATAAAATCAAGAGTGCTGTAACAGATTCAGATGGTACTATAAAATATGAACCAAAGAAAAAACCTGGAATATCCAATCTATTAACAATCTTCTCTTCCTTAACTGAAGTACCCATTAAAGATATTGAAGAGGAATATAAAGGCTCGAATTACCAAACATTTAAAGCGGATCTCGCAGAAATTGTTGTTGACTCGATCCGACCTATCCAGCAAGAATACTTTAAAATTATTAATGATACAAAGCTTGATGATATTCTAACTGCAGGTGCTGAACGAGCAAGATTGATTGCTCAACGAAAGATGCAAAAGGTTTATAAGAAAATTGGTCTTGGTAGAATTAAATAACAAAAAGGGTTGCTCGAATGAATCGAGTAACCCTTTATTTTTTTTAATCATATGCTTTCGCGGTAATGATATCAATTGGATATTCAACATCACCATCGATTTGGAGATATGTTGGTTTATCAAATTTAACAGTAATTTCAGTTGATTTATAAATTTGAACCCATTTTTTAAAGATGACATGCCAACCTAAATAAATCGTTGGAAAGATAACCATCAATAACCATTTTGGAACCTTCTTGACAACCACTAAATAAAGCTCTTTTACATTTCGATGTGCCTTTGGTGCAATTTTCATTCCACCACCATAATAAGCACCATTCATAATGCTTGCAAACCAAAGTTTTTCTTCTCTCCAGGTCATTCCATTGACTGTAATTTCTGCACCAATTGGCTTAAATTTAGCAAATCCCTCAAATGCATGACGAAAATAGTTAATTTTATTCTTTTTAAATCTAGAGGTATTGACTAAATGACCAATAAAGCCATCAAGTCCTGCACCTGTGCCATTCAAAAAGTATCTAGATTTATCTTGATAATATACTTTTGGAAGTCTTCTAATGTATTTTTTGATTGGAACTATTTTATCTTTAGTCTTTAAACTACGAACGAAATCATTTCCTGTACCAGCCTGATACATAAAAAGATCTTGTGTAATATTTAAATCATAGATTCTATTCGCAAGATGATTAATGGTTCCATCACCACCAACAATGATGATTCGATCCTCTGGATTGCATCCGGATGCAAAAGCTTCAACATCATCAATAGCAAGAATACTATAGCTAACTACAGCATTTCCAGTTTTTCTTAAGTTTTCTATAATCTTATTGATAAATTTTTCATTCTTGCCATTTCTTGATAGTGGGTTATAAAGTAGTATGTCCATACTTTCTCCTTACTGAAATATAATCATTGCGTATTTCTTTTTACCTCTTCTAACAATTGCATAAAAATCATGAATAGCATGCTCACGAGTGACCATATATTCAATGTTATCCATTTTTAAATCATTGACCATGATAGCTCCACTTTGAACAAATGTTCTAGCCTCTCTTTTAGAGGATGCTAGATTCGCTTCTACTAAAAGATCAAGTAGACCTTTAGGCTCATCAACATGAACTGTATCTAGAGTTTTGGTTAGCATTTGAAATTCTAATTTTGATAAGTCCGAGAAATCCCCTAGGAAAAGAGCATCTGTAACTTTAAGTGCTTGCTTAGTTGCAGCTTCTCCATGGACTAAATGAACAACTTCGTAAGCAAGCTTCTTTTGTGCTTCACGAAGCTCTGGTTTTTCTTTTTGTTTTTGAACTAGCTCTTCAATTTCAGGTCTAGATAATAAAGTTAATTGCTTTAAATAGTTTTCAACATCTGCATCTGATGCATTCAAAAAATACTGATATACTTCATATGGGGATGTTAGATTGCCATCTAGCCAGAGTGCACCAGATTCGCTTTTACCAAATTTTGAACCATCTGCTTTAAGCAATAAAGGAGAGGATAGACCAATTGCTTTAGAGTTCTCGCCTTCAAGTTTACGAATGAGTTCAAGTCCAGTTGTGATATTTCCCCATTGGTCTGAACCACCAAATTGAAGCTTGCAATCGAGTTCTCGGTATAAATGCAGAAAATCAATAGCCTGAATGAGCATATATGAAAATTCAGTGTAGGATATACCTATTTCCAATCTCTTTTGTACTGTATCTTTTGCAATCATATAATTGATTGAAAAATGCTTACCATAATCTCTTAAGAAAGAGATCATATCTATTTTACCAATCCAATCGTAATTGTTTACAAATATTGCTTTATTTGGATCCAAAAATTGAGAAAGCTGTAACTTTATCTTTTCTGCATTCTGCAAAGACTCTTCAAGTGTTAATAATTTTCTTTCGCTTGTTTGTCTAGGATCACCGATTAAGCCAGTTGCTCCACCAATCAATACGATAGGAGTGTGACCATATTTTTCTAACAACAACATTCTAACAACTTGAACTAAATGACCTATCGTTAAAGATTCTCCTGTTGGGTCAAATCCACAGTAGAATTTTATTTGATCATGATCTAATAACTCCCTTGCTTTCTCTTCATTGCTGACGTCCTTGATTAAACCACGCCATAATAATTCATCATATAATTTCATTTTCATATCTCCTCTTGATTTTTAAACAAAAATCGCCCTTAGAAAAAAATCTAAGGACGAAATATTCCGCGGTACCACCTTAGTTCTAGAATCAGATTCTAGCACTTAAAATTCATATGATCTCCATAAATGTATTTCAATACTTGATTTCTCTCCATGTTACACCCTCATGAAGTCTCTAAATTAGGTTTTCAAGTTTCTACTTGCTTTATTTCATTGATCGATTTAGTTTGTGGTCTGTCTCTTGACGATATAATGTGGAAGTGTGATGCGGATATTGTCTACATCCTTTTGATTCATTAACTTCGTTAATAGTCTCATCGACACAGCACCTATATCATATACTGGAACATCGATAGATGTCAAGGTAGGACGTGACAAAAGTGCATATTTTGTGTTTTGGAAGCCTGCAACTGATAAATCTTTAGGAACGTGGCGTCCATTGTCTCTTGCAATGTTCATAAATGAAACAGCGATTGAATCTCTTACACCAATAGCAGCATCCACTTTCTTGTCTGCGAAGAATGTAGAAAAATGTTGACGGTTAATGTTTGTGTCTCCACTCGTTCTAAATATCTTTGGTTCAAGCTTAGCCTCTTCCATAGCTCTTGTGTATCCAGCTTCTTTTTTATCATTCACTGAATATCTTCTAGCAGTTGATAAAAGATAGATATTTTGTCGATGATCATTAATCATTAACTTCGTAATTTCATAACCGGCTTTTTCATAATCGATAGATACTGTTGGTACATCTGGATCATCAGAAACTACATTTGCAAATACAAATGGTATTCCATTCGAATTAAACATTCTCTTAATGTCTTCAACACGCTTTTCATTGAGTTCATCATTCAAATAAAGGACACCATCGACTTGTTCTGCGACAATATCATGGAGTGTATCAATAACATCCATATCTTCTCTAATTGTAAATAACTTAATTGAGTATTTATAATTTTGGGCGATATCAGAAATACCACCAAGCATTTCAGCAACTGAAGCTCTTGTGATATCTGAGATAACAACCCCTACGGTTGTTGTTTTTCTGCTTGCTAGACCTCTAGCAATGACATTGGGTCTATATCCTAATTCTTTAATGACTTTTAGGACTCTTTGTCTTGTTTCTTCTTTAACCTTTTCAGGGTTGTTGAGTACGCGTGATACTGTTGCAAGTGATACACCTGCAGCACCAGCTACATCATAAATTGTGGCGTTACTCATATAAAAAAATCACCTCTACATTTCTTATTATACAAAATCATTATAGCATTTAATGTAAAGGCTTTCAAGTTATTTATGAAAATATTTTCATTCGCTTACAAAAAAATAAAAGGGCTATTTGCCCTTTTACCTTGATTACCGTTTTTCTTTAATTCTTGCTGCTTTGGTTGATAATGTGCGGATGTAATTTAACTTCGCGCGTCTTACCTTACCACTACGTGCTACCTCAATACGATCGATTGATGGTGAATGCACTGGGAATGTACGCTCTACACCGATTCCATAAGAAATCTTACGGACTGTAAATGTTTCAGAAATTCCTCCGCCTTGTCTTTTAATGACTAGACCTTCAAACAACTGAATACGTTCGCGGTTACCTTCCTTAATCTTTACGTATACCTTGACGGTATCTCCAGAGTTAAATAAAGGTACTTCTTTGATGTAAGAACTTGTGATCGCAGCGATTAAATCTTGACCTTTTAATCTTGACATGTTCGACTCACTCTCTTTCTTCCAATGTTCATGTTCCTTGACAGCGGACCATTGTGCTAATTTGATACGGCCTTCTTATTATAACAAAGTTAAAATAAACTTGCAACCGTTTTATGACTAAATCTATTCGATTAATCAACTAATTTTGGTAAATATGTAATACGATCAACGAAATAATTTGATTGAAACATCTTCTCGTATCTTTCAATCATCTGATAAACCCATGATTTCTTAGCTAAATAGTCTTCTTCGTTATCATTTCCTGATAAAACTTGGTCAAACATGACAACATTTTCATGGCTAATCCAGCTTGAAAACGAAAGAATAATTGGACGATCTTCCTTTTGATCTAGAAATATACTTTGTCCGTAATAATAATCCTGATAGTAAGTAATCCCTAAAAGATCCATAACTGTTGGTGTTATATCATAATGAGATGTTAACGTATTGTTTTCACTAGACCCTAGTTTTTGACTATAGATAATCATTGGAACTTTTTCCATTTCATAAGGAATATCTCTAGTTTCTGGATTTGAATATTCATAAGTGATAGGAAAACTTGAATAGTTTTTATGATCGCTATAGATGATAATTAGAGTATCTTCTAATAAGTTTTTGGATTCCAAATCACTAAGTAAAGTTCCCAATCCTTCATCAAAATTCATTTGTGCAGCTGTAATTGTGAGTAATTCTAGAGGTGCATCTGCATATTTAGGATCATTTTCAAGTTCTTCATAATATTCTTGAAGTTCTTCTCGATATTTGTTGTGTGGTCCATGTGGAGTCACTGTCATTACAAAGCTGAAGAATGGCTCTTCTTGAACTGGAGCAATTAAATCTTTAAACTTTTCAAACATAATGGAATCAAGTGGCCAGTTTTCATTTTCTTCTATTTCCAAGTCTTCAAATGCATAATATCTTTCAAAACCCATGTTGGGATGAATCATATCTCTATTGAAGAAATTTTGGTAGTAATTATGAAATGAGTTCGCAGTGTAACCGAAATCTCCTAAGACATAAGGAAGCGCATTATGATATGTATTATCTCCAAATGAATACATGAAGTTGTCTGCTTGAAAATACATCATGGATGTGAGTGACTTAAACTCTGCATCATAAGTATAATTTGACTTAGCTGCTGAATAAAAGTTATTAAAATGGATACCTTCATCATATAACCTGTAGTAGTTTGGTGTATGCTCTCTACTGAATGCAAAATCTTCACAGGTTTCACACATAATCATAATCACATTTTGACCTTCAAGAACACCAAATAGGGATGATTGATTTGCAATTGTTTCTGTGACAATTTGATCAAGTTCTTCAATATATTCATCAGCGTAAAATAATGGTTTGATTGCATTTCCAGCATATGTAACAATATCTTTTGCATGATATGTGATGGAACCAAATTTTTGAACAAATAAACTTTTATCTGCTGGAGTATCAAAGACCAATGCATCAGTTTCATTGATAAATCTTGGACTAAAGAATAAACCTAGCATTGAAATGATAAGATATATAGTTCTAAAAACAAATCTTTTTGGATTGTTTTCTGGATGCAATTTGACAATCTCTTTTAAAAATTTAAAACTGAAAACTAAGAATAACAAAATGATTCCCCATAGAATAACTCCATATGGAGACAATGGATTGTACTTCAATCCAATTCTCATAGTGTTTTTACCTGATTCAAGAAGCATTGCAATCGATGTCACATCTTGCTTGAAAAAATACAGTGTACTATCTGTTAAAAAGAAAGTAAACATAACCAAAATGTATATAAAATAAGCAAGATATCGATATTTATTTTTTTTGATAAAAGATAATGTTGATATCACAATCGCAACATTAAAGAAGGCAATTAGCCAATGCCCAAATGTAACACCAAATCCATATCGAATAATAAAGATTGCATCAAATGTGAAAACAACAAAAATAATGAAGAGGAATTCGACGATTTGGCTGTTTTGAGCGATTCTCTTGATGAAATTCATGTAATCCCTTCCTTTCAAAATAGTTGTTTACGAAAAATTTACACTTTTTTACAAATACATTATACATCAAAAAAAAATAATATGAGTGAAACTCACATTACTTTTTGACTGAAAAGTTAATATTTCGTAGAAATTTTTCTTCTTTTTCTGTCAACTCTATTTGATTGATTAAATCCGGTCTTTTTAAGACGGTTTGCTTAATTGATTCTTCGAATCTATATTTTTCAATCAATTGATGGTTTCCTGATTTTAAAACTTCAGGAACCTGATATCCTTTATATTTCTCTGGTTTTGTATACTGAGGAAATTTTAGCCACCCTTTTTGTAAGCTATCTTCTTCAGCTGAATTTGCGTGAATGACATCAGGAATCAATCTTGTCACAGCATCGGTTATGATCATCGCTGGAATTTCTCCACCAGTAAGAACATAATCTCCTATCGATATTTCTTCATCGATGAGTTCCTCTACTCGAGCATCAATACCCTCATAGTGACCACAAAGTAAAATCAAATGTTTTTCTTTCGATAGTTCAATTGCTTTTTTCTGATTGAATAGCTTCCCTTGAGGAGATAACATAATAATTTTTGATTCCGGAGTTTTAATCTTTTCAATACAATCATAAAACGGTGGAAATGCCATCAGCATTCCAACACCACCTCCATATGGAGTATCATCAATCTTTTTATGTTTATTGTGAGAATAATCTCTAAGTTGATTGAGTCTAATATCGACTTGATTGCATATAATTGCTTTTTTGATGATTGAATTGTCAAGAAAATCATTAAAAAACTCTGGAAAAATAGTGACGATATCAATAATCATAATAATCCCTCGATTGGTGTAATGATAATTCTATCTACTAAAACTTCAGATACGAAAACTTTAATGAATGGGATCATCACTTTTTTCCCATCTTCCTTTTCAATCTCTAAAAGATGACCTTGAGGAACAGGAATCATGTGTACTACCTTACCCACATAAACATCACTATTCGTATAGACATCTTTATTGAGTAAGGACTGGTAATGATAATCATCTTCTTCAAGTTCTTGAGTGACTGGAGCATCAGAATAAACTTCTAAGCCTTTGTAAGGAAGAATTAGATTGATATCATCATAACCCTTAAACTTAACGATTAATAAATTCGCTTGACTTCTAACTCTCTCAATTGTAAAAAACTTCTTTTTACCCTGAATGAGTACATAGACTTCAGCATGAACGAAAAAGCGGTTAAAATCACTTAAATTGTAGATTTTAACCTCTCCCTTAATGCCGTGTGTATTTGTAATTTTACCAATTTGATACATTGTGCTCATCCTTAAAACGAGTCAATATCGATTTGAACACGCTTGCCTTCTTTAGAAGCACCAGCATAAACAATCGTACGCATTGCACTGGCAATCTTGCCACCTTTTCCAATTACACGTCCTAAATCAGCTTCATTGACTAAAAGCTGAATGGTAATCGTGTCATCGTCACTTGATAAGATTTTTACTAATACATCGTCAGGGTTAACAACTAATGGCATAATCATATTTTTGATTAATTTTTCAAAATCTACCGCCATGATAAGTTCCCCCTTTTATTTGCTTAGTACGCTATACTTCTTGAATAAACTTTTTACAGTATCCGTAGGTTGTGCACCATTGTCTAACCATTGTTGTGCTTTTGTAGCATCAACTGCAACTTTTCCAATTAAAGGATCATAAGTTCCTAGGATTTCCAAGAATTTACCGTCTCTTGATCTTGTTGAATCGCTTGCTACAACTCTATAAAATGGTTTTTTATTTGAACCAAAACGTTGTAGACGTATTTTAACTGCCATAATATTCACTCGCTTTCTTTTTTTATATCCATTACTATTATATACAAAATAATTCTCCTGTCAAGTCTTTTTACTTAACAGTTAAAAATTTACATTTGGATCAAAGAGTTGTGAAGGACCAATATGTTTAAATCCTTTAACATCTTTTAATTGTTTTTTTAAATTTGCTTCTATATCTTTATCACCATATACAACTGCATATCCTTGTTTTTCTGATACATATGATATATCGACAGGTAGCGATTTTAGTTTTTCAATGACATGCTTTCCTTGATAAAAAACTACATAAGACATCCGATTAGCGTACATGACAACTACCTCCTTTTTTAACGATTCCAAGTTTATTTGGTGTTTGAATATGCGATGACACTGCTTGAGTCATCTCAAATAAAAACGCATTCAATTCATCTTGAAACTCTTTTTCTACTTCGAAATAGCGCTTGACCTCAGTTTGACTATAAAGTGCTGTTTTCGACTCACTAAACTTTTGAATGGTTTCTTTAAAGTCAGGGTGATAAGACCCACCCTCAGACATGACTTGATCATATTTAACCTTAGCATCTTGAAAAACTTCGATTTCTTTAGCATAAAGCTCTAACATCTTTTGATCTAAATACTTAATCTCTATATATTTTGGATCCTCTTTGACTTCATCAAGTACTTGATAAGCTTGCATAATAATATCTGTCATTCTAATTCATTCCTTTCAAATTCAACATATTCGCCTGGTTTTAAATCTTTAATGTCAAGATTCCCAATACGCGTTCTTTTAAGTCTTAAGACCTCATAACCAACTGCTTGAAACATGCGTTTGACTTGATGGAACTTGCCTTCATCGATGACGATTGTAACATATTCTTTATCTTTTTTTATTTCTATTGCTTGCGCAAAGTATTCTTCATTATAACCATCTTTAATCATAATTCCCTTTAATAGTGTATTCTGATGCACAAATGGCTTATCCAACATCACTTCATAAGTTTTATTTATATGTTTCTTTGGATGCATGATTTGATGTGCGAAATTGCCATCTGTAGTGAGTATTAAGAGTCCTTCAGCATCTAGGTCTAATCTACCTGCAATAGAGAAATCAAACCTGTCAAATGGTTCTTTAACTAGTGATATAATCACCGAATGCATTGTATCATGATTTGCTGACAAATATCCTACTGGTTTGTAAATCATCAAATGAATATGTTCCTTATAAAACACTTTTTCTCCATCAATCAATACTAAATCTGTTGTTGGATCAATTGAAAATGAAGGATCAATGACTCGGTTTTGATGCACAATCACTTCATGCGTTCTTAACAAAGCCTTAATTTCTTTTCTAGTGCCATATTTTAGGTTACTTAAGAATTTATCTATACGCATCAATATGCTCCTTATGATATAATTATAGTGAGGTGTATGAATCATGATTACTATGAAAAATGTCATCCGCGAAGGTCATAAAACTCTTGAAACAGTAGCTAGAGAAGTCAAAGTACCTTTAACACAAGCGGATAAAAAACTATTAAAAGAAATGCTTGAATATGTGAAGAATTCACAAGACGATGAAATGGTTGAGAAATATGATTTGAGACCAGCTGTTGGTATTGCTGCTCCTCAGGTCAATGTATCTAAGCGTATGTTTGCGGTTCATGTCACTGATTTCGATGGAACCTTATATTCATATGCATTGGTTAACCCTGTTCTAAAGGGTAAGGGTCATGGGATTATTTACATTCCAGGTGGTGAAGGATGTTTAAGTGTTGATCGCATTA
>JAHIRQ010000058.1 GCA_018818645.1 Bacillota bacterium
AAGAATGTGAAACCTCTCAAAAAATCATATTCATAGAACCTTGGAAATCTAATTTCAATGAAGTTAGGATCCATGATAGATTGATCCGTTAGCTTTCTAAAAAGACGATGAGCAACAATATATTCTGCTGCCTTATATAAAGTGTCTAGCTCAGAATCTGTAATATTTTCATTTTTAAAAAGTAGTAAGGATTCAACCATAGGTAATGTGGATGTAATAGAGCTTTTGGGGTTATCCTTAGTATAGGCATCTTCATTGCAATTATATCCACCATCTGGTAGCTGATATTTGGTAAACCACTCTCTTAGCCATGGAATTTTAAGGTCTACATCCATTCCGTAATTGTATAGCATTTGATATAGAGACCCCGCTGCACAAAAACAAAGGATTTGACGATAAGGATCCGTATCTTTAGGCATTTCTTCTTCTGTAAAGGGAAAGAAGTGTAGGACATTATCATTGATAACTTCAGCGAATAGCTCCATGATACCTTGGGGTACTTCTTTGATTAAACCAAGCTCGTGTAGTAAAAGGATATGCCACCATGGTGAATCCCATTTTGGCCAATAGACATCACGCTTTAGGCTGAAATGAGCATCACTTGAATTTAGATAATCTATAGTTTTTTGTAAAGCATCATTGAAATAGTTCATAAAAAATCTCCTTTTTACGGTTTTTCAACTTCAGTTTAACACTTCTCGATATGAGAATTAACTTATATGCAAAAAGAAAATAAAGGTTTAATTTTTAAGAAAACCAATTCCAATAATGCCAAAACTCTACTTCTTTTGTCATGATGACTGCAACTATATAAGATACAATCAAGAAAATAACAAGTACTACTCCACTTATTTGAATGATTTTGATTATTAGCTTAGAATGATTGACATGAATACGCTCAAATTCTTCACCCTTAAGTACTTCACGATTCCACTTAGTAAGTCTTTTTGTCATCTTATTTAACGATTGAAACATTAAAATAGAGAATCCAAATGAAAAAATTGAATAGATAACAATTGTGAATCCAGCAAATATTGAAAATGGAGAAACAAGTACTGGAACAAATGAGAATATATCTACTGAAAACATCAAATATATGCCAAGGATTAAGCTTACAATCGCTTGGGATATTAAGACAAGATTAAGCATATACATACAAAATATTCCTAAATAACCAAATATATCATTGATGATAACCGATGCTACATTCATTTTATTCTTTTGAATGATTGTTTTTTCTTCCAATTGAAAATCAGCTAAGATATCTGGAATACTTCCAAGCTCTTTAGCAATTTCTTCTTCTGACTTCCCCTTACTGAATTCATTATCAAAGTGAATCTCATAATCTTTAATAATATCTATAGAGTCACTAACTCCTATTTTTTTCAATCCCTTTTCCAATTCTTGGATGAATGCTTTTTTATTCATTTTTGTTTGCCTCCAATATTTCTAATGTGGTTTTAACAAACTGAATCCATTCTTCCTTAGATTCAGAAAGCTTTTTCTTTCCACTTTGAGTGAGTTTATAATACTTTCTTGCTGGACCACCACTGACTTCTGATAAATAAGTGGTTACTAATCCCTCATCTTTTAATTTTCTCAAGATTGGGTAAACAGTTCCTGGCGAAAGACTTATTTTCATACTTAATGTATCTGAGATATCATAGCCATACTGATCTTCTTTTTCTAGCATACTTAAGACCAGTAAATCTAAAACACCCTTTTTATATTGTATGTTCATGTTTGACTACCCCTCTTTCGATTCTCATATATTCATGTTTAAACTTCAATGCATACACCTTTGTATTAATTTTGTAGAAAATAGATATAACTCCCATATAAATCGATACTATCAACATATTGTAAGGTAAATAGACAAACCCATTGATATCGATGTTATGAAAGAGATTATATAATATTCTACCATCTAGAAGCATATAAATGAATAGATATCGATGCTCGAAGTTGATAAAGTATTGCATAGTAATTGAGAATGCTACGACAAGAACAGTCATTACTAGAATTGATTTTCTACTTTCAATTTTAAATAAATAATGCTTCATCACGAGCAAAGAGCCAATATATAACAAACTATGATTGATCAAAGCTAGCGATGTGACCCACAGTCCATTCCCTTGAATAAACATTTCACCCAAGAATGGGAAGGTAATTAAATAACCGATTCCAGATAAAAATGCAGCGAATGTTACGAAGGACTTTAAGAATTTTATATTGAGTAGAAACGTTATTGAAAACAATATATATGTAATTGCAGAATACTCTACTGGCATCTTTGTGAAGTCACCTTCTATCCAAGATGAACCGTAGTCGAAAGCTTTCTGTAGGATTAGAATTATAGAAATTAGCCTAATCCAAAGGAAAGCTTGTTTTTTATTCAGTTTCAAAAGGATAACAAGAATGAGATGGATGAAGATAATCCAAAACAGTCCAAACCATAATGTATACATAAGACTCTCCTTCCGATATAGTACAATACGATGTTCACTACTATTCATTGTATTATAGTTTTTAAAAGTTGTCAATATGATAAATAAACTTTTTTGTTGACATCAAAAGTAATGCCGTGTATACTGTATATAAACGTTATACACAGTGGAGGTATTCAATGAACGTTCTTGAAATTAAAGATTTAAATAAAGCATATCCCAGTTTTCAACTTAAAGATATCAATATGACATTAGAAAAGGGTTATATTATGGGATTTATTGGTGAAAATGGGGCTGGTAAAACAACAACTTTAAGAAGTATGCTCAATATCACTGCAAAGGATAGTGGTTCTGTACATATATTTGAAAAAGACATGAATAAACATGAAATAGACATCAAACAGGATATAGCCTTTATGTCTGGTGACTCAATGTTTTTTCCTAGAAGTCGTTTATATAAGATAACGAATATATATAAAAAGTTCTTTAAGAACTGGAATGATGAAATCTATAATAACTATATGTCTATATTTGGATTAGATCAAAACAAGAAAGTATTCGAATTATCACAAGGTATGAAAATGAAATATAGTCTGGCTCTTGCCTTAAGTCATCAAGCTAAGTTCATTATCCTTGATGAACCAACCAGTGGGTTGGACCCAGTAGCAAGAGATTTGTTACTTGAAATTTTTCAAAGTATAGTTGAAGATGGTGAAATAAGCATTTTATTTTCGACACATATCACTTCGGATTTAGAAAAATGTGCGGATTATATTACCTTCATCCAAAATGGAAAAATCATAGAAAGTAGTTCAAAGGATGATTTGCTTGATCATTACCGTTTAATCGTTGGAGCAAATGAACTTTTGCCTAAATATAAGGACATACTCATTGCACATAAGAAAAATTCTTTTGGATTTACAGGTCTTATACACACCGAAGATGCAAGCAAATTAACTGATGTTGAACTACTTCCACCAACACTAGATGACATCATGATCTACTTTTCTATGAATGGAGGTAGAAAATAATGAGATACTTAATTGAAAAAGAACTGAATCTTAATATCCCTAAGTTTTATTTCATTATGCCTATATTAGCTGCTTCTTTAATGATGATTCCAATGTGGATTTATGTGATCGTGTTTATGTATTTCTTTTGGATAACTATTCCTGCAATCTATTCAGCATATAACCAACAAAATGATTTATCATTTACAACCATGTTACCTGTTAGAAAAAAAGACATTGTTATATCAAAAATTTCTGCTTTAGTGATTCTTCAGCTGCTTCATATCGTTCTTGGTTTTATCATGGCAATGGTTCATAATCAAGTCTATGGAACATTCAATATCTTTTTTGAACTGAATATCGCATTCTTCGGATTCATATTCATTTTATTTGCTATATTTAATATCACTTTCCTTCCTGGGTACTTTAAAACTGCTTATCAGTATGGAAAACCTCTACTTATATCAAGCATCTCAATCACATTATATGGTGCTAGTATTGAACTGTTAAATGTATTTGTTCCTAAGTTTCATCATTGGACACATAGTCCTGATTATCTATTTTTACAATGGGGTATTCTTGTTGCTGGTATCACTTTATATGCATTATCTATTCTTTTTTCAATCAAATTATCTGTTAAAAGATTTGAAGAGCGATTGTGATGAAAAATATTACCTTATCAACCATATCCAATATCCCGATATACCAGCAACTCTATGATCAAATAGCAACACAAATCATGAATGGAGATCTCACCTCTGGTACTCAACTTCCATCCATTCGAACTGCTGCGAAAGAATTGAGAATCAGTATTATTACCGTAAAAAAGGCATTTGAAGATTTAGAAAGAGATGGATATATTTTAACCATTGCAGGAAAAGGCTCTTTTGTTTCAGATTTATCAAACAAGGTTTTGGAAAAGAAAAAAATAGAATTCATGACTGAAATGCTGGAGGATAGACTAAAGTATTTTAAAGATTTAGGAATGACTAAAGAAATGATTGATGAACTTGTCGAAAAACTTTATAAGAACAAATCTTAAATTGATTATTGATTAAAGAATTTAGTGTTCATGAAGATTTGTGATAAAATAGGTCGTATGTTATGATTAAATAACAAAAACGAATGGAAAATAATATGGATAATAAAGATCAAAAACATCAAAGAAGAATACGATATTCAGGAACACACCCTAAATCCTTTGAAGCGAAATATAAAGAGCTACAACCTGATAAATACTCAGAAACCATTCAAAAGGTCATCGAAAAGGGTATGACACCTGCAGGTATGCATAGACCGATTTGTGTAACTGAAATTCTAGACTTTTTAGATATTCAACCAGGTCAAATCGGACTAGATGCTACATTAGGCTATGGTGGTCATGCACAAGAAATTCTAATGTGTCTAAAACATCAAGGGCATTTATATGCAGTCGATCAAGATCCAATAGAGCTTCCAAAAACCAAAGAACGATTAAATAGTCTTGGATATGGTGATGATATCTTAACTGTAAACAACTTAAATTTTAGTGAAATTGATTTAATAGAATCTGTTTCAGGTCAATTTGATTTTGTAATCGCTGACCTAGGAGTATCTTCGATGCAAATCGATAATCCTCTTCGTGGCTTCTCCTTTAAAACAGAAGGTCCACTGGATTTAAGAATGAATCCTAAGGTTGGTGTTAGTGCAGCCGATCGATTGAAAGAAATGCATAAAGATGAAATTGAAGGTATGCTCATTGAGAACGCAGATGAGCCATATGCCTCAGAAATAGCCGCAGGAATCGTTAATCATCTACATCAAGGAAAAGATATATCTTTAACTTCTGACCTTTATAAAGTCATTGCTGACGCTTTAAAATTCATTCCATTTGCTAGAAGAGATGAAGAAATAAAGAAATCGAGCCAACGCACATTTCAAGCCCTTAGAATCGATATCAATCATGAATATGAAGTCTTATATGAATTTTTAGAAAAGCTTCCCAGTGTTCTAAAGCCGCATGGGAAGGTATCTATACTTACCTTTCATTCTGGTGAGGATAGACTTGTTAAAAAATCATTTCAACATTATTTTAGAGAAGGTATTTATAAGGAAGTCACTGATGGTCCAATCAGACCATCCATGGATGAGCAAAGCTCGAATAGTCGCGCAAGATCTGCAAAGCTAAGATGGGCAATTAAAGCATAGTTAAGAAATGAAAAGCATTTACACGAAAACTAGGTGTAAATGCTTTTTTACTGCATTGGTCTATTTTAAGAAAATCAATGATCATTTAGAGCTTTTTTCACTTCTTTTATTATAGATTCACATCTTTTTTTAGATAACTTCATTTCTTCTGCTATCTTCATTAAATCCTTTGCTTGGGGCTTCCCTTCTCCTAAGACTGTCATTTCATGTTCTAGTTTATGAACAGTTTTTGTTAAATCATAAGCTGGAGATAGTCTATAGCTTTTTAGTTTTTCATCATAAATAAATGCATGGTTTTTCCCGTGATCATCTTTATTTTGATAAAGTACATTGAAGCACATTCTTCTATACGCTTCATATAAATCCTCTTGATTTATAGAAATACGTCTTATCACTTGAAATAAGTGCATATAGTCTAGATTCGGGATTTTATGTGTTGTTTCAAGTAGTGCAGATAGCGAAATCATATGTACTCTTTTTCTATTTTGTCTATCAAATCTCTTTGCTCCAAAAAATCCTTTGTATACTGATGAAGGAAATAGATTGAATTCATTGACATCAATACCCGAATTTTTTGCAAGTTGGTTGGTTATATATTCTAGTTCACCGATATTGATTGGGTCTATTGACGAAGGAAACTTAACTATCCATTCTGAGTTATCCATACTAACATGTACTTTTGGTCTTGCTCCACCACTAGATCCTCCAAATTTATATAATTGATCCATATCAACATCATTCGTAGTCTCTTCAAGTATTTTTTTGACTTCTCGAGCTAGTACATCAAGTTCAAAAAATGTAGAGGAGTCATGATCGTTTTGAGTAGGTTCGTAGCTAAGTCCACCAAGTCCATTATGACTTACTAAAGTTAGTCTAGTTAATGGTGATATTTTATCAAAATTAACTCCTTTTTTTAATAACATTCTTCTCACCAATAATTCTCCCCATCCATCAGGTAGTGAATCATTGAATACTCCATATAAACCATCAAAATGATTTGATCTAGATATGTAAATATCATTTGATAGTGGTAAAGAAAATGGAGATATTGAAAATCCATTTTGAACCCATAGTTCATCATACTGGAAAGCTATTCTATTTTGCTCAAACTCAAAAAGATAGCCAACAACTCTTTGATTGTATTTGACTGTTAATTTTTTGACTTGAATATTCATTATTTCAAATCCTTTATATTTTTTAGAATCATATACCTGAATAACTCATTAAAATCTTCTAAACATCCTATAGCTGAACTCAGTTTTAACAACGATTTTAAAGAAATATCTCCTTGAGACTCAAACCTCCGAATTGAGCCATAACTAACATCTGACTTTATACTTAACTCTTTTTGTGTTAGTCCATATTCCTTTCTTCTTTTAATAAATCTTTTGACTAAATCGTAAGTAATAGATTGTTCAGTCGGCACACTTACAAAATCACTTATATCGTATTTATGTTTCATATCATTAACATTTTATCACTTTATAGATTTTTTGTCAATTATTGATAATATATTAGCACTTAATTACTAGTGAAGACTCAATGAATGATAACAATATAAGTATTTCATATATTCAAAAAGAAAAAGGACTATAGAATCCTGAGCATTAAATCCCAAGAACCTCTATGTCCTTCAAAAACTATGAAATATGCATTTTTTGATATACGCAGTCCCCAGGCAATCACCTAAACAATGTGAGACTAGTCAGTGTTCTAGGTTTCTCTATTTTTAATATGTTAAGGATACGACGACAGGATCTCTACAATTACTGTAAGGATTTATGCTCCACAATTGACTTTAGTCCTCTATCTATCTAACTAAGTATGGTCTACCTGTTCCATCTTGAGCCCATAGACTATTTACTGAGTCATAATAGCTATCATAGAAATTATCCCACCAGATTAATGTTGGCATGTTAAACGCATCCACTAGGGTTGCCATTTGACCTGCTTGACCAGTTTGACCGTAAACCTCTACTCCTGACGCATTTCGATAAGAAACATTCGAATGATATGTGTTAGATAGTGTAGCTGCAGTACCAATTCTACCTAAAACGGTACCAACTGCATTTCGATAAGTATTGGTTTGATTAAATAAGCTACCTGTAAAAAATGAATTGTTAATATTAACACTCGCTGAAGTTGCTAGATTATAGCCAATAAAACCACCTATATATCTATCTGAATATCGGTTCATATAGGTAAGATCTGTTACTAAGGTGTTTCTAAATCTAACCTCAACAATTGCACGATTTATTGTAACAAACGTTCCTGATGGTGTATGTCCAATCAGTCCACCTGAATATCCAGATGAAGTATGTGCATAGATTTGACCTTCAAAATCTACATCACTGATATTCACTGTTGAAGTATTCGCAAGTCTACCAACCAATCCACCAACATAAGCAGTTCGATTAAACACCTTGAAATTGGTTGCTTTAATATTTTCAATATTTAAGATAGTCAGATTTGTTTGTACATAGCCC
>JAHIRQ010000059.1 GCA_018818645.1 Bacillota bacterium
AAAGGTTTGGTTGATGAGATTGATTTGTTTGGTTGTAGGTTTTAGTCTATAGACATAACCTTTCATGGTATCACTCACATCATCCACCCCCTTATATCGCGATTTCTATACTTATATTATATCATGTAATGATATATTACGGAGTGTTTATTTATAGATATTTTAAAGAAAAGAATGTGATGTTTCATTCATCTCCCACTGAATACTTTGAAGAGGGAGTTTTCTGAAACTTTTAGATAAAAAATACAATCCAATTTCTAGATTTGAATTGGATTGTATTTTTTCTTTATTGCGACTAGTTAAATAACAAATTATAGTGTTTAATTTGAGCATCACGTGTATATATTAATTAATCCCTAAACTTTCATTCATTTTTTTCTTTCTCGTGATTTTAACAGTTTTTCGTACTTACTTCGTGTTAAACTGACGAACATCAATGATAGGTAAAACAAGTGGAGGCATTAAAGCTGCTGAAACTAATGAGTTTATCGCTGCTCTCATAAAAGGGAATATCATTTGAATCGCATTAACATTGAGAAAAGTATCGACGTCTTGTTCGTTTTCGACTTCTTTGAAATTAAACGTTGTTTCAAAGATGGCCTCAATCTCTACAGGAAATGGGTTAGTCTTGGTGTTCTTGATGCTCACTGATAATTCAATCTTGTAATTTCCATCATCAATTTTTGTAATCTTCTTGAAGAATTGAGGATTGATGTTGAAATTTGTTCCTTTTAAACCGTTATCAAGCAGGTAAAGCTTCGTTGCCAGTATATTGGTATGTGATATTATCATTATTGTTACCTCCCTTAGTGTAAATAATACATTGAGTAGTTGCTCTATTTGTATAATTCTCGTAGACATTGTTAAAATCACTAAGAATCTTCTTATACTGATCAAGATAAATGTCGAAATCTATCTCATGAACAGGTTTAAGATTTATTCTTAATTCTAAAGCATCTGCTATTTTTATTAGTGTATTTAATTGAGGAGAATGAGCTCCAGATTCTATTCTAGCTATTGCAGGTTGTTTAAGATTTGTTAATTTTGCTAAGTTTTTTTGACTTAATCCTTTTTCTTTTCTTGATTTGATTAATGAACTAATGATATCCTCTTCAATTTTATATAACTCACCCCATTTTTTTAGTGTTTCATTGTTTTGTTCGAGTTTTTCAATAAAATCAAGTATTGTATCTTTTTTCATAATAATCCTCTATTCTATTATAATTTATGTATTATTTTAATATGCTTTCTTGCTATATCTTTTTGTTGGGTTGGTGTCTCATCTGTTTTCTTAAAGAAACCATTAAGTAAATAAAAAATTCAATCTTTATAAGTGAATAATATCCTGAAATTTTTAGGTCTCAACTCATACATATGTTCTTCTAATTTTCGAATTGACTGTCTTTTAAATTTCTCGTTCATGTCTAAACCGTGTTCCTCTAGTTTAGTTGTATACCTGATAAAATCATTGTAATTTCTGTTATCTCCAGATTCTTCAATATCGACCATAAGGCTTTTGATCAGAGCGCTATCAATGTCTGGATAAGGTTTAACTTCATACATATGATAGCTCCTCTCCGTAAGATTAATATAACATATTTGTTATAATTGCATATATAAATATTAACATTGAATGCGGTCTATGTCAACTAGATTTTCTAAAAAAGTAGTTATTATAAATGAATTCATTATGCATATTCATAAAAAATGCCTTATTCAACCGAATTTGGCATTTCTTGAATCTTAATGATTTTAACTTGTGTATGGAAATAGAGATGTTTGAGAATTATTAATGCAACAATTAGTATCCTTAAAGCTAGACTATCAATCGTAAAAAATGTGATTAAAAGCATTGTATCAACAACAATCATTAATGTCCATTTGTGTTTTATTGTCATCGATCTTGTTTCAGCATATGATTCTAAGTATTTCTTATAGATCTTAGTTTTGATAAACCAATCATGAAATCTCTTCGATCCTCTAGCGTAGCAATAAGCAGTCAGCAGTAGAAAAGGAGTTGTAGGGAGGATGGGTAGGACAACACCTATAATACCAACAACCAATGATATAGTTCCTATAATGACAAATAGAATCCTCATTAGCTTTTAGTAACTAATCTTTTTTCACCTTCAAGTTCTACAATGGGTTTTATGTTTTGTGTGACCTCTAGGGTTCCTATATAATGACCATTTTTATCTCTTACAGCGAAATATCTAATATAAACAAACATATCTTTAATCTTAATCCAAAAATCTTCATTATCCTTCTTACCAGATCTAAAGCTTTCAACGATATCTTCAACGATATGAACACTTGCTGGTGGATGACACATGGAAACGTGTCTTCCAATGATGGTCATCGGGCGATCAAAGATTCGTTCTTTTCCTTGTGTGAAGTATTTAACATAACCTTTGGAATCAACGAATGTCACATCAAGTGGTAGTGTGTTGAGCATTGCATTTAAGACTTCAGGACTTAGGGAACCAGCATCAAATGGAACTTCACCTTGAATCTTGTTGAGTAAAGGTTTGATATCTTCGACTTGATCTGTATTTTTTTTATCTGTCCATTTTTGTTTAGGTGCTTCGATGAAATACCCAATTTCATCTGAAGAACTATCCACGATCACCCAATCAAAGAATGTAAGTGTTTCTATTAAGAGTGGGATTAAGATATTGTTTTCTTTGAAAATCATATCTCTAATCTTTTTCAAGTTATTGGTGATGTTTAATTTTGTCTTATCTAGGTCATGATTGACTTGACTTAGGTCTTGGAGAATTGTTTTCATCTCTAAACGTATCTCATCGTCCACTGCCCACATGACTTTTGGTGGAGCATCAATACCCTTCTTTTCTAAATTGGGAAAGAAGAGGTATTCCTTTCTTGCATAATGCTTATGGATCTCTATCAATCTGTCATATCCAACACGAAGCATTAATTCAGCCGTTTTACCTGATTCCTTTAAGTAAGGTTCAATCTCTTCCTTAATCAGTATTTCGATTCTATCATTTTCTTCTAGAAAGACTTGGACAGGATGTCCAAAGACTTTTGTATGATCTTTTGTTGGATGAATATCAGAAATTGACCCTTCAAATACCGCAGCATGAACATCACAAAGATTTTGAACCTCTTCAATAGCCATACCTTCTTTAATCAGAGCTTGCTCCATCATCGATATTTCTGCAGTAGAGACTTCATTGAAATGTTTTTTGAATTCTTTTTTAGCATTCTCTAAGTTTTTACCATCATGTAAGCACTTGATAATATCTTTAAGTAATTTTTGTCTATGTTCTACGTTATTAATAAATTCACTCATATTTATTCCTCCTTTATATCATAACCATGTTGGTTAAATGTTTTCTTGATTAAATCCAGTGATATACCCTTTAATTCTGCACCTTTTGATAAGGTCATGAATCTTCCTACTGTTTGAATCATTCCTGGTTTAACGATATCTTTAAAGCCTAGATCAAATAAGATATCCTTTGTTTCAGGATATAGGGAAACCAAACTCTGAATGGATTGGTTGAATTGAATCTGTTTCATGAAAATAGCCTCCTTTGTTACAGGGTCATTATATCAATTGAGAAGTTTAATTGACAGTTATGTAATAAGAGATTATGAATAAGCGTGTAAATAGTGATTTTTTATTATTTGAATTATAAATAAAATAATTTTAGTATTATACTACTATAGCTTTATATAATGTTTTCTCGATATTTTGTAAAAAATTCATAACCTTTCTTGAAGTTAGTGTTGATTTTATTGAAATAGAGTTCAATAAAAAGATAATCACCGAATTGACAATTTTCAATATATATATTATGATTGACTCAAATTTACACATTTGAGGTGTCCTATGTTTGATGAATATGGTTTTATCAATAGATTTGATAAGGTTATGATATTTACCATATATGAACAAATGGTTGATGATTCAAAAGATTATGAAAAAATTACACGAAAGAAGATGCTTTTTAGTATTTATGAAGCATTGATTGAAGATCCTAGTCGATTTGATGGATATGTCAGTGCCAATGCGTTAAATTTGCTGATCGATTTAGCTCATGAAAAACAAGAGTTAAACTTTGATGATTTTGAGGAATATAAATTGGTTCAAGAACTTCAAGATTCATTTTTACTTATATTTCATGGTATGCCTGAAGGATTCAAAGTACCTTCTATGCTATCTAGTGTCATCAAGACAATTCAAATCAGTGATAGACATAAAGTTTTAGATCAAATTTACGATTTTTTAAAGGGTATCTTGTTAGTCAGGGGACAAGTTTCAATGAAGGAGTTAAAAATAATCTATGATGAATGCAAACCATCTAGTATTTCCATATCTTTAAATGAAGCACTGCATAATCTACCTCGAATTTACCTACATATAGACATGGCTGCCTTTGTACATGAAAATGCATTTTCACACCCCATGTTTCATGACGATTTAATTTTCTTTGATTATAAACCGGTATACAAACACACATGGGAGACTTATATATCCTTCGGTAAATATGGAATAAACATATATAATGCAATCATGAATGAATTCTATGAGAAACTTAAAAAAAACAAAGATAAAATTCTCTTTGAATATTTTGTCGAAGAATTGGTCGTATTCACTCAATTATCACTTGATTTTGATATGAGTAGAATTATGCAAACTTTTATAGAAATTGAATCAGATATAGATCGAGGTGTAAAACTCTATAATGATGTAATAAAAGAAATACCACGATGGAAATATAAAGGAGATCCAATATCTTTAGCTGATATGGAACAAATTCATGATATAGAAGATTTATTGGATAATGATAATGAACTTTTTAATGATTTTGATTGCCCATGTGGAAGTGGTTTATTGATTGAAGATTGTTGTAACAATGAGGAAGTATTACTAAAAAATCGTGCAGCATTAAGTGAAGACAGAGTTCATCTGTTTTATGGTTTATTCTATGTGTTACTCCATAGAACAAACCAAAAGTATCGTCTTCATCCACATTTTTCAAATGCAGAGCGTTTCTTTGAACGGCTTCAACAACCAGATTTCATTAAACTTGCTGATAAATTTTTTGATTCACCGGATATCATTAAGGACTATATCAAGCAATATGAAGGTCAGATTACCTCTGAGCAACTCGAAATATTGACAGGTTTTCAATATTCAATAAAGAAAAAATTTGTTGCTTTAAGATATGTTCATCAAAAACTCGTACTTTTAGATGAAGAAGAGAAGAGACTTTTTTACGTCTCAGGAATTACGAATGGAATCTCATTGAATATACCAAATAATGATTTACCTCAGTTTGTTGAAACGAGATTGATTCCTATGAATCATGAAATAACATATGCAGTTTTTATCAGTCAAATGCCAGTAGTTATTGGAGTAAATATTAGAAAAGAATTGAAGAAAATTGAAAAACAGTCGAAAGTGATTAGGAATATTGAAGAACTCATAGAGACTATGTGAACTACTCCTACCACTTTATGAATATCATTAGATTGGGGGATTCTTATCTGACACTATTGGGTAATCTTATATTACCATTTGTAAATGATTTAATTTGTATGAATATGAACGATTAGAACCATCTGTTTAAAAATCACTTACTTCAAAAATCATGATAAATCATAATAGTCTATTTAATATTTTTTTACACTTCACATTCATTCAAAGTTGTGATAGAATGATAGTGAGACATAATTCACTGAATCATACTTCAGTATATTGGAGGGTTCTATATGTTCATCGGAAGAGAAAAAGAATTTAATTATTTGCTTGAAGCATTTAATAGGACATCATTTGAATTCGGTGTTATCCATGGTAGAAGAAGGGTGGGTAAAACCACACTCATCAAAGAAGCAATCAAAGGTAAAAATGCAATATATTTTTTAGCCCAGCAAGCTAATATGCAGATGAATCTAGAATTCTTTAGTAAGCAATATGGCGAGTTTAAGGGTATGGGACAAATCATATACGGAACGTTTTACGACTTGTTTAAATCAATTTTTGAGTCTAAAGATTTGATTATAGTCATTGATGAATTCACATATTTAACTGAAGTTGACAAGTCATTTGAATCTATGCTACAAGGACTAATTGATGAATATAAAGATAAATCGAATATTAAACTAATAATATCCGGTAGTGAAATAGGTATGTATGAAAATCTTTTCTCCCATAGCAGACCTTTATTTAATAGACAAACATTCAGTCTCCACTTAAAAGAATGTGACTATTATGAAAGTGCTTTATATTACAAAGGTTATAGTAATGAAGATAAGGTAAGAGCATATGCTGTTTTCGGAGGGCTCCCATTTTATTTAAGTCAAATTGATCATTCGATACCTTTAAAGGATAATATTTGTCAATTAATTGTCGCAGAGAATGCAAGGTTTGCTTCAGAGGTACAAATGCTTCTTACCTCAGAACTTAGAAGCATACAAGAGTATCAAAGCGTTTTGCAAGCAATACATAGTGGTAGTACAAAGTTATCCGAAATTGATTCAAAGTCTGGTATAAATGATACTTCAAAAACGATAAAATATGTAAATAAACTCATCGAACTTGAAATCATTGAAAAAGAGCATCGATTTATGGATAGTCCAAATTCTAAAAAACATCTTTATAAAATTAAAAATAATTTCATCGCATTTTATTACAAATTTATTTGGAAGCATGCTTCTGCTAGAATTATGATGGAGTCTAGTGATTTTTATGAAACATTTATTCAAGATGAATTAGATGACTATGTGTCTATAAGATTTGAAAAAATGTGTGAACAATATCTAATCAGAAATTTTAAGAAAAGACATCAAATCCCACTTATTCAAATTGGAAGATATTGGTACAATAGTAGAAAAGAAAAGAAGGATATTGAAATTGATAGTTGTGTTTTGACTAAGCATGGCATTTATGTCTATGAGTGTAAATGGACGAATGGGACAGTTACACAATCAATCATGGAAGAGTTGATATTAAAAGGCTATGAACTCAATGCAATTTCTTATGGGGCGTTTTCTAAGAAAGGCTTTTCAAAAACACTTGATGATAAAATCTATGACCTTATTTCAATAGATGAATTTTTCATCTAACAAAAGTAGAAAACACGATATTAATTATGTAACCAAACAAACGAATTTTACTTTGTCAATAAAGACATTAAACGAATAGATATTCTCTTTAAGTTTGAGTTATTCTATAATGAAAAACTAGAGGTATACTTAAATAAATGATAATTTTTGGGGGAAATGAAATGAAAAAACTATTTTTAATGTTTTTAGCTATCATCTTTAGTTTTACAATGATTTCTTGTGGGAATAGAAGTGAAAAGTTCAATGATTATATAGAATCATTTGAATTTGAAGATAATAATATTATGTTTTACAATACAGAACACTATTATGTACAAGGTGTTTTTTATGATTATGAAGACGATTTAAAAGACTTTTTAATAGATCAAGGATATCGTGTGAATAGAGCATTAAATGCTAAACACATCTACTTTGAAGATGAGTATATGTATGTACTGGTTATTCATTATGGACAATTCGAGGATGTCTATAGTGATTCTGTAATTGATGAATCATTAGTTAGAATCAATTTAGAAACTCATATTATAGAAATGATGTATGACTTTGGTACGATCAATATAAACACAGCAAATCGCTTAATAGGTATATCTAATCATCAGTATTTCATTTATAGAGAATTTATGAAAGTGCATGTAATAGATATGGAAAGTGATGAAATCATTGAAGTATTTCCTTATACCAAAGGTGAAGCATATCAATATCAAGATCATGTGTTAACTGTTTTGAGCGAAGATGTTTTGCAGCGAATCAATTTTGAAACCAACGAAAGAGTTCAGCAAAGTGTTGATTATGAATATGATATGGTCACTATGTATGATGAGTATATACATTTTTCTGATGGTCTAAATCAAGCAACCATCCTTGATATGAATACATTTGAAGAAGTCAGTACTGAAGTCTTTGAAGCTTATTTAGAATCCAAGGAAGAATATTTTAAAATTGGTAATGCTTATCACGAAATGGCTATTCATTATGATAACTATATGATAGGTGATCTAGAAATAACATTAGAAGAATTCGTTGATGAAATGCCTATTCTTGCTGGATTAAAGGAATTAGATAGTAAGAATAAGTTGAGACTAAAGTTTTGTAACTATGTGTATTTGAATGAAACAACATTTTTAATGGGTGTTGAGCATTATGAGAGTGGTTTCATGACAGTTGATGAAGCACATCGAATGATCTTTAAATATGAGATAGGTGTAGGAATTAGCTATTTGGGATACGTTGATAGTAATGAGGATGTAATGATGCTTCAAGGAGAGTAGAAACATTAATAATTCTTAATCATTTTGTGCAGTATTAGAAGGATTGAAACAAATATGAACTGTATAATTTAGATATAACAACCATTATGCTTAATATGCTCCTATCTACAAATAATATCAACATATATTATAAAGATCACTTATGCATTACATATACACTTTACAAATAATTCAATTCCATATTGTCATTGAGAATCTTTTTTCACGATATGTTTAACAACTTTTTCGTGTCTAAAAATACATTTTAAACGAACAATTAGCTTCAAAAAACAAAATAATATTATTTTAATTGACACGATTTGTCAAATAGAGTATAATTTAATCATCTATTTAGGAGGGAACCTATGATTTTCTATGAAATCAAATTAGATGACTTATTTCAATTTAAAAATTTTAGTGTCGATTTCACATATACACGTGAAAGTAAATATTCTCCAATTATTCAAGCACACAAAAATTACCCGAATCTAAAATTTAAGAAGTTTGCAATATTACTTGGAGCAAATGCTAGTGGAAAAACAACATTAGGTATGGCTTTATGTTTTATTCAGAATTTTTTAAATGGTAAAGATGTTTCTAAAATTTCATTTGCTAATATTAATAATTTTTTTGAAAAGGGTATTAGCAATACTATCGATATAGATACAACATTTTCAACTCTGTCATATATGTATAGAGTTCATGTACAAATTGGTGCCAAGGGAATTGTGTCTGAAACTTGGTGGCGCGTTAAACTTAAAGATCTGTCATATATCAAACATAAATCAGAGCTTGAGTCTTCGAAACCAATATATAAAAAAGAAAAATTTGAAGGTGTTAGCTTTGTAAGTTACTTCTTAACTACAAAAGAAAATATTTCACATCGTAGCGAAATTCAGCGAAGTCTTGGGTTTATTTATTCTTTTTCTGGTGCTGATGACAATTTAGTTGATGAAAACATTGAACTTAGAACTGATATTATAAAGAAAATAGCAATGGCCTTTGATAGTTCAATAAGCGATGTTACAGATAGTAAAGAAGTACCAGGGAATAA
The DNA here is from genome assembly GCA_018818645.1 of Bacillota bacterium. Taxonomy (GTDB): domain Bacteria; phylum Bacillota_I; class Bacilli_A; order Acholeplasmatales; family Acholeplasmataceae; genus Peloplasma. The sequence continues at coordinate 9,400 of JAHIRQ010000059.1, forward strand.
GATTATTCATTTTAAAAATGGACACAAAGAAATTATTTTAAAAAATGGTAAGCTAGGTGATATTCACAGCTCAGTCCTGTCTACAGGAACTAAGGAAGGTATAATGATTGCATTTATGATGAATGCACTCTACAAAAATTCATATAACACCTTGTATATAGATGAAAAATTATCTCATTCACATTCTGAAATTGAGCAGCAAATCATTCAAATCTTAATTACATTGATAGATCGCATTGATGGTCAAGTGTTTATCACAAGTCATAATTCTGACTTGTTAGATATGGATATTCCTAACTATAACTTTATTTTATTCAAGAAAAATCGAGATGGATCAATTACGGATGTAATCGAACCTGAAAAGGTAGTTAAACATCATAATAGGAAGTTAAAGAAAATAGTAGAAGAGGATGTGTTCTCAACCGCTCCTATTTTGGATAGCTTAATCGATTTACATGATAGCATAGACAGGTAGTAAAGAACATGAAGAAATATATAACACTTATAGAAGGTGAATGTGAGAAAAGTATTATTGAATGGTTAAAACCAAAAGGTTATTTATTTGGACAAACGAGAAAAGTAGTTCTATCAGAAATTAAGCATATCAGTCGATCATTATATATGATTAATAAGCAAACAATTGTTACAGTTTTAATGGATACTGATACAATAATTAGAGGTGAATCAGATAGAAGTAGATTAAAAGAGAATATCATTTGGCTTATTGAGAATTCCAAAAGAGTAAGAATAATTACTCAGGATAAAAACTTGGAAGATGAGCTCATCAGGGCATTAAATCTAAGCAATATTCGTCAATTAATTGATCATTTTAATGAAAGAAGTCTTGATGGCTTAAAAAGTACATTATCGACCATAAATCCTGAGAAACTCGAGAATAAGTTCATTCAGTTGAATTTAGATTTGTTTTGGTCCTCAAAACTTTTAAATCAGTTATATCAAGATTCAAATATTATTATATTAAATTGCACTTTAAAAGATATTAAATAGCGCTACGTATAATTTATGTATTATTGTATAAGTTAAAATTAAACGAATACATATCAGTGGAAAAGTAATCCATGTTATTCGTAGAGTTTTATCTTAAAGAGACATTGAACTAGATTTACAATTAAAGATTAGTTAATTCAAGGGCTGTAGATTATTTTCTACAGCTTTTTTCTTTGTCTCGTTTGATCATCTAAATTCGAATACCATCTTGGGTAATATACTATACACGTCAAACCATGATTATAAACTATATGAATCCTTACTACTCATTGAACAATAGATACTAGGTTCTTAGAAAATACGATTAAGATGAAATTGATAAGTTTAAAAAATACAAGTAAAAAGTACTTTATAAAACTACTATAGGATAGAGACCTTTATATGAATGGAGACTAACTATGAATCATCACCCTTTAGAACCATTGATTAAGCAATATTTAGCAGAAAAAGACATAACTCAAGGGACAAGAGAATTATATCAGACCATACTTAAGCAATACATTAATTATTTAAAGGAACACCAAATCCTAAATGCGAAAACAAGTGATGTGATGAATTATTTGGAAATGATTAGAAAAAGAGGAAGTTCTAAGCGTTGGATTCATCATCAGATTACTGTACTCAAGGGGTTATATCAATATTTAAGCTTCAATCGAGTGCGTTTAGATTTACCTGAAGCATATACATTTGATATGATGAAATCTATAAAAAATGAACGGATAGAAAAAGGGATATCTAAGCCGATATTAACCACAGAAGAAGCGAAACACTTGATCTTATATTTGAAAGATAACAGAAAATACATATGGCACTATCGTGATTATGCTTTAATTTATCTCATGATAACGACAGGACTTAGAAGTATTGAGGTTAGACGAGCAAGAATTAAAGATCTAAAAATGATGAATGGTACTCGAATTCTTTATGTACATGGTAAAGGTAGAAGCTATGCAGATGAATATGTAAAGATATCTGATGGCTTAAGTGAGGCGATTCAAGAGTATTTAATAAAGCGTAAGGACAAAAATCCGTATTTATTTGTTTCACGCTCAGTAAGATCAACTAAACCTTTGACTAGAACCGTTTTTGTGGGTATGTTTAGACGCATTCTAAGAGATTCAGGGCTAAGTGATACACATATTACTGCTCATTCATTAAGACATACAGCCGCGACCATCAATTTATTAAGGGGTGGAACTCTCGCTTCTACAAAGGTGTTGATGCGTCATAAAAAAATCGCGACAACTCTAATCTATGCACATCATTTAGACTTGATTCATGATGACTCAGAACATCAAATTGAACACTATATTTTAGGAAGTGAGGACGACTCCAACAATGGAACATGAATTAGAAAAACTAAGTGAGATTTATCTTTCACATAAAAATTATACACCACAAACCCTTAAATCCTATAGGATTGCATTTAAGCATTATATAAATTATTTAAAAGATCATGATATCGATTATGCGAAGACAAGTGATGTGATCAGATATAGAGAACAAAAACGTGATCTAGGGCATTCTACTCATTATATTTATATCCATATATGTGCGCTGAAGGGCTTATATCAGTATTTGAAAACCAATCAACGGCACTTATTGATCAGTGATCACTATACATATGACATCATGGAGGGTATAAAAAATGAAAACATTCAATATCATATCAGTAAAACAATTTTAACCCTTGAACAAGCAAGACATCTCATCCTACATACAAAAAAGATCAGAAAATCGATTTGGCACTATAGAAATCATGCGATTGTCTATTTGATGTTAACTGCTGGTCTTCGAAGTCATGAAATCATCGCTTTGAAGAAGGAAGACTATCTAGTTGAAGACGGGAAGTCAATCTTATATATCAGAAAAAAAGGACAGGATAAATTGATTCAGCGTGTAAGCATAACACCAGGTGTAAAAGATGCGATGGATGCATATTTGAGTAGAAGAAAGGATACGAATCCTTATTTATTTATCACGACGAAAAACACCTCACCAGATCAGTTTCTATCTAGAACATTTTTTATGGTTATGTTTAGAAGAGTGTTAGAAGATTGTGGTCTTGATGGTTTAGGTATAACTCCTCACGCATTAAGACACACTGCTGGTATGATGAACCTACTAAGAGGTGGCTCAGTTGAAGCGACTAAGAGCTTGCTCCGTCATGTAAACATAAAGTCAACCGTAGTCTATCAAGATTATCTTGAACGTCTGCTTGATCACACAGAACTAGAAATTGAAAACTATATATTAAAGGAAGACTTCGGTGGTATCTATCAATCGATTTTAAACTATTTAGAATCCTAGAAAATACATATAAATTTGCTAGCACTCAAAAGGTTGTTGTGCTAGTTTTTTTGTTTCATCAGAGGCTTTAGAAAAGATATCGAAATATTTGTTCGATTTTTAAACAAAATGAGTAAATTCTCTTGTATATCAAAGCTTTTTGATGTAGAATTACATTATTCAATTATCGAACAATGGACGGTGAAAACTTTGGGTGATAACAATTTCTTTAAACCAACCCCTCTTTTTAAAGAGTATATGATTCTAGATCTGATCGAAAAGAATAAAAACATAACTCAAAGAGAAATCTCTAAAACCATAGGGATTGCAGTTTCTATGGTCAATGATTATTTAGACGACTATGAGAAAAAAGGACTGATTAAAAGAAAGAAGCACTCCAGTAAAACAGTGGAGTATTTTGTGACGAAAAATGGAAAAGAGAGAATAAAAGTATTAAATATTGGGTATCTTAAAGCTTCACAAAACTTGTATAGTTCAGCTAAGGAAAATATCGAACAATTTTTGCGCCAAGTTGAAAAAAACGGATTCAAGAATATCCTGTTATATGGTGCCGGTGAAGTTGCAGAAATATTGTTGCACACAATTCAATCAAGCAAAACTATATCCATTAATGCATTAGCAATTATAGATGATGATTCAACAAAACTAAGTGAAACGATAATCAATCTACCTATTATTTCTTTAAATCAGATAAACCAATATAACTTTGATGGCATACTGATTTCTAGTTTTAAGCATCATGAGACTATTCGAAATCGTTTAGAATTCATTGGTTTTCCAAAATCACAAATTATAAAATTCTTTGAATAAGAGGAGGCAGTAAATGAAAATCGCAGTTATTGGTACAGGTTATGTTGGATTGTCTAACGCAGTATTACTAGCACAGCATCATGAAGTAGTCGCTTTAGATGTTATTAAAGAGAAAGTAGAAATGGTAAATAAAAAAATCTCTCCAATTGTTGATCGAGAATTGGAAGAGTATTTGAAATTTAAAAATCTAAATCTTAAAGCTACTCTTGAAAAAGAAGAGGCATATAGAAATGCAACATTTGTTGTTGTTGCAACCCCAACTAACTACGATGCAAAATTAAATTATTTTGATACTTCAACAGTTGATTCTGTTATATCTGATATTTCTAAATTTTGTAGTGGTGCAACTGTAATCATTAAATCCACGATACCGGTTGGTTACACTGAGGAGCAAAAAGAGAAACATCCGAATTTAAAAATAATCTTCTCTCCAGAATTTCTTAGAGAAGGAAAAGCTTTATATGATAATTTGTATCCTTCCAGAATTGTTGTAGGTGATCATTCGAAAGAAGCGGAAACATTTGCAAATTTATTACTAGAAGGGGCTATAAAAAAAGATGTTAGCATATTATATACGAATTCGACAGAGGCTGAAGCTGTTAAATTGTTTTCTAATACATATTTAGCATTAAGAGTGGCTTTTTTCAATGAACTCGATACATATGCTGAAATAAGAGGCTTAGACACAAAAGAAATTATTGAAGGAGTTGCACTAGATCCAAGGATAGGCAATCATTATAATAATCCATCATTTGGATACGGAGGTTATTGTTTGCCTAAAGACACTAAACAGTTGCTAGCAAATTATAAAGATGTCCCGCAAAACATAATGACTGCTATCGTTGATGCAAATAGGACCAGAAAGGATCACATTGCAGACATGATTATATCTAAGAACCCTAAAATAGTTGGGATTTATCGCTTAGTAATGAAAAGCGATTCTGATAATTTTAGACAGTCTTCAATCCAAGGTGTAATGAAGAGGATTAAAGCTAAAGGTATTCAAGTAATTGTATTTGAACCTGTGCTGAATGATAACGAATTTTTTGGATCAAAAGTAGTTAAAGATTTCAATTATTTCATAAAGAAGTGTGATGTGATAGTATCAAATAGATTTTATAATGAATTAGAAGTAGTGAAAGAAAAAGTTTATTCAAGAGATATATTTAAAAGAGATTGAATTTTAAAGGGGATTATATAGCCATGAAGAATATAAATTTTTCACCACCAGATATTTCAGAAGATGAAATAAAAGAAGTTACCGAAGCTTTACGGTCGGGATGGATTACAACTGGACCAAGAACCAAAGAATTTGAGAGAAAGATTGCTGAGTTCATTGGAGTAAATAAAGCAGTATGTCTAAATTCAGCAACTGCAGCTATGGAATTAACACTTCATCTATTAGGAGTTGGCCCAGGAGATGAAGTAATAACATCAGCATATACTTATTCTGCCTCAGCTGCAGTAATTCATCATGTTGGAGCTAAAATAATTCTCGTTGATACTGCTCCCGGATCTTTTGAAATGGATTACGATGAAATGGAGAAAGCTATAAATGCTAATACTAAAGTAATTATCCCTGTAGATATAGCTGGAGTAATGTGCAATTATGATAGAATATTCGAAGCTATTGAAAATAAAAAACATCTGTTTATACCAAATAACAAGAGACAAGAAAATATTGGAAGAGTTACTGTATTATCAGATGCTGCTCACTCTTTTGGGGCTTGTCAAAACGGAAAGAATGCTGGTCAAGTAGCTGATGTTACATGTTTTTCATTTCATGCAGTAAAAAATTTGACTACTGCAGAAGGTGGAGCGATTACATGGACAAAGACATTTGGCATGACAGATGAGGAAATATACAACGAGTATATGTTGCTAAGTTTACATGGACAGTCAAAAGATGCTTTATCAAAAATGCAAAAAGGGTCTTGGGAATATGATATTATTTATCCAGCCTATAAATGTAACATGACAGATATCTTAGCTGCGGTTGGTCTTGTGCAATTGCAAAGGTATAAAGAGTTGCTTAAAAAAAGATTTGATTTAATAAAGCATTATGAAATGACTATTGATAGAGAAAAATTTGACATTATTTATCATCATGAAGATTCATATACCAGTTCAGGGCATTTATTTTTAGTTAATATTAAGAACGCTAGCGTTGAAGTAAGAAATAAAGTGATTAAGTATATGGCTGAGCACGGGATAGCAACTAATGTACATTATAAACCTTTGCCATTGTTTACAGCATATAAAAACTTGGGGTTTGATATCAAGGATTATCCAAATGCATTCAATAAATACAAAAACGAAATCACACTTCCTCTTCACACCTTAATGAGTGTAAAAGATGTATTTTACGTTGCTGAAACTCTTAATAATTATTTTAAAAACGAGGTGTAATAGTGTACAAAAAACTTTTCAAGAGGGTAATTGATTTGATTTTTTCAGTAATGTCTTTACCGATACTTGTTTTACTATTTCTATTTTTATCACCACTAATTTATTTTGAGGACAAAGGAACTATTTTGTATAAATCAGCTAGATTAGGTAAAGAAGGAAAGTTATTTACTATGTACAAATTTAGAACAATGAAAATGTATGCACCTGATTTGCGAAATGCTGAGGGATCTACCTTTAACTCGGAAAAAGATGAGCGCATGACAAAAATCGGGAAAATATTAAGAAAAATTAGTTTTGATGAGATACCTCAACTCGTAAACGTTTTGAAAGGTGATATGAGTATAATTGGTCCTAGGCCCGATTTGCCTGAAGCTTTGAATATATATACTTTGAGTCAAAAGGAAAAATTAAAAGTTAGGCCTGGAATCACAGGTTATAATCAAGCATATTTCAGAAATTCAGCAAGTTTTAACGAAAAGATGAAGAATGATGTTTTCTATGTGAATAATTTATCTTTTATTCTTGATATGAAAATTTTATTAAAATCAATTAATACAGTAATTTTTAAAAAAAATATTTATAATTCTAGAAAGGATAAATCTAATGATTAAAGGCGATAGAATAAATTTAATTCCAATGAATGATGAAATTTTTCAATTAACTTTAGGTTGGATCAATCAACCTGAGCTTAGAGATTTTACAAATTCAAGATTTCCTGTAAATGAATACGAACATAAAAATTGGTTTGAAAAAAAGGCTAACGAAAAATATTTAAAGATTTATGGTATTTTTGAAAAAACCTCAAACAAAGTAATTGGGATAGTTGGGCTAAATGAGTACGACCCATTTAACAGAACGGCCTATCCATATATTTATATTGGAGAACAAACTAATCAGGCGAAAGGTATTGGCACTGAGTCATTTAATCTTTTTATTAAATTTTTGAAAGAAGAGATGAATGTAAGAAGAGTGTATGGTTTTCTATTTGAATATAATAAAAGTTCTTTGTCCATGCTTCAAAAATGTGGTTACAAACTTGAAGGTGAAATGAGAGAACATTGGTATAAAAACGGAAAGTATCATAATGTCGTTGTTGTCGGTGCCCTTCTTGAGGATTAATTTGCATAGACAATTAAAATAATAGGTTGTTCGGGAGATCAAAATGAAGAAATTAATGATTTTAGGTGCAAGTAAACTTCAAGTTCCAGCAATTAAGAAGGCTAAAGAAATGGGTATTTATACAATAGTTTTAGATATGAATCCAGAAGCTGTTGGATTTCAATTCGCAGATACATTTGAAGTAATTAGTACTTTGGACACAGAAAGTGTTCTTGAATGTGCTAGAAATTACAAAATTGATGGAATACTGACAATTGCTAGTGATCGACCTATGAAAACTGTTGCACTTGTAGCAGAAGTACTGAAATTGTCTTCTATTTCAAAAGATGCAGCTTTAAAAGCTACTAACAAATACGAAATGAGAGAGGCCTTAAAAACTAATGGAGTACCTATTCCATTATATTTGAAGTTTGATAAAGTAGAGAAGTGTATAACTGCTTTAAAAGATTTAAAGTATCCTCTTATACTGAAACCTGAAGATAATTCAGGGAGTAGGGGGATATCTTTGGTCGAAAAATTTGATCCTGATACAATTGCTGACGCATTTCTTTATGCAAAAAAAAATAGTCAAAGTGGCGGTGTTTTAATAGAAGAATATATGATTGGTCCAGAAGTAAGTGTCGAATCAATCACGATAGATAATAAAACATTTGTTTTGGCCATTACAGATAAGATTACTACTGGAGCTCCACATTTTGTTGAATTGGGACATTCTCAACCCTCTTTTTTAGATCAAAGCATACAAGAAGAAATTATTGATATCACTAATAGGACAATTCATGCAATAGGTATCACTAATGGACCTGCACACACAGAAATTATAATAACTGAATCTGGACCTAAAGTGGTAGAAATTGGTGCAAGAATGGGTGGAGACAATATAACTTCTCATTTAGTTCCCATATCAACAGGAATTGATATGACTAAAGCAGTTATTGAATTAGCTTTGGGTATTCATCCTAATATAAGGAGAACATTTTCGAAAGGTAGCTCAATAAGGTATTTCAACTTTGATCCTGGTAAAATCAAAAATATCTATAATAGTATTGAAAATTCAGATAAGAAAAATCTAGTGGAATACTGTTTAGATTTGTCAGTTGGACAAACAATTAAAACAATTGAAAATAGTAGTGAAAGATATGGTTACGTTATTTGTTCTGGAGAAAGTTCCGTGCAAGCACTAGAAAATGCAAGTGATTTTTTAACACTTGTTGAAATCGAATATTTCTGATTCGACAAATGGAGCAAACCTTATTATTGAAAGGAATATAAAATTGAAAATATTAAAACCAACTGCTTACTATTTTCCTGAAAATGTCGCAAGTTCTCATTTAAGTAACGATTTAGAAATAGAGTTATTTAATGAAAACATAGAAATTAAGATTATAACGCCGATGCCAACAAGAGGAATAAGTGAAGAAATTAGGAAAATATATAAAAAAAATAAAATTGAATCAAAAGCTGACGGCAAAATTGAAATTATTAGATTTAACTTGTTTAGAGAAAAAAAATGTGTGATTTTTAGAGCAATTAGATACTTAATTAGCATTTTAAAACAATACCAGATTGGTAAAAGACAAAAAGACATTGATTTGATATTTGCAGAAAGTACACCACCAATCCAAGGAGTGTTAGGGGTGTGGTTGAAGAAAAAATTGAATGTTCCATTTGTTTATGTTGTACAAGATGTTTTTCCTGATTCATTACTTAATACAAGAATTATAAAAAGAAAAGGAATCATTTGGTTTATCGGAAGAACTATTGAAAATTATATATATAAAAATGCTGACAAGATTATAGTTATTTCAAATGATTTTAAGAATAATCTTTTAGACAAAAACGTACCAAACGACAAATTGACAGTAATTAACAATTGGATTGATACAGAAATAGTGAGACACATAGAAAAAGACGATAACAAATTATTTGATAAATACAAAATAAGCCGTGATAAGTTTATTGTTAGTTATTGTGGGAATTTAGGCATGACTCAAAATCTAGAAATGGTTATTGAAGCAGCAGAAAAATTAAGAAATTTTGAAGATATTTTATTTGTTTTTGTTGGAGAAGGAAGTAATAAGGGGAAACTCGTTGATTTGTCAATGCGCCAGCAATTAACTAACATTATATTTATTCCATTTCAACCATATGCAGATATATCACAAGTTTTTTCATTAGCTGATGTTGGCCTAGTCGTGTCCAAACCGAATGTAGGCAGTAATTCTGTTCCAAGCAAAGCGTTCACAATTTTAGCTGCGAGCCAGCCGATTTTAGCTTCATTTGATGTTGAATCAGAACTTTGTAAGGTTATTACTGACCATAATTGCGGCTTTTGTGTTGATCCAAATGATATAGAACAATTTCTTGCAAAACTGTTAAAAATGTACAAAGAGAGAATCACTACTAGGAGAATGGGTCAAAATGGTAGGGACCTCATGGAAAGCATGTACTCTAAAAATATAAATACTAGAAAGTACATCGACTTATTTATTAGCTTGATGAGTTAATCTTCAAAATGAAAACGATATATAAATGTAGATAATTAAACTTTAGTGAAAGGAGGCAAGAATTTCAATGATATTGAAATCTCTAAAAAAATGAGAAATATAAAACCAAAATTGAAAATCATATTTAAACCATTGTTGTATTCTGAGATGTTTTTTATTTTTACAGTGTTTCTGTATTTAACTGGCCCTGTTGAATACAATAAAGTTAATTTACCCTTTTTATTATTTTTGCTATTTATATATCAATTAATGTTCATTTTAGGTTATATATTTTTTGTGAAAAGACATGCTATTACAGTAATAAATGATAATCCATTAAGTTCATCATTGAATAAAACCAAACATAAAGAACGAAAAGTTTTTCACCTTTTAAAATTTCTTATAGTAACTACTTTGATTTTCCAAATGATTATTTTTTACATTTATACGCAAATAGCCCCTATAGATTTTAACGAAATTATTTCATCTGTTTTATTTTCGATTAATGATCCGATAAGTTCATATACTCAATCATTTTCAAATAGTTCTTATAGTGGTATTTTGATATTATTCTTAGTCTTGTATTCTCCATTCTTATACTTTACATTCGCTTTAGGCATATATTATTTAGGTAAACTAAGTTTGTTTTATAAATTAACCTTACTAATGGCTATTGTTTATGAAGTAATGAGGTGGGTTGTTTTAGGAAGAAATAAAGGTGTTTTTGACATGCTTATAATTGTATTTTCAGTAATCATTATTAAAATATTACAAAATCGATTTATTAATCCTAGAGAAAAAAGACGGAAAGAATTTATTAAACAAAGCCTAAACATAGTTTTGGTTATAATCTTATCAGTTCTTGTTCTTTCATATTTTACAAACACAATTGGAAGTCGGACTCAACACTATAGTTATTCACCAGAATATTATAATTCATTATTGTTAAAAATCACACCAAACTTTCTCCATTCATTTTTAATCTACTTAACAAATTATCTTACGCAAGGATATAGAGCTTTGTCACATATTGCTGATGTGACATGGACTCCTATGTTTGGAATTGGAAATTCGACATTTCTAATTGCAAACTTTGGAAGTGTTTTTAAAACTGATCTTTTTCAGTACACTTATCAATTTAAGTTAACTGAGTATGGTATTGATTCTACAGCTTCTTGGCATACATTCTATACGTGGGTTGCAAACGATGTTCATTGGTTAGGTGTTACAATAGTTATGTTTTTCATTGGTTATTTCTTTGCTTTTGTTAGTGTTCGCGCAATTGTTTATCGAGACACTATCGCATATCCATTATTTGCTTTACTATTTATGATTATTTTTTATATGTCAGGAAATAATCAAGTTTTCTCGTATCCTTATTCTTTTATGGCTTTTTGGCTTTTGATAATTTACTGGTTATTGATAAAATTAAAAGTAATAAAATATTCATCTCTTGTAAATAAAGAACCAACTCTCATTAATAATTAGTACATAATAAACTAAAACTTTGGAGGTAAGAGATTGATGTACCGCATATTTATTAATCTCATGTTCATATGAATATAGTAATACTGTTAAGGGAATACTATCCTAATTATTCCGCAAATGCTAAATGTATTTCAAATTTAATGAATTATTTGTCAAAGGATAATAACATAACTATAATATCAAATGAGTTTAACGTCATGAATGTTCCTAATAACAATAACAGCCCTTATGAAATTAGAAGCTTTACTACCAAAAAGCAAGTTAGAAGAAATATAATCGAATATAAAATTAATAAAAGTAAGATAACGAAAAGATTCTATATGATAATATTATTTTTTCATAAACTATATTATTTATTTAAAATTTTCTTTAAAAGCACAACAATATTTGATGATTTAATAAAGGGATACATTAACGAATTGAATAATGTAAATGGATCTATTGATATTATCATACCAGTATGTAATCCATTTGAATCTTTGGTAGCTGCTTTTAACTTTAAGTGTACTGAAGGAAACAAAATTGAAATTGTGCCATACTTATTTGATAGGTTTACACATAATAAAGCAACACAATGGACAGCTCTAAATCGTCTATTTAAAAAAAGAAACAACTTGAGACTTGAAAGGAAAATTCTTTCAAATTCAAAAAGAATTATTGTTAATGATTCTTGGGTTAATCACATTGAAAAATATTTTCCTCAATTAGCGAATAAAATGATTCATGTAGAACACCCATTGCTAATAAATTATTATTCAAAAAATCTATCAGAAGAAAATATATTGAAACCGCTTGAATCATTTTCTATTCTTTATGCTGGCGGGTTAGATAGGAAAATTAGAAATCCAAAATATACATTTAAATTATTCATTAAATTATTACAAGAACATAATAATATTTCTTTGAACTTATATATTAAAGGTAATTATAAAGATTATGTTGATCGACTAAAACACAAAAATAAATTAATAAATTTGAATAATTTTGGACTAGTAAGCAGTAAAGAGATTGAACAACAAATTAGAGAATCAAGTTATCTTTTACTTATTGGAAATAATGATTTAAGTCAGTTACAAAGCAAGGTATACGAATATGTTTCATCTGGGAAACCCATTATATATATTAGTAAAAGTTATAAAGATCCTATATTTAATATACTTAAGCAATACCAAAATTACTGTGTGATTTTTGAATCTAGGAAACAATTTTTTAAAAACATTGATATAATTATGACTTTCATTACTACGACAAAAAACGAAAAAGTTCCTTTTGAAATAGTTAAAAAGTGCTTTATTGAATCAACACCGGAATACGTTGCAAATAAAATTTTAAAAGAGCTTTATAAAGGAGAATTTTCAATATGATATCAATAATTATGCCTGCGTATAATGAAGAAAAATATATTTCTAAAGCAATCGAGAGTATATTAAATCAGACTATAAAAGAGTTTCAGTTAATTATTGTTAATGACGGATCAACTGATAAAACATCAGAAATAGTAAGAACATACGAAAAAAAATATAAAAATATCGAGTGCATTGAACCGGGAAAAATCGGGAAAAATTCCGCATTTAACCTAGCTGCAAAACTGGTCACCGGAGATTGGATATATTTTATGGGTGCTGATGATGTTTTACCGTTTAATGCCCTCGAGATATGGGAGAAGCAAACCCTGAATAGCAGTTCAAGTGATTTAGTTGTTTTAAGTGGAAAAATGAAAATTATATCTGATAATCCAAAATATAGCGATTTAATTTTGCCAAAAAAGAAAAAACGACTAAATTATAGTGGTCCTCTCACTCTAATGTCAAAACAAGTCTTAAATAATATTTTACCTTTACCTACGAATTTTCCAAATGAAGATACTTGGTGGTCTCTCTATTTTCGGTTTTTTGTAAAAAATCAAATAAAAGTTAATGAGATAATAGTGTATTACAGAATACATAACAACAATGCCATTTCGAAAAACTTAAACTTCGATGACTTTAGTCTTAAATACCATAGTAGATATATAGTTAGAATTGAATTTATTGAAAGATTCAAAAACAATCTTTCCCATAAAGAATTGAAACAGTTAAATACTGAAATGAAAATTGAACATTTAAGATATAATAAAAAAACATTTTCTATTATTTTTTCAAAAGGGTTGAACGCGAAGGATAAGATTAGAACTGTATTTTTTTCATCAAAATTTTTATATAGTATTAAAATTAAATTGGATAGATATTTCTTAGGACATTAGTGAGAAATTAAGAGAATATAAAATTTAAGGAGAATTTATATGAACGAAATAGATGTTTTTGAAAACAAAGTGCTTTTAATCACTGGAGGAACAGGGTCCTTTGGTAATGCTGTAATGCGAAAGTTACTAAATTCCACTATTAAGGAAATTAGGATTTTTTCACGAGATGAGAAAAAACAAGATGATATGAGAAAAAAATATAATAATGAGAAGATTAAGTTTTATATTGGGGATGTGAGAGACATTCAAAGTCTACGCAATTCAATGTTCAATGTAGACTATATTTTTCATGCAGCTGCTCTAAAGCAAGTTCCTTCTTGTGAGTTCTTTCCACTTGAAGCCGTAAAGACAAATATCTTGGGAACTGATAATGTGTTAAATGTTGCTGTTGAAATGGGTGTGAAGAAAGTAGTTTGTTTATCTACTGATAAAGCTGCATATCCCATTAATGCAATGGGTATTTCGAAAGCTATGATGGAGAAAGTATTTATATCGAAATCAAGGAATGTCGATACAAATAAAACTACAATATGTGGAACAAGGTATGGTAATGTGATGGCAACAAGAGGTTCTGTTATTCCATTATTTGTTGAACAAATTAAAAGCGGTGATGAAATGACTATTACCAATCCTAACATGACTAGGTTTTTGATGAATTTAGATGAAGCTGTTAACTTAGTCTTGTTTGCATTTCAATATGCTAATGCTGGTGATATTATGGTTCAAAAGTCACCTGCATCAACTATTGGTGATCTTGCGATTGCATTAGCAAATCTTTTTAATAAAAAAATGAGCTTAAAAGTAATAGGCACTAGACATGGCGAAAAATTATACGAAACGCTTTTAACCAAAGAAGAATATTTAGTTGCTGAAGATTTGGGAGAATACTACAGAATACCTGCAGATAAAAGAGATTTATATTACAATAAATATTTCATTGAAGGCAAAGAGGATTTATCATTAGGAAATGAGTATAATTCTCATAATACGCGCAGATTAGAAGTTGCTCAAATTATGCAAAAATTAATTGAAACGGAATATGTTAAATCAGAAATCGATTTATGGAATGCAAAGAAGGATATATAAGATTATGAAGATATTAGTTCTTGGAGCTACAGGTATGGCTGGGCATTTGATAACCAAATATTTAATTGAAAAAAATTATAATGTTGTCGCTTTTTCAAGAAGAGGTGTAGATTTTTGTGAAAATATAATTGGAGATGCAACTAATTTTTCACAACTAGAGAATATTATTGTAGATGGGAAGTTTAATTTCGTAGTTAATGCCATTGGAATTTTGAATAATGATGCTGATCAAAATAAATCTATTTCGATATTAATAAATAGTTATTTACCTCATTTTTTGTCGGAATTAGCTAATAAAAATAATTTCAAACTGATTCATATAAGTACTGATTGTGTTTTTTCTGGGGTAAAGGGAAATTATAATGAAACTTCAATTCCTGATGGTATAAAATTTTATGATAGGACAAAGGCGCTTGGCGAAGTGATTAATGATACTGATATTACATTCAGAACATCGATTATTGGTCCGGATATGTCCAAAAATGGTATCGGGCTTTTTAACTGGTTCATGAAACAATCTCAACCTATTTTTGGATTTGCAAATGTAAAATGGACTGGCGTTACAACGCTGGTTTTGGCAAAAGCTATAGAAAAAATAATTGCGCAAGATGTTTCCGGACTATATCATCTAGTAAATAATAAAAAAATTTCAAAATTTCATCTTTTGAAAATATTTGATAAACATTTTTATCGAGGAGATACGTTCTCAATAAACAAAAGTAATCAACCTAATATCGATAAATCATTAATAAATAGTAGATCGGACTTCGATTTTACTGTACCCGACTATAATGAAATGGTATTAGAAATGAAAGAATGGATACTGGAACACAAGAATTTATATAAACATTATAAAATTTGATAATATGAATTATCTATTTACGAAAGGATGTGGTGAACCTATGAAAAAGCTTAAACTTGTGACAATAATTGGGACTAGACCAGAAATCATCAAATTATCTGAAACGATAATCAAATGCGATCGTTACTTCGAGCATATTTTAGTGCATACAGGTCAAAACTATGATTATGCTTTAAATCAAGTTTTTTTCCAAGAACTCGGAATACGTGAACCTGATTATTACTTAAATGTGGTTGGGAGCAATCTTGGTGAAACTCTTGGTAATATTATAAAAAATTCGTATGAACTTCTAAGTGAAGTGAATCCTGATGCATTATTAGTATTAGGTGACACAAACTCATGTTTAAGTGTAATATCTGCTAAAAGGCTAAAGATTCCTATTTTCCATGCAGAAGCAGGGAACAGATGCTTTGATGAAAATTTGCCAGAAGAAATAAACCGAAGAATCATTGATCATGTTTCCGATCTCAATTTGTGTTATTCAGAACATGCTAGAAATTACTTAAATTGGGAAGGTATTGCAAAGGAAAGAACATATGTTATAGGGTCACCAATGGCTGAAATATTATCAAAGAACTTATCTAAAATTGAAGAATCCCATATTCTAGATGATTTAAATTTATCAAAGAAAAACTATGTCTTAATATCAGCACATAGAGAAGAAAATATAGATAATGAAAGAAATTTCTTTAATCTCATGAATTCAATAAATGATATAGCAGATTACTACAAATTGCCAGTAATTTATAGTGTTCATCCGAGAAGCAAAAAAATGATTTCGAAGAAGAATTTTGTTTTTAATTCAAATGTTATTCAATTAGAACCATTTGGCTTTTTTGACTACATTTATCTACAAAAAAACGCAATGTGCGTTGTCTCTGATAGCGGTACCATTGCTGAAGAAGCATCTTATCTTAAATTCCCTGCAGTTTCTATTAGAACAAGTACTGAAAGACCCGAAGCTCTTGATAAAGGGAATTTTATTATAGGAAATATAGATAAAAACCAAGTATTGCAATCCATAAATCTTGCTGTTGAGATGTATAAAGATGGTAATGTTGGAGGAGACGTGTCATCTTACCAAGATACAAATTTTAGTATGAAAGTCATTAAGATTATACAAAGTTACACTGAAATTATAAATAAGAATGTGTGGAAAAAATAAATGCCTTTTTTATTTAAACTAAATAAGAAAGCACGGAATATTTTTACAAGTTTTAGTTACACATTCTCCTCGAATCTAATAAGTCTGCTAATATCAACATTAATAGTACTTTTTGTCCCTAAATATTTAAATCTCACAGAATATGGATATTGGCAATTATATATGCTTTATGCAACCTACTTAGGCTTTTTTCATTTCGGGTTGAATGATGGTGTTTATTTAAGATACGGAGGAATGAAATATAACGATCTAAATAAAATCACTCTTTTTAACCAATTTTTATTTTTATTTTTATTTCAGATTTTTATTTCTTTTTTACTAAATATATTTATTGGGTATTTTACCATCGATACAAATAAGTTGATGATATTTAGATTTCTAAGCATTTCTTTGATTCTTGTTAATTTAAATTCTATGCTGATTCTTATATTACAAGCAACTAATAGGATGAAAGAGTACTCGAAAATTCTTATTTTTGATAGAGTGACATTTGCTTTACTAATAATTATTTTTTATTTTTTTAATTATCATGAGTTTAAGTTTCTTATGTATGCTGATATTGCCGGAAAAATAATCGGATTACTTATGGGGATTTATTATTGTAAGGAAATTATTTTTAACAAAATCACGAAATTTAGGATTGATATTGGAGAAACTTATAAAAATTTTTCTGTTGGTATTAGTTTAATGATTGCAAATGTTGCCAGTATGTTAATAATTGGAGCTGTTCGATTTATAACAGAAATGTCATGGGGAATTGATGTTTTTGGAAAAATCTCATTCTCGTTAAGTGTAACAAACTTAATCATGATATTTATCAACACTATGGGTATAGTTATATTTCCATTACTAAAAAGAACTACAAATACTAACCAAATAGTAATATACAGATCCTTGAAAAATATTCTCTCGATAGTTTCTTTAGCACTTTTATTACTTTATTATCCATTATTTTACATTTTATCTATTTGGCTCCCTCAATATACAGAAAGTTTAAAATATATGATTTTAGTAATCCCTGTAATTATTTATCAAGCAAAAATCGGATTATTGATTAATCCATTTTATAAATCATTAAGAAAAGAGAAAACTTTATTGTATATAAATGTTTTTGTCTTATTAATTACTATAGCACTTGCCTTATTTTCGGCGTTCATTCTTAAAAACGTCTATGTCACTATTTTGATTATACCTTCTGCATTATTTATTAAATCGCTTTTAACCGAAATAATTCTGCAGAATACTTTTAAGGAAAAATTTTATATGGATACTATATTAGAAACGATTATGGTGGTTACATTTGTTTATTTTACATGGTATTTTTACAACATTATACCCATTATCATCTATTTATCGGCATATATAATATTTCTTATTATTAAGAGAAAAGATTTTAAGAAAACTTACTTTGAATTATCAGAACTTTTAAGATAAATGACGAGTTTATCTTACTTGTATAAAAACAAAGTAGTCGTCAAATTCGAGAGTTTATAATATCTTGTGTACTTTCTAAAGCGGCCAAAAATCGGCCGGGTAAATAAAAAGAGAAATCCTTCGTGTATAATAGAGTTTGCGAACGCACCACACACAGGAGGATTTCCCATGAATGATTTTACCACAAAAATCATTACTTGTCTTGCCAAGGGTGAGAAAATTGATGACACCATCCAAGAATTATTTCGTTTTGAGTTAGAGAAAGCAGTGAATGAACTCCTCAAAGTGGAGTTAAAGGAATTATTACACTATGCCAAGTACGAGCGATCTGGATTAAGTAAAGAGAATGCTAGAAATGGTTCTTACGAACGAGCATTTAACACAAGTTATGGAATTTTAAATCTAACAATCCCGCGAGATCGTAATGGCGAGTTCGAGTCACCAGTCGTTCCCAAATACGAACGTAGAGATACTAGAACAGAAGAAATTATTGTGAAACTATTTCAAACAGGATTAACGATGGAAGAGATATCTACCATCGTAGAATCGTTATATGAAAAGAAATATAGTCGCACAACAATCTCCAACATCACCGATCAAGTGATTGCGAATATCGAAGCTTTTAAACAAAAACAACTTGCACGAGAATACGCCGTTATTTACTTAGACGCAACCTATATCCCCCTTCGAAGAGATACGGTTAGTAAAGAAGCCCTACACATTGCATTAGGGATAAAACTAGATGGTACGAAAGAGATATTGGGATACGCAATTAACCCAAACGAGGCCATTTCATCATGGGAGAACTTACTAAGAAGTTTGTCAGAAAGAGGCCTTGAACGGCCCTTATTGTTCGTTACCGATGGAATCAAAGGAATCGAAGATACGATTCATTCTGTTTATCCTCAAGCGGATATTCAACGTTGTTTGGTTCACGTCATGAGAAACATCACCTGGAAAGTGAGAGTGCAAGATCGAGCGTTAATCTTGAGTGAATTTAAAGCGATACGCCTCCAAGAGACCAAAGAACAAGCGAATCAAGCGCTGCTTGAATTCCAATCGAGATGGGAGAAAATCTATCCCAGAGTAACAGAGTCGCTCAAAGGGAATCATTATCTGTTTACCTTTCTAGACTACCCCAAATGCATTCAAGGGTCACTATATTCGACGAATATCATTGAAGGGTTAAACAAAGATATCAAGCGCAAAGTGAAAGCGAAGGTACAATTCCCATCGGAGGAATCGATGGAGAAGTATTTTGTTAGTCGGTTAGAAGAGTACAATATCAAGCATTCGTTTCGGATTCACAAGGGATTCGGTAAAGCAGAGCCTGAGCTCCAAAAAAGAATTGTGGATAAGTATGAGATGAGCTAAGAGAAAAAGGTCTAATACGTTCGTTGGAAAAGATTAAGAACAAAACAAAACCCTTTAAAGACTTATAAAAAGAACAAAACAAAGCAGTACAAAGCAGTACAAAACAAAGACTTAATACCTAAGGACTCTTAAATACCTATTAAAAGAAAGTACACAAGATTCTTGACACTACCTCAAATTCTGGTATTGGGGTGATAGTATATGTTTTAGAAAATGATTATTAAATAGAGGTGAGTTTCAAATATAGTTGAATAAAGTAGTGCTTGATTAACCAGGACACTTGACTATAATTAAAAATTTAAGTTAAAGTTTTGTAGATTCATTTTAAATCACTTTGAGAGGAGAATATAATATGAATAAAGTAGCATTGATAACAGGAATCACTGGACAGGATGGCTCTTTTTTGGCTGAATTTCTTTTAAATAAAGATTATGAGGTTCATGGAATTATTAGAAGAAGTTCTTCTTTTAATACGGGGAGAATCGAACATTTATATATGGATGAACTATTAAAAGATATACATATCAAAAGAAAAATTCAGTTACACTATGGAGACATGACTGATTCAACAAATCTGATTCGATTAATTCGTGAAATTGAGCCTGATGAGATATATAATCTTGCAGCCATGTCTCATGTTAAGGTTTCATTCGAAGTTCCTGAATATACTGCAGATACCGATGGAGTTGGAACTTTGCGTTTGCTTGAAGCTGTTAGGTTTTTAGGATATGAGAAGAAAACAAAGATATATCAAGCATCAACTTCTGAATTATTTGGTAAAGTGCAAGAAATACCTCAAACAGAAACGACCCCATTCTATCCAAGAAGTCCATATGGTGTAGCCAAACTTTATGGATATTGGATTACAAAGAATTATAGAGAAGCATATGATATGTTTGCTGTGAATGGAATACTGTTTAATCACGAATCTGAAAGACGTGGGGAAACATTTGTTACACGCAAAATTACATTAGCCGCAGCTAGAATTAAAAAAGGAACTCAAGAAAAACTTTATCTTGGTAATATGAACGCTAAACGTGACTGGGGTTATGCAAAGGACTACGTTGAATGTATGTGGCTAATGTTGCAACATGATAAACCTGAAGATTTTGTTATTGCAACTGGAGAAATGCACACTGTTCGTGAATTTGTTACGCTTGCTTTTAAAGAAGTTGGGATTGAATTAGAATGGCAAGGTGAAGGGGTCGATGAAAAGGGTCTTGATAAAGAAACTAACAGAATATTGGTTGAAGTAGATCCTAAATACTTTAGACCTTCAGAAGTAGAGCTATTATTAGGTGATCCCACAAAAGCTAGAACAATTCTTGGCTGGAATCCAACACAGACAAGTTTTGAAGAACTAGTTAAAATCATGATAAAAAGTGATATGAAACTGGTTGAAAGAGAAACAAGAATTCGAAAAGAATTCGATTAAGGGGTGATTTGATGAAAACAAATGCAAAAATATACATAGCTGGGCACAATGGAATGGTTGGTTCAGCAATTATTAGAAATCTAAATAGTAAAGGATATCATAATATTGTTACAAGAGATTTGCATGAACTTGATTTAACTAGACAATCAGCTGTTGAAGAGTTTTTCAAACAAGAAAACCTTGACTATGTTTTTTTAGCTGCTGCCAAAGTTGGTGGGATATACGCTAATAGCATATATCCAGCAGAGTTCATCTATGATAACTTAATGATTGAAGCAAATATTATCCATGCGGCATACAAATATAATGTCAAGAAACTATTATTTTTAGGAAGTTCATGTATATATCCAAAATTTGCACCTCAACCAATTAAAGAAGAATATTTGCTAACTAACTCCCTAGAACCTACAAATGAGGCATACGCTATTGCTAAAATTACTGGTATTGAACTCTGTAAATTCTATAGAAGACAATACGGTACGGATTTTATATCCGTAATGCCTACCAATTTATATGGTGTAAATGATAATTTTGATTTAAAGAATTCTCATGTCTTACCTGCACTAATTCGTAAATTTCATGAAGCTAAACTAAACAACGAAAAAGAAGTTGTCATGTGGGGAACTGGAGAACCAATGAGAGAGTTTTTGTTTGTTGATGATCTTGCTGATGCGTGTGTATATCTCATGAACAATTATTCTGAAGAATCACATTTGAATATTGGTACTGGTGAAGATGTGAAAATTAAAGAACTAGCGGAGATTGTTAAAGAAGTTGTAGGGTATGAAGGCAATATTATAAATGATTTATCAAAACCAGATGGAACTCCAAGAAAATTATTAGATGTTTCTAAACTTCATTCTACTGGTTGGAAACACAAAACTTCATTAAAAGAAGGCATTAAAATAGTATACAATTGGTATTTATCAGCTGATAATATTAGAAAGTAGGGATCAATATGAAGGT
>JAHIRQ010000194.1 GCA_018818645.1 Bacillota bacterium
ACAAAAACTTGGATTAACCAAGATTAGTAACGGTGTTTACCGCTTTGGTGATGTTAACTCTGCCATCTTAATGGAAAGCATTCTCTATGTTGTGATTGAGAATACCACGATTGTGAGCTTACCAACCAATCAGCTATTTATTGTTGTGGGTTCCAACTCATCACTCAGTTACCGGTATGGTGGTGCAGATTATTCTTTAAGCATCTCTTATGCAAGTGGACTTGTCACATTATCTTTAGGAAATACCTCTCATCGTGTGACGCAAGCATATCTCAAAAAATAAGGAGGAAATATTATGGCAACAATACAAATTAAACGCAGAACAACGGCAGGAACAGGTCCACTCGTTGGAACTGCTGGAACAGTTAAAGCCGGAGAACCACTAGTCGATTTTAGTGGTGAACATCTCTATATTGCGAAAGCAGATAAAACAGGTAGCGTAGGCACACCACTTGCAGAATCAGATTACTTGAAAATACCTGGAGTAGCTAAAGTTGATACTCAAATTGATACCAAGATAACCGCACTTGGGTTAGGCACAGCAGCTACAAAAAACACCGGAACTGGAAACGGAAACATTCCAATTCTGGATGCCGATGGAAAACTCTCAGATTCAGTCATTCCAAAAGTAGCGATTACGAACACTTGGGTCGTAGCAAGCCAAGCAGCAATGCTAGCTCTATCGAATGCTCAAGAAGGGGATGTTGCAGTTAGAACGGACATCAATAAATCTTTTATTCTTAAAACTGCAGGGTATGCAACATTAGCCAACTGGCAAGAACTCTTAACACCTACGGATTCGGTAACCAGTGTCAACGGATCAACCGGAGCTGTCACCATCACACTTGCTGGACTTGGCGGTGTATCAACCACTACCTATAATGCCCACGTTGCCGCTGATGTTCACTTGACAACCACTCAGAAGAACATACTAGCTAATGTGCTCAATACACGTATTTTTGATGGTACGGGTTCTGAATCATTAGGAACACTTGCGGGATTTGATGCAGCAGTTATTGCTGATGCGATTAAGGTGTATCAAGTGGTCGATTCGAACTACACACCAAGTGTTGTGAAATACCAAATCGGTATCGATACTACTAAAGTTTTACAACCATCATCAATTATTGATGGCGGAACATACTAATGGCAATTCTTCGGATGAAACGTGGCACCACAAAGCCCTCGACAGCGAACCTTTCCTATGTCGGGGAATTAGCCTTCGATTACTCAAACAACGCGCTCTACGCCCGAAATTCAACGTCTGTGGTTAAGGTGGGTGGTGAACTTGAATTAGTCTATGCTTATGAAGACATAGCGTATACATGCAGTGCTTCATTGGTGTTTGATCCAGCGTATATCTATAAGGTTCATGTAGTCGCAACCACACAAGGGACATCGGTAGATTCATCATCGACACTTATCTATTACCGTACTTCGGGTTTATCCAATCTCATCGGTTCCTATGTAGCTACCTATTCAAACGATGTTGTTAGTACAATCACAAAGACATCAGCAAGAAGCACTTCATCCTTTACGATTCCAGATGCTCATTCCTCTGGTGTAACCCTCACTAGTGGTATTTCAAAAGTGATTGACTTCGAGATATCACCTACATTTGCGCTTTCACTAAATGACACACAACAGTGGCTAGCATACGGAAAAGCTATCACGTCAGTAACTGGCCAAGGAAATGCAACCCTTACAATGGTCGATTTTGCTCATACCATCAATGGCACTATTGGAAATCTCTACATCAATCCAGGACTTAATCTTGGATTTCCTGATTTAATCTCTGTGACGATTTATCGCACGTTAAGAAAGTAGGTATATCATGGCTATTATTAAAAACATGCAATCAAAGTTTGGTATCTCTCTATCCTATCACCGAATTACAGCATTCAATATCAACTACGTAGTGAAAAAAGCAGTCATCTGTGTCGCTTCCTATCTAACTAAAGAAGCACGTGCTAACCACAGTGCACCACTAGAAGAAATTGATATCGAGATTCCGACATCAGATTTCTCTCAATTTCAAAATACCAATCCCATCGAACAAGGTTATCTATGGCTAAAAGAAAATGTGGTCGGGTTTGACGATTCCATCGATGATTTTGAAGTGGTTGAACCACAAGTCAATGCTCCAAGTGAAACAGAAGATCCAATCTAACGAAAGTATCCTAGAAATCGTTCAAGGAATATTTCCAAATACCACGGTGATGTTTATCTATTACTGTGGTTCTTTAGCCTTTGGATTAAACGATGAGAATAGCGATGATGATGTGACCGTAGTACTTGATGGATTTAAAGGGAATGTGCATTTAAGTTTAGGAACACTGGATGTGTTTGCCTATGGAAAAGATATCTATCTCAAGAAGCAAAATCTAGATCCAACAGTTCCGCTCTATGATCGTGCCTATATCGATGAGGTTCTGTCTGAAAAGGACAATCTGATTTATTTGGATGAAAACTATCGAGATGAGTATGAAGCTTACAAAAATATCGATTTAACCAGTAAACTTGGATTGTTTCTAGAAAGTTTTGTAGAACATTATAAAATGCGAATCGACTATCCAGAACCGCAGAAATCGCATTATCACATTTTTAGAGTTCGAGGCATTTTGGATCATGTGGATGAATCAGGAAAATATAGGCATTTTGTTCATGAACCATGGTATGCCTACATGATTGACTATAAAAAGAACTGGAATACAAATAAAGGTTTAGAATACATGCCTTTATTACGGGAAGCACTGGCTTACATAGAAAACTACAAAGATAGGGTGATTAGTAATGAACTGGGATAACTTACTCAGTCTATTTAGAATGGAAAATTTGGTGTATTGGATTGTGACAATGGTGGTTGTTATCATGACAACGATCAAGCAGTTCAATCGTCAAGAACAGAAAAACAAAACGAATAACGATGAGATTCTTGTCAATCTTCAAACCATAGAGAAGCAAAACATCAAGATGCTTAATCTATTAGAAATGCATGCACAAGATATTAAATCGTTAAAGAAAGACGTCAATGTCCTGGAACATCGTGTATCCAGACTTGAAGATTCGCAAGTCAATATTTATAAACGCTTAGGAGGCAAAGAAAATGACAACACTTGAAATCATTCTACTCATTACATCACTTTTATTGTTGGCACTATATGTGACATCTAAACTAGGGAAAGATCAATCATTGAATGATGTGATCAAAGAGGTGAAGCAAGACCTTAAAAACACTGC
>JAHIRQ010000060.1 GCA_018818645.1 Bacillota bacterium
TGAGGAACAAATCAATGAAATCTTTAAGTCATGGGAATATGCAAATAATCTATTAGATAGAAAAGAAGCAGTCATTCGCTTAATCGATGAAAAGGGTATGTTAACTGAGGAGTTAAGAGCGGAAATATTAAAAGCTCAAAAACTTGTTGAAGTCGAAGACTTATATCGTCCATTTAAGGAAAAGAAGAAGACTAAGGCCACTGAAGCGGTTGCCAAAGGTCTGGAACCATTTGCTAAATGGTTGATGGATTTTCCTTATGAAGATGTCTTAGAGGAAGCAAAAAAATATTTAAATGACGCTGTAAAATCGGTTGAAGAAGCCATTGAAGGTGCGAAATATATCATCGCTGAAATGATTTCTGATGACGCGAATTATCGAAAATCATTAAGAACAGAGATGGTGAATCATGGTGTAGTTGTATCAAGTGTTAAGAAAAATGCAGTCGATGAGAGAAAGACTTATGAGATGTATTATGATTATAGTGAGCCAGTTAATAAGATTAGACCTCATAGAATTCTAGCTATCAACCGCGCAGAAAATGAGAAGATCATTACTGTTAAAATTGAATTAGATAAGGAAAGAATGACTTCTTATCTAGAGAGAAAAGTTATTAAAAGAGATAATTCAACTGCAACTCCATATATCAAAGAGGCAATTGAAGATTCATTAAAAAGATTGATTTATCCATCCCTTGAACGAGAAGTTCGTACAGAACTCACCGATAAGGGAGAAGAACAAGCCATTGAGATTTTCTCTGTCAATTTAAATAAACTATTGTTACAACCACCCATGAAGGGTAAGGTTGTATTAGGGATTGACCCTGCATTTAGAACTGGATGCAAGCTATCTGTAGTGAATGAACAAGGAACTGTTTTAGAAAAAGGTGTCATCTATCCTCATGAAAAGACTATGGGTGGATCCATTAGTGAAAAACAAATTATGGAGTCACAAAGAGACTTACTCTTATTAATTAGAAAATATAAAGTCGAGTTAATCGCAATTGGTAATGGTACAGCAAGCCGTGAAACAGAAAGCTTTGTAGCAAATATTATTAAGACAACTGGTATGAAAGTCAATTACGTCATCGTCAATGAAGCTGGAGCATCTGTCTATTCAGCAAGTGAACTTGCAAGAGAAGAATTCCCTGATTTTTCAGTCGAGGAACGCTCTGCAGCAAGTATTGCTAGAAGACTTCAAGACCCACTATCAGAACTCGTTAAAATCGATCCAAAGAGCATTGGTGTAGGTCAATACCAACATGATGTTACTCCTAAGAAATTAAATGACTCATTAAACTTCGTAGTGACTCAAGCAGTTAACCAAGTTGGTGTCAACGTCAATACAGCGAGTAAAGCATTACTTATGTATGTATCAGGTTTAAATAAATCTAGTGCAGAAAATATTGTGAAATATAGAGATAAAGCGGGCAGATTTACAAATAGAGATCAAATCTTAAAGGTTCCTAAATTAGGTGCGAAGTCATTTGAGCAATCGATTGGGTTCTTAAGAATTCCTGATGGAACAGAGGCACTCGATATGACATCGATTCACCCTGAGTCATATGATGTAGCTAAAAAGATTATGAAGATGTATAATATCACTCCTGAAATGATTGGTAAGGATATTGTTAAAGATGCAGTAGCAAGTCTTGATCGTAAGAAGCTTCAAGAAGAGTTAAAGGTAGATAAATATACACTTGATGATATCCTAGATTCATTAATCGCACCTCTTAGAGATCCCAGAGATCAATTTGCTCAACCACTTCTTAGAAGTGATATCTTGAAATTAGATGATTTATCTATTGGTATGGAATTAGAAGGAACTGTTAGAAATGTTGTCGACTTCGGTGCATTTATCGATGTGGGACTCAAAGAAGACGGACTTCTTCATATTTCAAAGATTAGTAAAGCTTATATTAAGCATCCAAAGGATGTCTTAAATGTAGGTGATATCGTTAAGGTCTATGTTTTAAATATTGATTTAAATAGAGGTAAAGTTGGATTAACGATGTTAAAGGATACTATTGGTAAATAAAAAAGTAGAGGATGCGAAATTTCGCATCCTCTACTCATGTGGTTTACTTCTTGGATTGAATATTATATCCGATAACTCCGGAAAGAATTAGAAATCCACTTAGAATCATTAAGGATATTGAAGGATTCGCACCTGTTCCAGAATTCATATTTTCAAATGTGGTAGCAACTCCAATAAATCCCAATATTAAACCTATAAATAGACAAATCATGTTCAATACATGTGCCTTATCTTCCATTTTAAAGCCCCCTTTTTAATGTATGTGTGATTCTTTTACAATTATGATATCAATTTTTCATGATATAGTAAATGGGGAGTTGAAAGATTTAACAAGAGAACTCCATTTAATTATTGTCATAACGTATGAAATAGGTTGACAAATAGCCAAAAATAGGCTATTCTATAAAGGCGCAAAAGCGCAAAAAAAATGTCTGACGGAGTAGTACTCAAGCGGCTGAAGAGGCGCCCCTGCTAAGGGTGTAGATCAGGAAACTGGTGCGAGGGTTCAAATCCCTCCTGCTCCGCCATTTTTTTATGGCCCGTTGGAGAAACGGTTAACTCACTTGCCTTTCACGCAAGCATTCACGGGTTCGAATCCCGTACGGGTCACCA
>JAHIRQ010000061.1 GCA_018818645.1 Bacillota bacterium
TATTATACAAATACTAAATTCGGTCAAAGGTATTTAGATTATGTTGCTATTGAATTACCTGATATCATGAGTAGAATGTTTCCAATCTCACAAAAAAGAGAAGATCATTATGTTTGTGGATTATCGATGGGAGGATATGGAGCACTTCGAGTTGCACTCCATAATCCAAAACAATTCTCTAAAGCAGCAAGTTTATCTGGAGCAGTCAATATCGACTCCATTAAAAAGTTAGTTCAAGATACTCCGAGACAAGCATTTACAAATAACACATTTGGTGAAGGTGTCACTAAGCATACTGAAAATGATTTACTTCATCTTATTGAAACCCATCAAAAAAACAAACAAGAACTTCCTGATATTTATCTAGCTTGTGGTACTGAAGATTTTCTATATCAAGATAACCTTAAATTCAAAGAAGAATTAGATCGTTTAAAAGTGACGTACACCTATGAAGAGTCAAAGGGAGATCATAATTGGGCATTTTGGGACGAATATGTGAATAAAGTTTTATATTGGCTAGAAAAAAAGGTCTGAGTTTAGACCTTTTTATTTACCCAAAGAATGAAATCCTTAAACACTTTTCGCCATGCAAGTTCATGATGTACATCTTCGGTTTCCATATAAAAAATATCCTTAACCTGTTTATCATCAAGTAGTTTTTTTAAGTTTCTACTGTTATTAAGATATATTTGATTGAAATTACTATCTGCTTCGTTTGAACTTTCTTTACTACCGATAGATATAAAGTATCTTTGATCAGTATCGATAGAAGAAGAATTTAAAAATTCCAAGAATTTTGGTTCATTAAACCATGAAGCTAGTGAAAATACTCCGACGATCTTAAAAACATTGGGATACTGAACAGCAATATATGTTGATATAAACGCACCCATCGAACTTCCTGCAATCATGGTATGTTCATAATCGCTAAGTGTTCTATAGTTTAAGTCGATAAACGGCTTTAACTGTGAAATTAGAAAATCAGCATAAACATCACCAAGACCACCAGTATCAATTGCTGTTATTTTTCTAACTTCAGGAACACTTCTCCAAGGTGAGTATTCAAATAATCTTAAATCCGAATTATCAACACCAACGACTATGATTTGATCTAAACCTAACGATTTTAAAGTCTCATCTATACCCCAAGAGTGATTTCCATATGATGTTTCATCTTCAAATAAATTTTGACCATCATGCATGTATAAAACGGGATATTTTTGATTTGTCTTCTCATAATCTTCAGGTAAAAGAATACGGATCTTTCTTGGACTATTGGATGTTGCTATAGGTAGTGCTTCAAATCTAATATTTTTCATAAATTCACCCTTCTTTTTTCTTATTGTATCATGTAATTTATTTCTTTTCTATTGCCAATCAAAATATGGTAAAATGAGAATATACGTAGGAGGTACATATGAAACACACGAACTACGCAAATACAAATAAGTTAATCAACCGGTTGGGATTTGGAGCATGGCAATTGGGCAATACTGACTTTTGGGGTCATATGTCAATTGAAGATGGTGTCGAATTGGTAAACTATGCAATCCAAAAAGGGATTCATTTTTTCGATACTGCACCAGGTTACGCAGCAGGTATGAGTGAAAGAATTATTGGAATGGCAACATCAAATCAAAGAGATCAAGTTGTTATCAATACAAAACTAGGACATACTGCAGATGGAGAAACAGATTTTTCAGTATTTTCTCTCAAAGAACAAATCTATGATAGCATGGAAAGACTTCAAACAGACTACATCGACTCAGTTATTCTACATAACCCATCTATGGATATTTTAGAGGGAAAAACGCTTCATTTTCAAGAGCTAAAAAAACTAAAAGAAGAAGGTATGATTAGAGTATACGGAGTTTCTATTGATACCTATGAGGAGTTAAAGGCTGTCATTGATAACTTAGAAATTGATGTTGTTGAAATACTCTTTAATATATTCTTTCAAGAGCCAGCAAGATTATTTAAGAAAGCGAAAGAAAAAGGAATCTCTCTAATTGCAAAAGTTCCATTAGACTCAGGATGGCTAACTGGTAAATATGATGAGTTTTCTGAATTTGAAGGCATTCGCTCAAGATGGGATGACGAAACGATAAATCTTAGAGCTTCCCTTGTCAGAGATGTCAAAAATATAACAGGTGCGAATGACATCACTAAATATGCAATAGCATTTGTCTTGAGCTATCCAGAAATAACTGCAGTAATTCCAGGAATCAAAACAAAAGAACAATTGGATGACCATTTATCGAATTCAACCTTTAAATTGGACAATAAAATCAAAAAGGATTTGATTGATCTTTATAAAAGACGGATTCAAAAAGACCCTCTATATTGGTAATTAATAGCATTGTAAAGCCAATTCAAGCAATACTTGAGACTTGTTTCTGCACTCTCAAGTAATAATTGATAGGCTTTTTATTTATTCGAAGGTCTTAGTGAGTCCATTTTAAAAAATGAATGAAGAAGATTTAATAAAGGTTAATCAAGATAGTTGCAAATCATGCAGCCACTTTTTTTAACATCTTAAACCAAAAAAAGGTAACTCTATCATATAATAGTAATGTATATACTTTTGAGGTGTCAGATGGGAACATTAATTAATGTAGGTGCAATCATCATTGCAAGCTTGTTAGGTATCATCCTAAAAAAAGGTTTACCTGAAAAAATACAGAAAAGCATAATGCTTGTTTTAGGACTTGGTCTGACTGCACTATCATTAGGTTGGTTCTTAAAGGACTTCCTAGTGATCAATGAAAATGGTATATCCACACATAGTGATTTGCTAATCATCATATCACTAGTCATAGGTGTATTGATTGGTGAGTGGATTGATATTGATCTAAGACTGAATAGATGGGCAGAAAATGTCGAAAAAAAGTATAACTTACCTCCACTTGCTAAGGGCTTTATAGCTGCCACATTAATTTTTTGTGTAGGTGCAATGGCAATTGTCGGCTCAATTCAAGATGGATTAAATGGAGACATCACGATTTTGGTCATAAAAAGTGCTCTAGACTTTATCACAGCAATGATTTTAGCTTCCATTCTAGGAATTGGAGTCATTTTTTCTGCAATTAGTGTTTTAATCTATCAAGGTGCAATTACAATTCTTGCATCAAGTGCATCTAGTTTTTTGACGACTGAAATGATTCAAGCAGTTTCAATGGTCGGAAATATTTTATTGATTGCCATTGGGATCAATTTTATGGAGCTTAGAAAGATTAAGGTTGCTAATATGTTACCTGCAATATTTATACCTATCATTTATTATTTAATCATATCATTATTTTAAGGAGGAATTATGGCTGAACTGAAAACAAAACCAACGGATATCAGTGTAGAGACTTATTTAGATACACTCGATGAATCAAAAAAAAGTGATGCAAGCATACTGATTCAGATGATAGAAGGTAGTACAAAATCAAAACCTTTGATGTGGGGGACCTCTATTATTGGATTTGGCAATAAGAAGTATAAATATAAATCAGGTAGAGAAATTGATTACTTCTTAATCGGTTTTTCAGTAAGAAAAAAAGCGATTACTCTATATCTTTCTATCGAAACAAACGCTGAAGAATTTACTTCACTTGGGAAACATGAAAAAGGTGTTGGGTGTCTCTATATTCAAAAACTTCAGGACATTGATATTGAAATCCTGAAGGAAATCATCGATAAATCTGTTGATGTAGCAAAAAACTTTTCATGAAGTGCTTGATTTGTGGTCATGAAACAATTTCTTACCCACATCCAAAATTTAATATGATTTTTCATGAGTGTGAGCAATGCCAGTTCATTTTCAAGGACGAAAAAAACTATCCCTCTGTTGAACTTGAGTTTCAAAAATATGAGGAGCATCAAAATGATGATGATAATCAAGGCTACATCAATTTCTTAACAAATTTTATTGATTCAGCTGTCATTCCTTATGTAGAAAAAGGAAAAGCACTCGATTTTGGTAGTGGACCAAATCCAGTACTTTCAAAAATACTAACCAATGAGTATTTATTCGATGTAGATATCTATGATTATTTTTATGCACCATATAAAATATATGAATCCAAGACCTACGATCTAATAACCTCTACAGAAGTTGTTGAGCATTTAAGAAATCCATTAAAGATATTTGAGTTATTTCATCAACATTTAAATGCTAATGGTATTCTAAGCATCTTGACACTATTTCATCCCAACCAAAGAGAAGAGTTTTTCAATTGGCATTACATTAGAGATGTTACACATTTATGCTTTTTCACTCCAGTTACCATGAAAAAAATAGCTGAATTATGTGGATTTGAATTTCTATCTACAAATCATTATCGTTATACAGTGTTTAAGAAGACAATTTGATTGTCTTTTTTTAAATATGTAAATCTTTTCGCTTGAATATATGAATTCCAAGAAAATATAATAATAAACCACCAAGGATTAAGAAAATAGAATACAAATAAACTAGACTATCTAAATGAATCGCTTTCTTTGAATCAAATAAAGTATAAACAGTAAAGTATTTTAAGAAGCTGAGTTTTGAATCAACCTCGCTAAGCATTTCAATCACGAAGAAACCCACAAGGATTCCAGTACCATAAGCAGTTGCCAATCTAGTTTCATTGAATATACAAGAAGTTAAAAAGACTATACCACTTAGGAAAACATAAAGTGCAAGTAAGTTTATATTGAGTAATAGATATTCTTTAACATCTAAAAGACCTGGAAATAATGTTGCAGCCATCAATCCATTTATTGTAGCAACCACAATAATCAATGTCAAAATACTTGACAGCAAGTAGAATCCTTGAGTCACTACGATTTTTTGTCTAGAGTTTGGTGTAGACAAGAGATAACTCATTGATCCAGTATCTACATAGCGTGCAATTATTTTTTGACCTAAAAAAGATAGATAAATAATTGGAAACATCAATATAATAAATCCATAGTAATATCCAGCAATAAACCCAGTTAAAGTTGGTGCTATTAACTGAAAGCCCATCATTTGGATCATCTCAGGTGGTAGCATTTGAACAAGAGCATCCCAACTTGCCATATCATCAGGATTATACATGATAATAATAATCATTGAATAAATCATTAAAATGAATAAAAATGTAATCCAAATCTTATAGTTAGCCTTCAATGTAGCTTTTAACAATGCTCTATTCATTGGATTCACCTCGTATATAATACTTCATGAAGACCTCTTCAAGTGAAAGATGTTTAACATCAAGCGATAAAATATCATAATCGGAAAGTGCTTTTAGTAATGGATTGACATCTCCAGAAATTGCAATCTCAACCATTTTTTCTTGTTGATTGACAATGTCAAATCCTTTTTCTTGAAGACTTTCTATGTCACTTAGATTATGAAAATGAATGATGTATATTTTTCTTTGATTTTCCTTGAGAGTTTTTATGTTTTCGAGAGCGACTAAACGACCATTTTTGATAATCCCAGCTCGATCACAAGTTCTCTCAATTTCTTCAAAGCTATGTGACGACATCAGGATGGTTTTCCCTCTTTTTTTCTCCTCTAAAATCAGTTTAATAAACTTATTTTGCATCAAAGGGTCAAGACCACTGGTCGGTTCATCGAGTATTAGTATTTCAGGATTATGCATAAATGCTGCAACCAATCCAAGCTTTTGTTTCATCCCCTTTGACATTTTTCTTATCTTTGCTGAAGTGTCTAGCTCTAACATCAAAATTAGTTCGTGCATTCTAGTTTCATCCTTGATATTTCTCATGGAAAGTAGTAATCTTAAAAACTCGAGTCCAGTCATATGATCGAAAAAGGCAATCTCACCTGGTAGGTATCCAAGAGATTCCTGTATTTTAGGAGCAAAACTTATAGTATCCATACCCATAATGCTACATTTGCCTTCATCTGGATGAATAAAACCTAACAAATGTCTAATCGTTGTCGTTTTTCCAGCACCATTTGGTCCTATGAAACCAAAAATCTCGCCTTTATTCACAGTAAATGTAAGATTAAATACACCTTTATCTATTCCATAAGACTTCGTCAAATTCTCAATAGTAATCATGTTTTATCCGCCTTTATACTTTACAATCTATTTTTATAGTATACTTATAGGTAGATAAAGTCAATTTTCAAATGGCTTTTCTAAAAGTTGAAACAGAGATTGAGATTTTTTTTAAAAAAACTATATTCAGAAAATGATGAGGTAATAAGATGAACAGAGTAGCAGTAGTAACAGGAGCAACTTCTGGAATAGGATTTGCAGTCACTGAACTTCTTCTCAAAGAGAAAATCAATGTGATTGCACTTTCAAGAGATATGGATAAGGCAAATCAGACAAAAGAGAAGTTAAAAGATTATATAAACGACGTAAATCTTGATTTTGTCATCGGTGATTTATCAGATAATGAACAAACCAATCAGACTGGTGAAAATATTGCTAAGCTGATTAAGGATAAATATAAGGGGAAACTCGATATTTTAATGAATATTGCAGGCAGAGTCACTACGGGTTATCATGAGAATGCTGATGGTAATGAAATGACATTTGCAGTTAATCATTTATCTGTTTTTATACTTACCTATCATTTGACACCATTTTTAATAAAATCTGATGATCCAAGAGTACTAGTTGTAAGTTCTTTATCACATTATAGAGCTTCTATCAATTGGAATAATATTCAAAATAAGAAAATGTATAATATTTTGAAAGCATATAAAAGATCTAAATTATATAATGTCTTCTTTGTCAAAGAGTATGCGAGACGATTTGAGATGATTTCAACGTTTGCAATTGATCCTGGTTTAGTTAGAACCAATATTGGTGCTAAAAATACGACAGGAATCGCCAAACTTGCTTGGAAGCTCAGAAGTAGTTCAGGAACAGATATCTATTATCCTGCACGCTATATGATTGATGTTGCTACAAAAGAAGAGTATAAATTATGCTCTGGGGATTATATTAAAAAAGGGAAATCAGTGAAATCAAACCCAATAACCTATAACGCTGATCATGGAAGAAGATTATGGGAGTATACAGAAGAATTAACGCATATTTCCTTTAATAATCAATAATATCCTTGACCTTTTTTAGCCGTGTTTTTGGTATAATGTTAGTTGTCGAACTTGAGGTGACAACCATTTGAAAAAAATAGAATTACTTGCTCCATCTGGAAGTAAAGAATCACTCATTGGAGCAATCAATGCTGGTGCGAATGCAATCTATCTTGCAGGAAAAAGATTTGGTGCTAGAGCATATGCTGCAAATTTTGAAGAAAAGGATATGATAAGTCTCATACGCTACGCACACTTGCGTGGTGTTTTTGTGTATGTAGCTATCAATACACTCATTTTTAATGATGAAATCAAGGATTTATTAGAATATACAGATTTTTTAGTCAATCAGGATGTAGATGCATTTATAGTTGCAGATTTAGGAATGATTTCACTTTTAGCGAAAAGATATCCTAATGTTGAAATTCATGCATCCACACAAGTCAATACACATAACATTCATCAAGTGAAGTTTTTAAAAGAATTAGGTGTTAAAAGAATCGTTATGGCTAGAGAGACACCATTAGATGTTATCAAGCAAATCAAAAAAAATGTGGATATAGAAATTGAAGTCTTTGTTCATGGTGCACTATGTGTTTGCTATTCAGGAAATTGTTTGATGAGTTCGATGATTGGTGGAAGATCAGGGAATAGAGGAGAATGTGCTCAACCTTGTCGTCTTCCCTACAAACTTTATAAAGGACCTCAATTGGTTGCTGATGAATCTTATTTACTCTCTACAAAAGATTTAATGACTTTAGAATATGTAGATGCTTTAATTGATGCCGGAGTAGATTCCTTTAAAATTGAAGGTAGAATGAGAAAACCTGAATATGTTACTCAAGCAGTTTTATCGTATAAAAAGGCGATTCAAGCGTATCAAGAACGAAAAGTCATTCAACTTGAAAACGAAATTTTGAAATTAAAAAAGGTATTCAATAGAGAATACACCAAAGGCTATATATTGGATGAGAAACCAAATGAAATCAACAATGACTATAGACCAAATCATCTTGGAGTGGAATTAGGTACAGTTATTGATTATAAAGATAATAAAGCAATTATTAAATTGGTTGAATCTTTGGAAATTAATGATGGATATAGAATCATTGGTAATAAAGATTATGGAAATACAGTTTCTAGAATATTAAAAAACGATTCAATTGTTAAAAAAGCATTCCCAAATGATGTTATTAAAATCGATGTTACTGAAAAGATTGAGGTCGGATCAAAGGTATTGAAAACATTAGATTCTAATTTGGAGTCAAGTTTAGCTATTTACTTAGATGAAAACTATAAAACGATATCACTGAAGGGTGAAGTGAGTGCATATATCGGTGAGTATCTCATCATTGATGTTACCGACTCTAATTACCATGTATCATTTTCTTCAAAGGATGTTTTAGAAAAAGCGTCAACAAAATCAGTGACAAAGGAACAAATTATTGACCAAATATCAAAACTAGGAAATACTCCTTTTTACTTTAGTGAACTTATTGTAAGAACTGATGATCAATCGTTCATACCAATTAAGGTATTAAATGAATTGAGACGTCAAGCAATTGATGAAATAAAAGCGTTAAGAGAACTAGATAGAAGAAAGCACGAAATTATAGAGATTAATGAGAAAAAAATAGAAAACAAGCCATTTCATTTTGAACTGATTGCTAAAGTTACGACGAAAGAGCAATTTGACCAAGTCAATCAAATGGGAATTCAAACTATCTATTTTGAAGATACAATCAATATGAAAGTGAATCAAGAAGGAGTTTTCAAGGTCAGAAAAAGAATTCTCCAGCATGGTTTTGATATCATTAACGAACCGTCAGTTATTCATGAGACTGGAAGTCTTTTACAAAATCCTAAGCAGTTCCCACTCATTAGTGATGAATTTTTTAATGTAACTAATATTTATACTGCAAATCTTTTGTTCAAAAACCATGTGAATAGAGTGACTTTATCACCCGAGCTTTCCAAAGAAAGAGTTTTCGGATTTAGGGAACTATTTATGAATAAATTTAACTATGTCCCCAATTTAGAACTTGTCGTTTATGGTAGAGTTGATTTGATGATTTCAAAATATTGTCCGATTGCTAAGACATTTAAAACAAAACAAAACTGTCATTTATGTGAACTGAATCAGTATTATCTTGAAGATAGAATGAAATCTAAATTTCCTTTAATCAATGATGGAAACTGTAATATCCGAATATTGAATCATAAACCACTTAACTTAATTGAATACATCAATCAAATTAAACTGTCAGGTATAGAAAAGATTAGACTAGATTTTACTACTGAACGTATTGAGGAAGTCAGAGAAGTAATCAAAAACTTTAATAAAGCAATGATGGGTGAATCAATTCATCCGAATTCCAAAATCATGACTTATGGAAGATTTATACATTAAACAAAAAAAGGAATGATATCATCAATTGATACCATTCCTTTATAGTTTTTTATGAGATCCATCACAATATGGTTTCGATAAAGATTTTTTGCAGCCACAAAGATAGTAAGAACCATCTTTTTCAACTTCAAAACCAAGAGGGTTTGTTCCTGTACCTCGATGGGATCGATTATCACATAGTGGTTGATTATCGCTTTTCCCACAGTTACAATACATATACTTTTGAACTTTCTTCAGTTCAATTCTAAAAGGGCTATTTCGTGATGTTAGCTTGTTTCCCAAATCAATCACCTTCCCATTCTTACCTTTATTATAGCGCTAAATTTTAAAAAATCCATTCATGATTGTTTCAACTTTATATGAATTTTGTTATTTTTACATATAATAAGACTAGGAGATGATTTTGATGAAAAAAAATAAACTGTTAAAGAGATTGGATGAAATTGGAGATTCACTATCCAAAAGAGAATCCACCATCGCATTATTAGGTCTGGGTTCAGTTGGCGTTGAACTCGATCGACTCGATGATTATTCAGATCTCGATTTTTTTGTTATTGTTGAAGACGAAGTAAAAGAAAGTTTTATCGATGATTTATCATGGCTTGAGCATGCACATCCCCTAGCGTATGCGTTTAAAAATTCAAATGACGGATATAAAATTCTTTTTCAAGACGGAATTTATGGTGAGTATGCAGTTTTTGGTAAAAATGAAGTGAATCATGTTACTCAAGCAGAAGGACGAATTGTTTGGATGAATCCAAATTACAGTCTTCCTACACTCACAAAAACTAAGGGAAATATTCCTCAAATAAAGAAAGAGAATATTGAATACCGAATCAATGAAGCATTAACCAATCTTTATGTTGGCCTGCTTCGCGCCATAAGGGGAGAAAAGCTTTCAGCATATCGGTTCATTGAAACACATGCATTCAACAATTTATTGAGTATTATTCATCATTTTGAGATAGAACAATCGATACATGAGGATTTGTTTAATATCGAACGAAGATTTGAGATGCATTATCCAGATATGACAAATCACTTAAGTCAAATGCTATCTGGATATGATCATCTAGCAAAATCAGCTCAAGCAATCTTTGACTATATCGCACATATCTACGACATAAACCCAAAATTGAAGAAAGAAATAAAAACCTTAATTGCTCAATTGAATCAAAAAGAATCATGATATAATCTAGAAAAGGGGTCGATTCTATGATAAAAGCATTCAAAATATTACTAGTAGCTGTTTTGTCTTTAGTTATATTATTTGTTTTAATTGTTTTTAGACTATTTGCAATCAAGATTTATGATTCAACAGTTCAAAGTGCTCACATGAAAAAACTTGAATCCTATTATGAGAGTGAAGATTTTGAGTCAATTGATGAATCTGAATTTGTTAATTTTGACTTAAGTGACACCTCAATTAAACTGAATGATATCCAAATGTTGGCTACACACAATAGCTACAAGAAAAAAGGATCTGAACTTGGTAAGTTTTTTATAGGTTTAGGTGACTCGTTTGATGAAGCTAGAGCACTAAAATATGGATATAAGAACTTAACTGAGCAATTCGAAGCTGGTGTTCGCAGTATGGAATTTGACTTAAGACTTAGAAAAACACAGTTTGTATTAACGCATGTACCATTGGTTGATAATAGTAGTGTTGCACCTGATTTTTCACAAGCTCTCGAAGAGATTTATTTATTTTCATCCAATAATCCAAATCATATTCCAATTATCATATTGATGGAAATTAAAGATGATTGGATGATCTTAGATCACGCTCTTCAGGTTATTGAATCAGAAGATCTAGAAAATCTAAATGAGCTTTTAGTTGAAAAATTAGGAGATAGTTTGTTTACTCCAAGTGATATGATGGAGTCTGGTAAAACTTTAAAAGAAACTGTTCAAACCACAGGATGGCCGACTGTCAACTCACTTTTGGGTAAAGTTATCTTTGTTCTTCATCCAGGAAGTTTTACAACAATGTATCATGAACTCGATGAATCACTTCAATCACTACCTATGTTTATTGGGGCATATAGCGACGGTATTCATCAAGATTATGCATCATTTATTGTTAATAATAACCCGTCAATCTCTGAGATTGCTCCTCTAATTGCTGGCAATTTCATTGTTCGAACAAGAATTGATTCCAATTTAATATTTAATTCTGATGATTTTGATGATGCTCTAGCAAGTGGGGCACAACTATTAACTTCTGATTTCTTAATTGGAAGAAGCGACATCAAAGATAATGATGTTATTTATCTTCCAGAAGAGAAGATGATTATAAAGAAAAATCCATAATTTCTATTCATTCATTAGTAGTGATTATTTTCTAATCAAAACTGATATCAAGCGTTTGCTATTATAGACAAATCATGTATAATAGGAAATACACGATATCGGTTATTAAAAAAGGAGTGTTCAATATGAGCGTAATGTACAAGGAAGAAAATAGACTCAATGATAGCGAAAAGTATGAAATTGTTGTTAAGCTTTTAGCAGACCGTGGAGTTATGCTAGAGGACATGGCACAAATTACATTGGATTTACAAATTAAATATTTACCTGCATTATCCTTCGATTTATGTTTGGAACATGTCAAAAGAGTTGTCATGAAAAGAGAGGTTCAAAATGCAGTATTAACTGGTCTTGAACTTGACATATTAGCAGAAAAGGGATTACTATCAGAACCCCTTTCAACCATGTTATTAAATGATTATGGGCTCTATGGAATTGATGAAGTATTAGCACTTGCTATTGTCAATGTTTATGGTTCAATAGGTTTTACCAATTTTGGATTTGTTGATAAAACAAAACCAGGAATCATTGGGAAGTTAGATGAAGCTGGTAAATTACCTGGTGTATGCAACACATTCCTAGATGATATTGTAGGTGCAATCGCTGCAGCTGCGGCTAGTTCAATCGCACATCGTTTTGCAACTTAAATGAGGGAACCCCTCATTTTTTTATTTTCTAACGGCTCAGAAATGTATAACATCTTTTATGAATAGTAAAATATACGATATAATAGGTATAGATGGAAACCAAACAAAGGAGTTTTGATGTGAAAGAAATAACAAATGATTATAAAAACATAAACACAAGCAACCAAACATTTCAAGAAATCATTATCAAAATTGCTACTGATTTCATCAATGTTTCAATTGAAGATTTCGAAAAGACGATTCTTGAAGCCTTTGCACTTGTAGGTTCATTTTTAAATATAGACCGTGTTTATGTCTTTGAGTATAAAAAACAAAAATATGTTATGAATAACCTTTATGAATGGGTTAAATCAAATACTCAATCCAAAAAAGAGAATAGACAAAATATAAACTTTGAACCTTTT
Organism: Bacillota bacterium; assembly: GCA_018818645.1. Lineage (GTDB taxonomy): Bacteria > Bacillota_I > Bacilli_A > Acholeplasmatales > Acholeplasmataceae > Peloplasma. Next base: position 12,811 of record JAHIRQ010000061.1, read on the forward strand.
TTTGAGGATCTTGTCAGAGTTCACATGCGTGGAAACTCAGTTATCGTTGAAAACATTGAGACACTCAATAAAAAATCTAATTTTTACAAAATGCTCAATGATGAAAATGTGAAATCCGTCTATACCTTACCCTTGATTAATCAAGAAGAATGCATAGGTTTTATAGCATTTGATGACAATAGTAAAACAAGAAAATGGAATGTAATAGAAAATAGGCTCTTAAGAGTCTTGTCAGAGATGATGACGAATTTAATGATGAGACAAAAAAGAGAGCATGAAATCATCGAAATGAGAATTAAAGCAGATGAAGCCTCAAGAGCTAAAGGCCAATTTTTAGCGAATATGAGTCATGAAATTCGCACACCATTGAGTGGTATTTATAATACATTTTATTTGCTAAGCACAACCGACCTATCTATTGAACAAAATGAATACTTAACAGTAGGTCAAGCATCCATTGATTCTCTTGCTAGCATAGTTGATGATGTTTTAGACATATCAAGAATAGAAGCTGGTAAAATGGAGGTTTATGAAGATCTTTTTAATCTAGAAGAAGAATTTATTCGAATTATTAGAACCCAAAAGAGTTTTGCTGAAGATAAAGGCTTATCCATTCATTTCAGTTTTGATTACCGAATCAATTTTGATATTCTTGGAGATTATAGAAAGCTAAGACAAATACTATTAAACCTTTTGAATAATGCGATTAAATATACCAATGAAGGGTTTATTGATATCGATGTTCGTATGATAACTGAAGAACCTTTATTCATAGAGTTTTCAGTTTCTGATACCGGAATTGGTATTGATCAATCAAAGATTCAATTCCTCTCAGATGCTTTTTATCAAGTTGATTCTTCTGAGTCAAGAAAATATCAAGGAACTGGACTTGGATTATCGATTTCAAACCAATTAATAGATCTTCTTCACGGCAAATTATCTATCGAAAGTGAAATTCATAAGGGAAGTATCTTCAAAGTTACACTTCCGTTTACTAAAAATAGATTATATGAATATCCTGCAACTCAAAACATGAAGGCACTCTACGTGACTGAAGAAATAGAACAATCCATGATTGTTTCTCTGCTATCCTCAATGGGTATGGAACCATACACCTTTGAATCAATTGATGACAAAAAGGTTGATGCAATTATTTTTGAAAAGCCGATTAAAAATAGTGATTTGATTCAAAGGTTAAAAAATGAGTATGGTAATGAATCAACGATTACTATATCTTCTGCAACTCCAGAAAACAAACGATTTAAGAAAATCGATTGTTTCTTTGATCTACCTGTATCTAGACAAACGCTATATCAAAAAATACTGAACAAGCTCAATTCAGATCGAAAGGCTCAAAATTCCATAGAATATAATACAATCCTTTCTGGATATGCATTAGTCGTTGATGACAATCGACTTAATCGAATTGCACTAGAAAGTATTTTGGTCAAGCAAGGAATCAAGTCAACTTCTGTAGATAGCGGTAAAAAAGCAATTGATTTAGTCAAAAAAGAAGATTTTAATATCATTTTAATGGATATCCAAATGCCTGAAATGGATGGTATCGAAACGACGAGACGTATTCGTGCACTTGGTAAAAAATATCAAAGTATCCCTATAGTTGCAGTCACTGCAAATGCATTCTTCAATGATTATGATATGATGAAAACCTCTCAAATTAATGATGTAATCTTTAAACCTATTAAAATTAGTCATCTCAATCAAGTTTTAAGAAAGTATATTCATACAGGAACGAGTATTATCATACCTGACGAACTCTTTGCATTTGATGAAAAAGACTTTAGACAGCGCTTTGAAGGTAGTAGCGATATAGCTTTGGAAGTTATTGAGTCATTTACGAGTGAGTATCGTGGTGATCTTCAAAAACTTAAATCTGCAATCCAATTAAAGGATAGTGAAGAAATTATTAAAGCAGCACACTATTTTAAAGGATCATGCTCTTATCTTTCAGGAAAAAGAGCAGTATGGATGTTAAATTATATCATGGATGCTTCAAAAAATAGACAGTTGGATTTAATGGATCTCTGCTATGATCTGCTCGAAAGCGAAATCAATGAACTGATGAAGGGAATTAAAGATTTTAGTCTATAATCCATTAATCAAATATACATAGATAATCTATAATCTATGTGTTATCAGTGTTACAGCACTTTCGCAAGTGCTGTTATTTTTTTAACCATGTGAATTGTGTTACAATATATATAGGTGATTATATGAAAAATAAAGAAGAATTGAAAAAGAAATTAACCCCAATCCAATATCATGTAACTCAAGAAAATGGAACAGAACGAGCATTCCAAAACGAATACTGGAATAACCATGAACAAGGATTATATGTGGACATCGTTTCGGGTGAACCACTTTTTACAAGTCATGATAAGTTTGATAGTGGTTGCGGTTGGCCAAGTTTTGCCAAGCCAGTAAAAGAGTTAGAAACTAAAGTAGATAGAAGTCACTTTATGACTCGAACAGAGGTTAGAAGTCCTGAAGCAGATAGCCATTTGGGTCATCTGTTTACTGATGGACCTGAAGAGCTTGGTGGACTTAGATATTGTATTAATTCAGCAGCAATTCGATTTATTAAAGTTGAAGATCTTGAAAAGGAAGGGTACAAAGAATATACCAAACTATTTCAAAAGTAATAAAGGGGGGATTTTATGGATAAGTATAATATAGATTCAGAATTAAGAGTTTTAAAGCCTTTGAAGTTTAAAAAATACACCAAATCACGTCGATTTATTGCGAATATAGTCTTTAGTATCACAGTATTCTTTACAAGACCAGGTAAAGGTGTTATTTTTAAGAAATATAAAATAAAAGGATATAATCATCAAAATGTGAAGATTTTTGTATTGCGAAAAAGAAACCAAGAAGGAAAAACACCAAGTTTACTCTATATTCATGGTGGGGGATTCCAAATAGTAGGAACTACTGTGCATTTAAAGATGTTGGAAAAGATTGTTCAAGAAACTGGACATACTGTAGTATATGTGAATTATCATCTTGCTCCAAAACATCCATTTCCAGCAGGCTTCTTTGATTGCTATCACGCACTTCTTTGGATGAAAAATCATGCTAGTTATCTTCATATCGATGAAGATCAAATCAGTGTCGGTGGAGATTCAGCTGGTGGAAATCTAGCGACAGGTATTGCACTTTATGCTAGAGATAAGAGTGGTCCAAAGATAGTCAAACAAATGCTATTATATCCGGTTATTGATGTTAAACAGGATACACCATCCATGAAGGAATATGATGATACACCGATGTGGAATTCTGTATTAAACAAAAGCATGTGGGAGGTCTACTTAAAAAATGGTGACTTTGATATGTTGAAATATGCTTCACCAACTCTATCAAGCTTAGAGGATATGCCTAAAACTTATATTGAAACTGCGCAATATGATTGTTTAAGAGATGAAGCGATTGAATATGCTAAAAATCTCGCAAAAGCTGGGAATCAAGTCATTGAGTTTCATACTAGAAAAACTGTTCATGGATATGATGCAGTATTCTTTAGCAAACTAGTGAAGCAAATGATTGAAAATAGATCAAAATTTTTAATGGGTGATTAATATGCATAAAATAAATCTTCAAAACTGGGATAGATTCAATACATATAATTTCTTTATTTCTGTTGATATCCCAAGATATTTAATGACATTTAATTTAGATGTAACAAATTTTTATCGTTATGTGAAAAAAAGCAATTATTCCTTTTACCTGACATTTATTTATTATGTCATGCACACCATGAATCAAATAGAAAATTTTAGATATCGATTTATTGGCGAAGAACCATATCTATTTGATAGTACACATCCATCATTTACGGATTTAATAGAAGGAACAGAAAATTTTAAAATTGTAACCGTGCTATTAGAAAATGATTTAAAGACATTCTTGGAGATAGCAAAACAGACTTCATTCAATCAAGGAAAAACATTCATGAATCTAGAAATGGAAAAAAGAGAAGACCTAGTCTACATAACAACATTTCCTTGGGCAAAATACACTCAGGTTTCTCATGCACACAATATTGACAGATTTGATGCGATACCAAAATTGGTATGGGGTAAATTCGAAGAATCAAATCAACAATTATTGATGCCATTTTCAATTGAAGTGCATCATGCATTTGTTGATGGTCTACATGTAGGAAAACTGATCAATCTTTTGCAAGAAAAATTAAACCAATTATAGGTAATAATCAAAAAAAGGCGAAATCGCCTTTTTCATTTGATGTGATAGAATACTGCATTTCTAAGTAATACTGCTAAGCCTTCTTGGTCTTTATCATAATACTTCTTGAATTTTTCATCCTCAACATACATTTGTACTAAATTGTGATGAGCATCAATTGAATATGTTCCCCAGGCTAGCTCAATCCATCTTTTATGCAGTTCAGCAACCTTTTTTGAGTGTTCAGATTTTTCATCGCTTCCCAAATCATAAGCTTTTTTTAAACCTACTTGAATATCATCACTGAGCTTCATAAACTCAAGATACTCAATCTCAGTCATGTTTTCGAAATGTTTTCTAGATTGATCATAAGCATCCTTTCCCCATTTTTGAATAACCTCATCTCTATAGATTTCATCATTCTTATCAAGCATTTCTTTTTTAAATCCTTTAAATTTATCGGAATCCTTCATTTCAAAACCTCCTTCGATGGATTCAATGGTTTGATTCACGTTCTCTATTAATGTATGAATTTGTTTTTGTTTGAGTAACAGTTTTGAAAGATGTCCTTTCAGAAGTTTCATTTGTTCATTTCGATTGTTCTTAAGTATTGATTTAATGGTTTCAAGTTCGACACCAAGTTCTTTGAAGAATAATATTTGTTGGAGTGTATTGATCTCATTTGGACCATAAATTCGATATCCTGCACTATTTATTCTTTTTGGCTTAAGCAAACCTATCTCATCGTAATATCTTAACGTTCTTGTTGTTGTGCTACTCAACTTTGATAATTGATTGATTGAATATTCCATTTTTTACCTCCTTATATCTACAGTATAAACCCTTACGTTACGTCAATGTCAATAGAAAAAATGTAAAAAAATAATTTCACAAAAATTATATGATTTATCATATAAATAAAAAGTTCTGTGTTATAATAATTTATGTAAGCGCTTTTAAAAATTGAAGGGAGAAAAACATGAGCGATTTTAAACATTTTGAGTACATGGAAAAACACCGGTACGAACAAGTCGTATATTTTTACGACAAAACAACAGGATTGAAAGGTATGACTTGCATACATAACACCACATTAGGACCAGCCCTTGGTGGAACTAGACTGTGGAATTATGCGAGTGAAGAAGAGGCAGTTGTTGACTGCTTGAGACTTGCAAGAGGTATGACCTATAAGGCAGCTGCTGCAGGTCTAAATTTAGGTGGAGGCAAGACTGTCCTCATTGGTGATCCAGATCAAGTTAAATGTGAAGGATATTTTAGAGCTCTTGGTCGTTACGTACAAAGTTTAAATGGTAGATACATTACAGCTGAAGACGTTAACACAAGTACAAAGGATATGGATTTCGTTAGCATGGAAACAGATTATGTTGTTGGTCTTGAAGGTAAATCAGGAAATCCTTCTCCAATGACTTCACTTGGTGCATTTCATGGTATTCGTGCTGCGCTTCAGTACAAGTTTGGTGATGAAGATATTTCTAAATACAAGTTTGCTGTTCAAGGGGCGGGACAAACAGGTTATTATTTAATTAAGAAACTTGTTGAAATGAAAGCAAAGAAAATATACTTTACTGAAATCAATAAAAAGCATATCGAAAGACTAAGAAAAGAACATCCAGATGTTGAATTCCTTGATCCAGATAAGATTTATGGTGCAGATGTTGATGTATTTGTTCCATGTGCTCTTGGTGGATCATTAAATGATCAAACCATTCCACAAATTAAAGCGAAGATTATTGCGGGTACAGCAAATAACGTACTTTTAGAAGAAGATATTCACGGAAACATGATTAAAGATATGGGTATTTTATATGCTCCTGACTTTGTAATCAATGCAGGCGGTTTAATTAACGTCTATCATGAATTAAAAGAATATAACATCGGTCGTGCAACAAGAGATATCGAAAAAATTTATGACCGCTTATTAGAAATCTTTAAAATTGCTGAAAGAGAAAATATTCATACTCAACTTGCAGCTAAAGTGTTTGCTAAGAAGAGAATTGAAACCATTAACAACGTACAAGACAACTACATTAAAAGATAGGATGTGAATATGTGAAAAAAGGAAAATTGACTTTCGATAACGAGTCATGCAAAGGATGCGAACTATGTGTCGCCTTTTGCCCGGTCGAAATATTATCCTTGGACAAAGAACGAATGAATTCTAACGGTTACCATCTAATTTCCGTCAGTGATATCGATAAGTGTATTGCCTGTGCGCAATGTGCAATCGTATGTCCGGATTCAGTCATTAAGGTGGAGGTACTCGAACAATGAGTAAAGTTCTTATGAAAGGGAATGAAGCAATCGCTTTAGCTGCGGTTGCAGCTGGATGTGATGCTTTCTTCGGATATCCTATCACTCCACAAAATGAAATTCCTGAATACTTATCCAAGTATTTAACAGAAAAAGGAAGAGTTTTTGTTCAAGCAGAATCTGAAGTTGCTGCGATCAATATGGTTTATGGAGCAGCAGGTGCAGGTAAAAGAGTAATGACTTCTTCATCATCTGTAGGGATTGCATTGAAGCAAGAAGGTATTAGCTATTTGGCTGGTGCTGAACTGCCATGTGTAATTGTTTCAGTGATGAGAGCTGGTCCTGGACTTGGTGGGATTCAACCATCACAAGCAGACTATTTTCAAGCAACTAGAGGTGGAGGAAATGGAGATTATCGAGTCATCGTTTTTGCTCCAGAATCCATTCAAGAAACAGTTGATTTAATGAAGGAAGCCTTCACGGTTGCAGATATATATCGCAACCCAGTGATGATTTTAGCGGATGGTCTTATTGGTCAAATGATGGAATCAGTAGATTTAGATAAACCATCTAAAAAACGCAATGTAGAGCCAAAAAACTACGCTACCACTGGTACTAAGTACCATGAAGGAAGAAATGTTATTTCTTCAGTTGGACTAGATCCAATTTATTTAGAAAATCATAATTTAAAGCTTCAAGCGAAATATAAAGAAGTAATCAAACATGAAACTATGTATGAAATGATTAACATGGATAATCCTGAATATGTTATTGTTGCCTATGGCACTGTAGCAAGAATTGTCCGTTCATCTATTGATGCTCTTAAAGAAATGGGAATCAAGGTTGGTTTAATCAGACCAATTTCATTATGGCCATACCCAAAGAAAGCATTTGATTTTATTCCAAAGACTTGCAAAGGTATTCTCGTTGCAGAAATGAGCATGGGTCAGATGTTAGATGATGTATTAATATCCAATAAAGGAAGATTCCCAGTTGCGTTCTTTGGACGTGCAGGTGGAGTTGTACCTGAACCAGAAGAAATCGTTGATGCGATTCTAAACTTCGATAAAAAGGTGGTGGAATCGTGATTCGCTATGAAAGATCTAAAGGATTAACGGATTTAACAACACATTATTGTCCAGGTTGTACTCATGGAATTCTTCATAAATTAGTTGCAGAAGTACTTGATGAACTTGGGTTATGCGATCATACTGTTGGTGTAGCTTCTGTCGGTTGTTCTGTATTTGCATATGAATATTTCAATACAGATTTCCAGCAAGCACCACATGGTAGAGCTTGCGCAGTTGCAACAGGTATCAAACGTGTTTTACCAGATCGTATTGTATTTACATATCAAGGAGATGGTGACTTAGGATCTATAGGTATAGCAGAAGCAATTCATGCAGCAAACCGTGGTGAAAATATTACTGTTATCCTTGCGAATAATGCAACTTATGGTATGACCGGTGGTCAAATGGCACCTACAACATTGATTGGACAGGTTTCAACAACTTCTCAACAAGGAAGAAATCTTGAACAGCATGGAGCACCATTACGTATCTCTGAAATTTTTGGACAAATAGAATCTGCTGCTTACGTAGAACGTGTATCATTACATGATGTTCCGAACATTAGAAAAGCTAAAAAAGCAATCAAAAAAGCATTCACCTATCAAATCGAGAAGAAAGGTTTTACACTCATTGAAGTCGTATCCACTTGTCCAGTAAACTGGGGAATGAAACCAAAACAAGCGCTTGATTGGGCTAAGGATAACATGATTCCTATATACCCATTAGGTGTATACAAGGATGTGGATAAACATGATTAGAACCATTCGTATCTCAGGTTTTGGTGGACAAGGTGTTATGCTCACAGGACAGCTTCTAGCTTATGCAGCAAATGAACAAGGTTTATATAGCTTATGGGTACCAACATATGGTCCTGAAACACGTGGTGGAACAGCCAATTGCTCAATAACAATTAGTGATAAACCGATATATTCACCAGTTTTTCAACAATCAGATGACCTACTCGCTTTCAATGAACCATCACTTGCAAAATTTGGTCATAAAATCAAAAAAGGTGGAAATGTATTCTTCAATTCATCACTCATCAAGATAGATTTTGAAAATAATGAAGCAAATATTTTCCCAGTTCCAATGACTGAACTAGCTCAATCACTGGATAAATTACAGGTAGCAAACATGGTGATGCTAGGCGCATATTTGAAAAAAGTTGATATTTTCAAGGAAGATGTAATTATCAAGTCTTTGAAATACTTCTTAGGTGTAAAAAAAGAAGGTATGCTTCCAATTAATCAAAAAGCATTATCGATTGGTTACGAATCTATTTAATTAAAATTCAAAAGGAAAACTATTGACGAAAAATCGAGTTTTCCTTTTTTGTTTATTATGTAAATAGGGTTGTCTAATATATCGTACGATGTACGAATTATTGTTCCTTTCTTTGAAAAACAATTGACTAGCAACGAAAATTTTAGTATATTGAGGATGAAAGCGGTTACTTATTTGATTATATAATCGTTTATGAACAACTAGGAGAATTTATGAAAAAAAGAATTTTTGTGTTTTTAATCACTCTGATCACAAGCTTCGTTCTTTTTGCTTGTCAAAACAATTTAAGTGAGACAGAAATCGAAGCTATCTTAAATGAAGCTTCTTTGACTATTGTCATTCCACAATCAGTGAGTGACAATGTAACGTTAGTAGAGCAATTGAACTATCAAGATTATGATATAACTGTTACTTGGGTCTCAAGTAATATATCGTATCTAACCAATTCAGGAGTCATTACACGTCCTACATTCCTTCAAGAGGATCAAATTGTTATATTAACTGCTACTTTTATGTTAATGGATTTTTCAATCCAAAAAACTTATCAGATCACAATTTTTGCACTTCCAGAAGAAGTAGTAACTACGTATGTTATAACATTTAACACCAATGGAGGGACACCTTTAAGTAGTATTGAAGGTATTGAATACAATTCAATTTTAAGTGCTCCAACTCCTCCAATAAAGGAAGGTTTTATCTTTGATGGATGGTATAAAGATGCATCATTTTTAACAGTTTGGAACTTCATTACTGACACTGTTACATTTAATGTAACATTACACGCGAAGTGGATTGCTGTTCAAAATCAAACATACACTGTAACATTTGAATCCAATGGAGGATCCTTAGTTTCTGCTATATCAAATATAGAATCCAATCAAAGTATTGATGAACCATTAACTCCAAGTAAAACTAATCATCAATTTAATGGATGGTACAAAGACTCTACACTCAATGATCCTTGGAATTTTAGTTCAGACAGTGTAACTGAAAACTTGACATTATATGCAAAGTGGGAAGAAATACAACCTGAAAAATACTCAGTTACATTTGAATCCAATGGGGGTTCTATCATTACAAGCATTGTTGATATTGAAGCTGGAACTAAGATTGTTAAACCTAGTGATCCATCAAGAGATGATTTTGACTTCAAAGGATGGTTTTTAGACCAAGGTTTAGAAAGTGAGTTTAACTTTGAGACCATCATATCTGAAAATTTAACACTTTATGCAAAATGGGAGGAAGTTATTGTTATTGTAGAGGGGACTCCGATTACATCGGCTTTAGATTTTAATACAATCGTTACGACTCATAACTCTAGTGGAGTGTTCTATCTTGCAAATGATATAGATTTTTCACAACACACCTGGATATATACAAGCTTTAATTTCAAGGGAACAATCAATGGAAATGGTAAAACGCTATCTAATTTAACCATCAATGGAGGAGATCGCAGTGGTGTATTTACCAGAGTGAATGCTGCAACTATTTATAACCTAACTCTAGATAATGTTCATGTTATATCTACTGGAAGAGCTGGAATACTTGTAGGTGAAGTGGATGGAACAAACGTCAAAATTCATGATATAAGAATCATCAATTCATCAGTCAAGGGAAATAGTTCGAATGGTGTCGGAGGTTTAATTGGGTATACTAAAAATGGTTTTATTGTTGATGTCAATAATATCGTGATTGAAGACACAACCGTTGAAAACACCAATACTGGTGCAGGTGGCTTAATCGGTAGAACAGCAACTGGAATCATTACTATAGAAGATATTCAACTCAAAAATGTATCCGTTCAAGCAACAAATCGAGTTGGTGGAATTTATGGTCATTTAAGTGGAACCATAGAATTATCAATCGATAGAGCAGTCTTAGATATAGATTTAGTTGGTGGAAGTTATTTAGGTGGAATTATTGGGTTCAATGAAGTTGATGCAATAACTGAAGCTAGAAATATCTACATCACAGGCTCTATGACAAGCACAGGATCAAATTTAGGACATATCTCTGGAGAAAAAAATGTCCAAACCATTGAAAATATTTATGCAGTCACTTTCCAAATCACAGGTACACTGAATAAACATAATTTAGCGAGTGAGTTTGTGCTTCATTCCACGGATTCAATCAACCAAGATTGGTGGGCTGACCATCTTGCATCCTTTACAGTAAATGCTTCATGGTTTTATCAAGAGCAGATGTTTAATCTAAAGGGTAGTTATATACCTTCAAATAGTATAGCTGTGACACTAGTCTTATCACATGGTTTAGACAATCAAATGGTCTATGTTAAAGAAAATACTGTGATGAGTGAACCAATTGATCCCATTCAATATGGATTTGAGTTTGTAGGTTGGTACATTGACGAACTATATACAACAGATTATCTATTTACAAATATTATTTCTTCACCAATAACGCTTTATGCGAAATGGGAAGCACTACCAACCTATAATGTAACGATTGGTGGTCAAGTTCAAGTTATTGTTGAAAATGAGTTTGCTGTAAGACCAGAAGACCCAGTAATATTAGGGGAAATATTCGAGGGTTGGTTTATGGATTCAGAA
>JAHIRQ010000062.1 GCA_018818645.1 Bacillota bacterium
CATCTAAGCGTGAAGCCCACCTTAAGATGAGATCTCCCAATTTAGTAAGACCCCTTATAGACGATGAGGTTGATAGGCCAGGTGTGGAAGTCCAGTGATGGATGAAGCTGACTGGTACTAATAGGTCGAGGACTTAACCTTAAAAAAGACTTTTACGAAAAGAATTTATCTAGTTTTGAGAGATGTCTGGTGACGATGGCGAAGTGGTCACACCTGTTCCCATACCGAACACAGAAGTTAAGCACTTCAGCGCCGAAGATAGTTCCAAGGAGCGAAAATAGGACGTTGCCAGGCATACCTCACTTATTTTTATAAAAAATTATTAAGCAGCGCCTAATAGGCCTACATAGCTCAGTTGGTTAGAGCACCTGACTGTTAATCAGGGGGTCCCAGGTTCGAGTCCTGGTGTGGGCGCCACTTAAATTCGCGAACGGCAATTGCCGTTTTTTTATTTATACATTGAATAATGTGTACTTATTTGTTACAATTGCTTTAGATGATACATTCTAGGGGGAATGGGTATGCGATGCAAATTTTGTGGTAAGAATAATGATGACAGTGCAATACTATGTGAAACTTGTGGTGGTATCTTAAACGCTGAAGTTGCAAGTAAAAAAGGATATAAGGAAACTGGGGATGGGATTAATTTACTAGTAACAATTAGTTTCTTAATGATGGCTGCAGGAATAGTTTTCTTTATCATTAATCTTTTTAAAGGTGTAGTAGATTTTATAGTCATCACTTTTTTTGTTGTTAACGCACTCGTTTTACTATCTATTGATAAACGATTGTCAAAGCTAGAGGAAGAAAATCGGCTGAATCAAATTAAAAATAATAAAAGCTAACTCAAATGAATGAGTTAGCTATTTTTTTTATTTGAACAAGAATTTTAAGATTGGATCAATTTCTGCTAATATTGGTACGATAATCAAGGACACAATACTCATTAACTTAATCAATATATCCATCGATGGACCAGCAGTATCCTTAAAAGGATCACCAACTGTATCTCCTGTTACTGCAGCTTTATGTGCTTCAGATCCCTTACCACCAAGATTTCCCTCTTCAATATGCTTTTTCGCATTATCCCAAGCACCACCTGAGTTTGCCATAAAGACAGCAAGCATAATTGCAGAGACCAATCCACCAACTAGTAAACCACCTAAGCCTTGTGTTCCAAGGAAAATTCCAGCAAGTATTGGTGAAAATACTGCAATCATTGCTGGTAAGACCATTTCTCTAAGCGCAGCCTTAGTAGATATATCAACACATTTCGCATAGTCAGGAAGAGATGTACCTTCCATAATACCTGGATCGTTTCTAAACTGTGCTCTCACTTCTTCAATCATCTTATTGGCTGCTTTACCAACTGATTTAATGACTAAAGCAGTGAATAAGAAAGGAAGCATTGCACCTATAAAGATACCAACCATAACACCAGGTTGCAAGATATCAATTCCAGCTCCATCCGATAAACCAGCAGATTTCTCATAAGCGAAAAATAAACCAATTGATGTTAATGCAGCTGAACCAATACAAAATCCTTTACCGATTGCAGCTGTAGTATTTCCTACAGAATCTAGTTTATCTGTAATTGCTCTCACTTTTTTATCTAGTTTACTCATTTGAGCAATTCCACCAGCATTATCCGCAATTGGACCATAAGCATCAACTGAAATGGTTATGCCAGCAGTTGATAACATACCAACAGCTGCTAAAGCAATTCCATACATGTCTTTAGTGAATAAATATGAAATAACAATTCCACCAACGAGAATCATTACAGTTAAGAAAGTGGATTGCATACCAACTCCAAATCCAGCAATTACATTGGTTGCATGTCCTGTTTCAGATTGATGAGCAATCTCTTTAACGTGTTTATAATCTGATGATGTATAGTATTCAGCGATAAATCCGATACCAACACCAACCACTAACCCAGTAACTACAGCACCGAAGACTCCCCAAGCTCTAATACCATCAAACATGATATGACTAAATAATAAGCTTGCGAGTAGCATGATGAAAGCAGCAAGATAAGTAGATACACTTAAGGCAAGCTGAGGATTGTGCCAATTTCTAGATCTAACGATAAATACTGCAATCACAGCAGCTATAGATCCTAATCCAGCAATTAAAAGTGGATAGATAACTGCACCAACAATGCTTGCTAAGACAGAAGCATTTAAAATAACTGAACCATCTATAACATCTGCAGGTGTAAATGCAACAAAGGCATAAATACCAAGAGTAAGAGCTGAAATGATAGAACCCACATAGGATTCAGTCAAATCGCTACCCATACCTGCAACATCGCCTACATTATCACCAACATTATCTGCAATAACAGCAGGATTTCTTGGATCATCTTCTGGAATACCTGCTTCAACTTTACCAACTAAATCAGCACCAACATCTGCAGCTTTTGTAAAAATACCTCCACCAACACGTCCGAATAAAGCAATCAGTGAAGCACCTAGTCCATAACCTGCAACTGTATTGACAGCATGTGTAAGTGCTAAGTATTGTTCCTTAGGTACGCCTGAGTTTCCTCCAAATACCCAATAAAAGACAAAGAATAATATGGTTAAGCCGAATAATCCTAATCCAACTACGGTTAATCCTAAAACTGAACCACCAGAGAATGCTACACGAAGTGCTCCTGGCATACCTTCAGTATTTGCTTTAGAGGTTGTTCTTGAGTTCGCTTTGGTCGCAGTATGCATTCCAACCCAACCAGCAAGACCGGAGAATGATGCTCCAACAATAAATGCAATTGCTGCCTTCCAACCAACCCCCTCAGACCCTCGAAGAGCAGGAACAAGTTCAGTTGCTGCAAGTAATGCTCCAACACCGAGTGCAAAGTAGATGATGATTCGGTATTGTCTTTTCATGAATGCCATCGCACCTTCATGAATGTAGGATGAAATCTCTTCAATACGTGTGTGATTTACTTGAATCTTACTTACCTTTTTATATAAAACAAATGCATAAAGAATAGCAATTAATGAAGAAATCACTGCGATTCCAATAAAAAGGGTTGTTACTGAGAACTCGTTGAATAACATAGTATGTTTCTCCTTATCTAATTCATTTGGGCATGTAAAAGAAAAAAATGAACGATAAACCTATGAATACCCTTATTATCATTTTACTACAAATTGCAAATAGTATGCTTAAATTTTTCGATAAAAAAAAGTACTTTAGACAGGTGACTAAAGTACTAAACAGTTTACTTTAATAAAAGACGCAAGCTATTTAAAATAACTAAAATAGTTGATGTTTCATGAGCAACGACACCAGTTGGAAGTTCTATCATACCAAATACATTACTAATCAATAGGAATAAAATGACAGTGGTTGAGAAAATAATGTTTTGCAGGGTTATTTTTCTCATTCTTTTCGATAGTTTAATGATTCTTGTTATATTTTCTAGCTTATCATTCATGATAACGATATCTGAGGTTTCTAGAGAAACATCGGTAGCTGTTCCCATCGCAACACTTACATCTGCTATAGCAAGTGCAGGTGCATCATTGATACCATCACCAACCATCATGACCTTACCTAAAGATTTTTGAAGTTCTTTAACGCGGGTTACCTTATCTTCAGGAAAACAATTCGATTCAAAGGATTCAATACCAGCTTCTTTTGCTATTGCATTTGCAGTGAAGTTATTATCTCCAGTCAGCAATACAGTTTTAATTCCCATTTGTTTTAATTCAGTCATCACAGCTTTTGCGTGATCTCTAATAGTATCCATCAATGCGACAAATCCAATAGTTACTGAGTTCTTAATGATTGCTACATTGCTATGACCAAGTGAATTGCATCGATCTAGCTTTTCAAGAAGATCCTTATGAATTTCTGAATCAAATCGACCAATTTGCCATAAATCACCGTCAATAGTTGCTTCCATCCCACGACCTGATACCTCAGAAGTCTTGATTGATTTTTTCATGTATTTTGCATCGAGAGAAGAAACGATTGATTTAGCGAGTGGATGACCAGATTGACTTTCTAGTGTATATAATATAGAGAGTATGTTTTCACGATCCAACTCATCTATAATTTCTATTCTTACTACCTTTGGAACACCTGATGTAATAGTTCCGGTTTTATCAAGGACAATTGCTTTTAATCCAATGAGTGATTCTAATGGATTTCCACCTTTAATGAGTATGCGATGTCTTGCTCCATTGGATAAAGAAGATAGCATTGCTGGTGTAATCGATGCTACAAGAGCACAAGGTGATCCAACAACTAAGACAATAACTCCTCGATTAAAGGCATATTCTGGAGTCCACCAATTAAAAAATGGTGGAACTAACATGAATAAGATTGCCATCACAATAACTAAATAAACATAGTACTTCTCAAATTTATCGATAAATGATTGAGATTTTGTTTTATTGTTTTGGGCATCCTTAACAAAATCAACTATTTTTTGCACAACGGAATCTTTAGGATCTTTCTCTGTTTCGACAACTATTGTTGATTCTATATTAATGGATCCAGCGAAGACACTATCATTTGTATCTTTATAGACAGGAACAAATTCACCAGTAATTGCTGCTTGATTTAATGAAGTCGCGCCAGTGACAATTTTTCCATCTACTGGAACTTGTTGACCAACTTTTACGATAACCTTTTGGCCAATCTTAAGTTCAGAAACTAAAACCTCTTTTTCTTGACCATTCTCAAGTAGAAGTGCAGTTTCTGGAGCTAGTTTTAATAAACTGGTTAACGCTTTTTCACTTCTTGAAGTCGCATAGGATTCAAGTACTCCACTAATTGAAAAGATTAGGATAAGAATTGCACCTTCGGAATAATCTCCTACGATGAATGCACCTAGTGCAGCAAGAATCATTAGAATTTCAACATTTAAAGATTTTTCTTTTATAGTAGCAAGTATACCTTCTTTAGCTTTAGCAAAACCACCAATAGCAAATGATGCACCAAATAAAATAGGAACAATCATTGAGTCCGATGAAATATTACTAAACACAAATCCTAAAATGATAAATATTATAGAAATTAACACAAATGAAGTTTCGATTATTAATAATTTCCTAGTCATGAAGACCTCCTAAAGTAAAATGTACTACATGATGATTATATCACTAAATAGAATAAAATTATAAATAAACGCCCATATTATTATAAATACACCTCTTATTTATAAAAGAAATAATTTTTGAGATATGGTATACTAGATATGGGTGATATAATGAAGTATTTATGGATTGATGAATATTGTTTGAGCAAAAAAGGAATTATCAAGGATTATCAAATGGAATGGGAAGCAACCAGATATCTTTTAGCAGGGAAAATGGTTGCTATGATTGGTCAAAACAAAGAAAAAAAAGACATTATTAGTCTAAAATTAGACCCAGTTTATGGACAGTTTTTGAGAAGTGAATATAAGGATATTGTGCCAGGATACTACCTAAATAAAGAACATTGGAATTCTATCGATTTAAGTGGTGATCTTTCGGATGACCTCTTGAGAGAGCTCATTGACCAATCCTATGCATTAATTTTTAAAAGTTTAACAAAGATTAAACAAAAGGAAATAGAGAATAGTTAATTATTCTTTATTTTAATACGGGATTATCCATGATTTTTTCTATCAATTTTGATATACTATTTAGGAGGAGATGACTAAAATGAACTTTATCTATGAAGACCATAAGATTTACGTAAAAAATGAAGAAGGGGTAGTTATTGTAAATGCAACTTTCCCGTTTATTGAAGAAGGGGTCGTTGTTGTTGACCATACGTTTGTCGACCCAGCACTTCGAGGACAAGGTATTGCAAGTTTATTGATGCATGAAGTTTATAAACATTCAAAAGCTAAAGGATACAAAGTTGTTGCCACTTGCCCATATGCTGTTGTTTGGTTTAAGAAACATAAAGAGTTAAATGATATTATTGACGAAGAGGTTCAAGCTAGACTTGCACCTGAATGTCAAATTTAGTCAATAGGAAAAAACATATGAAGAAGCCCTTGTTGATATTGGTTGCTGGAGGATCTGCCTCTGGTAAAAGTACAGTTGTTCAAGAGATATTAGACCGTGCAGGATTTGACGACGTAATTATTATTCGACACGATGATTATTATTTAGATCAAAGCAATTTACCTCTTGAGGTGCGTTACTTAACAAACTACGACCATCCAAGTTCACTCGATAATCAATTGCTTTATGAACACCTTAAGATGCTCTTAGCTGGTAAATCCATAGACAAACCTGTCTATGATTTTGTCAACCATACAAGAAGTAATGAAATTGAACATATCACTGCAAAACCAATTATAATTGTAGAAGGGATTCTAATTTTAGAAAATGAAAAGATTAGAGAATTGTCAGACATGAATCTTTTTGTTGAGCTTGATGATGACACAAGATTTATTAGAAGAATGCTACGAGACATGAAGGAACGTGGAAGAACATTAGAAAATATTATTAGTCAATATGAGAAAACAGTTAAGCCAATGTTTCATAAACATATCAAACCAACAAAAAGATATGCGGATGTCATCATACCAAATGATCGGAAGCATGAAATTGCTGTAGACTTAATCGTTACAAAAATTAAGCAAATTCTAGGAGAAAAAATATGATTTTGGTTGTGCTAGCAATGAAAGAGGAAGCAAAGGAGATCTTAGAAAACCAATCGTTTAATAAGAAGGTTTTATTGACAGGGATTGGTAAGGTGAATGCTGCTTCTCAATTAGCTGCCTTTTTAGCCACAAACAAAGTTGATGCAATTTATAATTTAGGATTTGCTGGAGCAAGTAAGCCATACGTGGTTGGAGATGTTGTTTTAATTGAACAAGCCAGCTATCATGATTTTGATTTAACTTTATTTGGTTATAAAAAAGGGCAGGTTCCTGGATTCCCAGAGGTTTTCTTATCATCAAAAAAGCTTATTGAAGATGCAAAACAAAAAATTCACAATTTAAAAACAGGTCAATTATTCACAGGTGATTATTTTATGACAGAAGAAAAAGAAGAATCATTTGTTGTGGATATGGAAGGTGCAGCATTATATCATGTTGCTTTTGAGAAAAATATTCCAATCCTATCGATCAAAGTGATTTCTGATGTGATGGGTATGGATAATCATTTTGATTCATATAAGAAATTCGAAAGCGAAGTTGGAGCGAAAACATTACTAGAGATTTATAAATTGATATAAAGAGGTGACTAACTATTAAAAGTCAAGCACCTTTTGTAGATAAACAATAAAAACCCCCTTTAGCTAGTAAAATTTGGAGGTTAGCTAGTGTTACAGATGACTTTTACTTAACCGCCACAGTTTAAGTAACTAGTTATTTGAG